>DRPG01000240.1 GCA_011376105.1 Deltaproteobacteria bacterium
ACGAGGTGGCGAACATCATCAAGCGGATGCGGGAGCTGGCGGTCCAGTCCTCGTCGGACACCCTGGAGAACACCGAGCGCGCCTACATCAACGACGAGTTCACCGCCCTGTCCACCGAGGTGGACCGGATCGCCAACGTCACCGAGTTCAACGGGCTGGCGCTCGCCGACGGCACCAACGCCACCCTCGACGTCCAGGTCGGCATCAACAACGTCGCGGCCAACGATCGGATCGCCATCACCCTGGGGGATCTGACCGCGGCGACGCTGGGCGTGGACACCGGCAGCATCGATCTGTCCACCGCGGCCGGCGCTCAGGGCGCCCTGGCGGGGCTCGACACCGCGCTCGACAGCGTCAACCAGTACCGCTCCACCTTCGGTGCGACTCAGAATCGCCTTGAGTCCGCCTTCCGTTCACTCGATAACTACAACCAGAACCTCGCCGCCGCCGAGTCGCAGATCCGCGACACGGACTTCGCGGCGGAGTCCGCGGAGATGGCCAAGCAACAGATCATGCAGCAGGCCGGTGTGGCCGTGCTCGCCCAGGCCAAGAACATCAACGCCCAGGCCGCACAGCTCATCAACTGATCCCGCCCCCGCTCCCGCCCCGTCCCCACGGGGCGGGGCGACCCGCTTGTCTGTCTCCGATCTATCCCACTCGCTCTCGAGCCCTGAGAACCCCCCATGTCTGTGACCATCGACGGAATCATCTCCGGCTTCGACACCACCTCGCTGATCGACGCCATCCTCACAGCCTCTGCTGCAAACAAGGACCAGATGGAGCAGCAGCTGGAGGCCGATCAGGCCTCGCTGGACAAGCTGTCCGAGCTGTCGTCCCTGCTCGAGGATCTCTCAGATGCGATCGATGGTGTGCAGTCGGACATCACCGACACCTACACCGCGACGGTGGCCGAGGGGGTCGGCTTCACCGCCGAGACCAGCAAAGGCGTGGCCCCCGGGACCTACCAGGTGGACGTGCTGTCGCTGGCGGCCTCGGAGATGGAGGCCAGCCAGGGCTTCGCCGACGCCTCCGCGATGGGCACGATCGCCCAGGGCACCCTGACCGTCACGGTGGCGGGGGTCGACAACGACGTGACGATCGACGGGACCAACGACTCCCTCAGCGGGCTGGCCGAGGCGCTGGACGCGGTGGACGGGATCCGCGCCTATGTGCTGAACACCGGATCGGCGACCGATCCCTACAAGCTGGTGGTCCAGTCCCAGGACTCGGGAGCCACCAACACCCTGTCCTTCGACACCTCCGGGCTGGCGGGGGGCACGGTGCCCGCCTTCACCGAGATCCAGGCCGGCGCAGACGCCCACCTGACGGTCAACGGGCTGGACGTCTACTCCTCCAGCAATGACGTCAAGGCCATCCCCGGGCTGACCCTGAGCCTGCAGCAGGCCGGGCTCGGCCCGGCCCCCGTCGAGGTCGCCCTGGATCAGACCGCGTTCGAGGAGCAGGTCCAGGCCCTGGTCGACAGCTACAACGAGGTGATCGATCACTACGCCAAAAACACGGTGTTCAACCAGGAGGTCGGGCTGCAGGGGCCCCTGGTGGGCGACAGCACCGCGCGGCGCACCATCGATCAGCTCGGGAGCCTGGTCTCCAACCCCTACACCGTGCCCGAGTCGAGCCTGTCGATCCTGGCCCAGATCGGGATCGAGACCCAGCAGGACGGCACCCTGGAGCTCGACACCGAGGCCCTGAGCGAGGCGCTCGCGGCCAGCTTCGACGACGTGGTCGGGCTGCTGACCTCCGAGACGGGCGCGCTGGCGACGATCCAGACCCAGATCGACGACGTGTTCGTCGATCCGGACTCGGGCACCCTGTCGAGCCGGCAGGACTCCCTGCAGGACTCGATCGACGATCTCAAGGAGCGCATCGACGAGGAAGAGGAGCGCCTGGCGAGCCAGGCCGACACGCTGCGTGGACAGTTCACGGCGATGGAGGCCACCATGGCCGAGCTGCAGACCACGACCCTGTTCCTCAGCTCCTACTTCACCGCACCCGCGGCCCCCTAAGGAGAAGATGATGGTCCACGGCATCGCACGCTATCGCCAGGCCCGCGCGGGGGTCTCCCCCGAGCAGCTGTTGGTGTTGTTGCTGCGAGAGAGCGTGATCCGCCTGACGCGGGTCGAACAGCTCCCCCCAGACGATCCAGGATGGATCACGGATCTGCACCACGTGCGCTCGATCGTGTCCGAGCTGGCCAGCGCCCTCGACGCCGACGCCGCGCCGGAGCTAGTCTCCCGGCTCAGCGCTCTGTACAGCTGGGCCCTCGCTGAGCTGGTGCGCGCCAGCAGAGATCGGGATCCCCAGCTCCTCCGACCGGTGCGCCGGACCCTGACCCGCCTGCTGGAGGGCTGGGAGGAGGCCCTGAGCGAGCCTCCGAGCGCAGCATGAGCCCCGCTGAGCTGCTAGAGCGGGGCCGGGCCTTGCTCGCCGCGGAGGGCCCTCTGGATCCGGCCCGTGTGGCCGAGCTGGCGGTGCAGATGCGCAGCGCTCCCCCCGGGACCCGCGAGATCGCAGGGCAGCTGCTCGAGGTGATCCAAGCCCTGTCCGAGCGAACCCGCGCCGATCTGAAGGCGACGGGGGCCGCGCTGCGCAGGGTGACGAAGGGGCGTAGGGCGCTGCGGGGCTATGGGAGCCTCAAGGGCGCCCGGCGCGCTCAGCGAGCAAACCGCGTCGCCTGATCGAGCGGCGTGCCCCCCCCCAGGCGCACCACGCCACTGGATCGCCAGCGCACCCAGCACCACACCCAGCACCACACCCAGCACCACACCCGGGGAAGGGACGTGGCCGATCAAGCCACCGGGACCGGGCGCTCTCCGGGAGAGATCGCACCGATCCGCCCTCAAGCACTCGTGCCCACGACCGATGCCTCGGTCATGATCCCCCTGCTCTACCTCGCCCTCGTCCCGCCCCTGTGGGCCATCTCACCCGCCGGGAGCGGGAGCACCGGAGGCTCGGGGAGTCCCGGGCAGCCCGGCTCGACCACCGGCTCCGGAGACACCGGCACCACCACCACCACCGGCACCGGCACCGGCACCGGCACCGGCACCAGCACCAGCACCAGCACCGACACCGGCGCCACCGGCACCACCGCCGACCCCATCGACACCGGCGCCACCGGCACCGCCTCCCTCCCCGGAGGATCCGGGGCGTCCCCACGCGGCCCCTCCGCTGCTGAGCTCGCTGGCGAGGTGGGAGGATGCCACTGTGATCTCGGAGGATCCCCGCTCTCCAGCAGCTGGCTGGTGCTGCTGTGGATGCTGCGCAGGAAGCTCCGGTGAGCGAGTACCACCACGTCCGGGCCGTGGTGCAGCTCGCCCTGATCCCGATCGAGGATCCCGAGCAGATCCCGCTCCTGCCCGCACGGGGGACCCCCCTGGCGGATCGGGCCCGGGCGGTGGCGGCCCGGGTCGGTCGAGCCCAGCTCGAGGTACGGGACGCGCTGTGGGCTGCGATGGACGCCGTCGCAGGCCTTGAGCGCACCGTCGATCGGCTGACCCGGACCCTGGCCCTGCGGGACGCAGGGATCGAGCTCGCCTCGGAGCTGATCTCCATCGGAGCCGATGGCTTCGATCTGCAGCGCACCGGACCCTGGATCGATGGCCAGGAGGTCACCGTACACCTCGCGCTGGACGTCCGGGACGTCCCCCACCTGCTGTCGGTCCGCGCCCGCGTCGAGCAGCGCCCCGCCGGCGCCCACATCCACTTCTGCGATCTCCGTGGGGAGGAGCGCGATCTGATCGTCGCGTTCGTCTTCCAGCAGGAGGCAAAGGAGAGACGCCGTGCTCTGGACGCTCATCGCTAGCGTCGGCCTCGCCCACGCGGACACCCTGCTGGTCGCCCGCGGGGTGGCCGAGTCCTGGGCGGATCCCTCGATCGGAGCAGTCTACCGCACCGGCGCGCTGATGGGCGGGGCCGGGGTCGTGGTGGATCTCTTCGGGCCGATCGCCGTGGACGTCGACTTCTCCTACCGGAGGATGGAGGCAGACGACAACCCGGATCAGATCTTCGAGCTGATGCCGGTGACCCTGCTGGGGGAGCTTGTGTTCCCTGCCCCTGAGGCCCCCCTGGATCCCTACCTAGGGCTCGGGTTCACCCTCGCCGGCTTTGCCGAGCGACACCCCGCCAACGCCCAGGGGCTCACGATCACCCGAGGGGCACGGCCTGCGCTGGAGCTCCGGGCGGGGCTCCGCTTCGATCTGGGGCTGGTGCAGCCCTCCCTGGTCGGAGACGCCCCGATCAAGGGCGTCGATCTCGAGGTGTTCGGCGCCAGGCGGATCCAGAAGCCAGGCGGAGCGGGCTTCGATCTCGCGGCCTGGCGGGGGGGGTTGGGGCTGGCGGTCCGGCTGTGATCAGGGCCCCTCGAGCACTGCTGGCCCTGCTGCTGAGCCTGCCCCTGCTGCTGGGGCTGGCACCCGCCGAGGGCATCATCGCGTTCTCCGCCAGCCCCGACGCGGAGGTCGTGGTCCACCCCCGCTCGGATCCACTGCGGATCGACGTGATGGTCCGCCGTAACCGGGTCCCCCTGGATCGACAGCTCGACGGCCTGACCGCCCGCCACCTCTCGGAGATCGAGGTGGTCTCGATCGGTGGAGGGACGTGGTTCGTGACCTTGTATGTGGAGCGCCCCGAGATCGTGGTGGTGCCCCAGGTGATCCCCGGCAAGCTGGTCCTGCGCCTGCGGCCGGGGCGGGTAGGGACGATCGAGGTGCCCGAGGCCCCCACCCTGCGCGAGCTGCTCGACGATCCACCGCAGCGGCTGCCGGCTCCACCGCCCCCCCTGGCCCTGTCTCCGCTGCGGGGGGACGCCTCGACCCTGAAGCTCAGGCCCGATCTGGTGCTCCAGGATCTCCCGGTCTGGCGGATCCGGGGGCGCGAGCTGTCGAAGCTACAGGGCTGGCCGGCGGTGGACGCCTACCGGATGGAGCTCGCGCTGCACGATCACCCGGCGCGTCAGGCGGCCACCCGCTACCACCTGGGCCTGGAGCACCTCGGCCTGGGCTGGTACCGGGAGGCCGCCTTCTACCTCGAGGAGACGCTGGCGAGCGACGTCCCCTATGACGTCCCCGCGGTGGCCCTGGCCACCGCCCGGGCTCAGCTGGTCCTCGATCGGACCCAGCGGAGCCGCGAGCTGTGCAGGATGGCCGCTGATAACGGCGCAGAGGACGTGGCGGTCCTGGTCTGCCTGGGCGCCGTCGCCCTCAAGGACGGCACGCCGTCCCCCACCGCGGTGGGTCGGGCCCTGGAGCAGGCCAGCCTGGTGCCCTCCCACCGACTGCTGGCGGCCCAGCTGCTGCAGCAGGATCACCGCCACGCCGAGGCCCGACAGATCCTTGAGGCGCTGGCCTACAGCATGGATTAACCCTGGGTCCACGCCAGCCTCGGCGACGCGCGCTACGCGACCGGAGAGCTCCCCGGGGCGCGGGAGGCCTGGGCCAAGGCCGCAGCCCACGACAGCCGGCTCAAGGCACGGCTGACCCTGCGGGTCCGCATGGCTGAGATGCTCGAGGACGGCCCCTCCGAGTGGGCCTCGCGGATCCCGTTGCTGCTGGAGGCCACCGATCGCGACGATCCTGCAGCGGCCGAGGCCCACTACCTGCTGGCCCAGCTGGCCGAGACCTACGGCGATCCAGAGCTGGCGGCGGAGCACCTCAACCTGCTGTGGGACCGCTTCCCAGATCAAGCGAGGCGCTCGGACGTGCCCGAGCGCCTGGTGGACGTGTGTCGCCAGCGCCTGGAGATGCTCGATCGTGAGGGCCGCACCGCTGATCACGTGGCGTTCTTCACCGCGTGCTGGCGCCCCGAGCTGGATCTGCTCTCGGCGGATCCAGAGCTGCTGCAGCGCACCGCGACCCTGCTGGCCGAGCTGGGGCTGCCGGCCGAGGGGCTCGCGCTGCAGCTCCGCGCGATCGCGGTGCACACCCGGCTGGGGCACGACGATCCAGCAGCGCTGGCGGCTCTGACCCGGCTGTATGTCCAGACCGGCCGGAGCACCGAGGCGCTGCAGACCCTGGACTACACCGAGGCCCTGCCCCAGCGGCTGCCGGTGGTCGAGTTCCTGGTGGCCGAGGCCGAGGCCCGACACGCCCTGGGAGACACCGCCGGAGCGCTGAGGGCCTGGTCGCTGGCGGAGGCCGAGGGCGCCCCTGCGGCCCGGAGGGCCCAGGGCATGATCCAGGCCGAGCAGGGGCGCTGTCGAGAGGCGGCCCTGTTGCTGCAGGACGCAGGAGACGACGAGGCGAGGCTGACCCGGGGGCGCTGCCTGCTGGCCCTGGGGCGGGACCAGGAGGCCCGGGAGATCCTGCCGACCGAGGGGCCGGACCCCTTCGTGCTCCAGGACGCATCCTGGCTGCTGGGGGTGATCGCCGCCCGCTCAGGCCC
>DRPG01000241.1 GCA_011376105.1 Deltaproteobacteria bacterium
CACGCCCAGCGTCGCCGCGGTCAGATCCCCCAGGGTGATGGCGATCCGATCGTTGGCCGCGACGTTGTTGATGCCGACCTGGACGTCGAGGGTGGCGTTGGTGCCGTCGGCGAGCGCCAGCCCGTTGAACTCAGTGACGTTGGCGATCCGATCCACCTCGGTGGACAGAGCAGAGAACTCGTCGTTGATGTAGGTACGCTCAGTGTTCTCCAGGGTCTCCGACGAGGACTGGACCGCCAGCTCCCGCATCCGCTTGATGATGTTCGCCACCTCGTTGGCTGCGCCCTCCGCCGTCTGCACCACCGCGATCCCGTCGTTGGTGTTGCGCATCGCCATCCGCAGGCTGCGGCCCGCTGCGTCGAGGTTCTCAGCCACACCGAGGCCCGCAGCGTCGTCCGCCGCGCTGTTGATCCGCATCCCCGAGCTGATCCGTGCCAGCGAGCTCGAGAGCTTCTGGTTGTTCATGTTCAGGTGCGAGATCGAGGTCATCGAGGTCAGGTTGGTTCTGACGGTCAACGCCATGTCGGCTCCATGGGTAGGGTGATTGCCGTGTGCTCTTTCGGCTGAGCCCCTCCTCGGATCACGAGAGGGGTGTTTAACCAAAAACGAAAAGACTGGACCCTCACCCAGGAGCGCCTCAGGCTGGAGGCTGTTGAGCCTCCTGGAGCGCCGCGCGCCGAGCCTCAGCCTCGAGCCGGACCAGCTGGCGGTGCTTGTGGTAGAAGCGCCAGTAGCCCAGGCTGAGCACCGGCGCGGACAGGGTGGCGAGGGTCCAGCCGGCGACCCTCACCCAGTCGATCTCGAAGATCGAGAGGAAGCTCACTCCGCTGACGAACATCGCCAGCGCCGTGCGGGCTGAGGCGAGCCAGGTGCGTCGGTTGGCGAGCTCGGTGCGATCGAGGGCGAGCTGATCGCGGAGGGGAAGCAGTGGATCTTGACTCACGGGCGCTCCAGCGAGGTCCCGGGTCGTATCCAGCGTCGGCGGGCCGCGCCGTCTAGATGGCGCCGTCTAGATAGGTTGGGGAATGCGTTGTCTCAGAGGCTGTGTGGGATCGTCGCTGCTCGCCCTGAGCCTGGGGTGTGCGGGGCTGCGGGGGGCGAGCGTGTCACGGGAGCACATGTCCCTGGTCTGCGGGGCTGAGGCGGCGTGGGCGGGGGCCCCGGACGTGCCGCTGGCCCTGGTGGCGCTCCCTCCACGGCGGCTCGAGGCAGCGCCTGCGGTGGCGGCCACGGTGGAGGGGGTGGCCGTCGGAGGTGGCGCCCGGGTGCCGTGGCAGCCTGAGCCCATCGCGGAGGCCCTGGCCGTGCTGGCGGTGGCGCCCGGCGGGGATCCGTCGGGGGTGGTGAACGTGTTCGTGGATCCGGAGGTCCGGGTCTGGCAGATCGTGGTGTTGTTCGAGCAGCTGCAGCTCGCGGGCCTCGATCGTCCCAGGCTCGTCGCACGCTCCCTGCAGCCGCTGCAGCTGCCTGCGCTCCCGGATCCGGGCCTCGCCGCACAGGTCCGCTCGCAGCTCGACGCCCTCGATCCCCAGCAGCAACTCGACGTCCTGATCCAATGGATCGGGGACGAGGGCTGGCGGTGTCCAGGGGCGGCCTCGGCCCTGATCGACAGCGCACGAGCCCCCAGGGAGCAGCGCTGCGAGCGCTCCCTGGTCGCCCTGTCGGAGGCGCTGCCGCGCTGCCCCCTCGCCGACGTCGATCGGTTCATCACCCTGGCGCAGCTGCTGGTCCAACCCCGGATCGTCACCTTCCCCACTTCGCTGCAGCTCCAGCTCGATCCCCGGGGGCGTGCGCTGGTGATGCCACCTCAGGCCCTGTGGTCCGAGGCCCTGTCGGAGCTTGCCTCGGGCGAGCCTCCGGCGGGCCTTAGCTCGGGGGGGGGCTGACGCGCCCCGACAGCATAGGAGGGCTCGCACCCCCGACAGGATCGAACGATACATCCCTGGGATCTACAGCCTCTCGGCTCGCTCGCCGATCGGATCGATCCAACGGCGGGGGTGGCCTCGGGGGCCGCGGCTCAGGCCCTGGACGAGCTCGAGCGCGAGCTCCTCGCTGCGATGGACGCCC
>DRPG01000242.1 GCA_011376105.1 Deltaproteobacteria bacterium
AGGCCTTGGTATCCAACGCCTTGTAACCAAACGGGTTGGGCAGCTGGGCGACGTGATACCCATACGACACGAAGGACCAGTCAAAGGGCGCATTGTGACCAACGAAGACCGCCTCAGAGCCAGGCACCCGGTGCGCCTCCACATACGCCGTCAGGCCGGCCAGGGCGTCCGCGAGGGCGCTCCCCTCCCGCCGGAGGCGCTCGAGGTCCAGCCCGTTGACCGCCATGGCCCCAGGATCGACCCGGGGGGCGGTGGGGCAGATCTCGGCGTACCAGGGCTCCTTGAGCGCCAGCGCCCCGGGGCTGTCAGCCCCGGGATCTTCGATCACCGCGACGGCGCCGATGGAGATCATGTCGTACAGGGCGGGAACAGGCCCCGAGCACTCGATGTCGACACAGAACCAGGTCGCGCGGACCACAGATCCTCCCTCCGCCCCCCCGTCAGGGGTTCGCTGGGGCAGGAGCCCCGGGGGCGAGCCGATGGGTAGCACGGAGAGAGCCTTGAAGCGTGCGCTGGCCTGGACGTTGTGTGTGTGCGGGGTCCTCGTCGCGCTGCTGCCGTTCTCCATGCTCGTGGGGCTCGGGATCCACCGCCACGCGACCCCCTGGGCCATCACCGCCAGCGCCATGCTGCTGGTGTTCGCTCCCCCCGTGGGCATGGCGCTGGCGGCCCGGCGGGAGCGCTCCCTACTGCTCGGGTCTGCGCTGTTTGCGTGGGCCATCGGGCTGTTCGTGGTGCTGCCGATCTACTTCCCCGGCGAGCGGCGCCAGGCCGTGGCCACCGGGCTGGCGATGGCGGGCCTGGGCTCCCCCCGGCTGGGCCTGCCCGAGCGCATCGCAGACTCTCTGCCCGATGAGCCCACCGTGGCCAGCCCCGAGATCGCCGAGGCCTCGGCCCTGAGCCAGCCCCCACCGCCGCCCGCCACCGCGATGCTCAACGATGATCAGATCGCCCTGCCCTACGAGGGCGAGGGCCGTAGGATGAGCGTGCCGGTGATCTTCGCCAACGGCGATCGGGAGCTGGAGGTCGACATGATGTTCGACACCGGCGCCACCTACACCACGCTGTCATTCGACGTCCTCGCCCGCCTCGGGATCCACCCCGGCCCCGACGATCCGGTCATCCGGCTGCACACCGCCAACGGAGAGCGCGACGCACAGGTGGTGCTGATCGACGAGGTCTGGCTCGGCGATCTCCAGCTCGAGGGCGTGGCCGTCGCCACCTGCGACGACTGCGCCAGCACCGACACGGTGGGGCTGCTGGGGCTGAACGTGGCCAGCGGCTACAACCTGTCGATCGACGCGGATCGCCGGGAGGTGGTGTTCACCCGCAGGGCATCGTTCGATCGCAAGCTCGACATCAAGCCGTTCGTCGATCTGTCGGCCACCTTCACCCGCTTCCCCGGGGGGCGGGTCGAGGTCAAGGTCCAGCTCGACAACACCTCCCGCCGCACCATCGATCGCGCCTCGACCTCGATCCAGTGCGGCGAGCAGCAGTGGGAGGTAGAGCTGGAGCAGCTGGCGCCGGGGACCATGGGCAGGGCCCACCAGCGGCTTCCTGCCCACTCCGCCTGCGAGCAGTACCAGATCGCTCTGCACGAGGCGTACTGGTAGGCCCCGGGTGAGCGTCGCGTTACAGGCGGCGATCGCACTGGAGCCCACCTTGGCCAACCTCCTCCTTACCCGCGAACGCGTGCATGCCTGGTCCGAAGGCATCGGCGCCGAGCCCGATAACCACAGCTCCGCGATCACCCGCCTGCTGAAGGATCAGCGCCGGCTGTCCAGGTTCGTTGAAGAGAACGCCCAGTCCATGCAAGGGGTCACCGGCGGCGTCGCCATGTACCTCGTCGGCGTCATCCTCCGGATGTTCGATCTCGCGGGCGGCCGGATGCGCAAGGTCAGCTGGGACGACGTCCGGAGCGCAGAGCGCCGGATCGGTGGGCTGGTGGATCAGCTGCTGCCGGTCGACGACGACCTGCCCACCCGGGCCCGCCAGGTGGCCCGAGCTCAGCCCCACATCCTCGACGAGGCCCTGTACGCCCTGTTCATCCGGGACACCAAGGAAGAAGAGCAGGCCCTGGACGCGCTCGAGGCCTTCAAGGTCTACATGCTGATGTGGGTCGCCACCGAGGCGCTGGACGCCAACTGGCAGCCTCCAGGCGATCTGCAGGGAGAGACCTCGTACACCTACACCCCGATCTCCGAGGACACCGGGGCCGCCGGGGCCTGAGCCAAGCCCGGGCTCAGGGGTCGGCCAGGGCGAGCAGGGCGCTCCTGGCCTGCTGCATCAGCGCCCCGAGGGATCCCCTCGTCACCCCCTCGGTGGGCAGCGGCGGGCCAAACCGGACCGCCACGGTCTGCCCCGTGACGGAGCGCAGTGCGCCTGAGGGGAGCACGCGCTCGGTGCCCTCGATCCAGGTGGGGACGATCGGGACCGCCAGCTGGAGCGCCACATGAAACGGCCCCTTCTTCAGCTCGCCCAACCCTACCCCCTTCGATCGCCCGCCCTCAGCGGCGATCCACACCGAGGTCCCCGCCCGCAGGGCCTCCCCCGCCGCCGCCAGCTGTGCGATCGCCCGCTCCCGGTGGGCGCGATCGACAAAGATGATCCCGTAGCGCGCCATCGCCCGGCCAAACATTGGCACGGATCTGAGCTCCTCCTTCGCCACGAAGCTCACCCGACCGGGGAACGCGAGCACGATCGCGGGGACGTCGAGCAGAGAGCGGTGGTTGGAGAGCAGGACACAGGGGGTGTCGGGCACGTGCTCACGCCCCCGGACCTCCAGGGTGGTCTGCGAGACGTCGAAGACCTGCCTGCTCCAGCGTGGGATGACCCGGGCGAAGTCCTCAGCGTCGAGCCGCCCCAGGATCCCCCGCACCACGATGCTGGTGGAGTTGGTCAGGGTGAGCCCGAACGCCGCCAGGGTCCGGCGGCGGGTCCGACGCACGGACGCGCCCCGATGATCCACGATGCGCACGCACCCTCCCGCGGCGGAGGCTACACCACCGCCGCGCCGCGACACCAGGCCCGCAGCTGCTGCACCTGGGCCTCGATCGCCTCAGGCGCGGTGCCTCCCAGGGAGCGCCGCCGGGCCGCAGCCCCCCGGGGATCGAGCCACGCCAGCGCGTCGGCCCCCAGGGCAGGGTGGAAGGACGTCAGGCGCTGGGCATCGAGCAACGACAGATCGCCCCCCTGCTCCTCACACCAGGCCACGATGCACCCCACGACGTGGTGGGCGTCACGAAACGGCACCCCCTGGGTCACGAGGTAGTCCGCCAGCTCGGTCGCCAGCAGGAAGTCCCCCTGCAGGGCCTCAGCGTAGCGGGCCCGCTCGATCGTCAGGGTGCGCCAGACCCCCGCGGTGATGTGCACAGAGCGCACGGTGGTCTGCACCGCGTCGAACAGGGCCTGTCGATCCTCCTGGAGATCGCGGTTGTAGGCCAGGGGCAGCCCCTTGACCATGATCAGCAGCGTCGTCAGCGCGCCGATGACCCGCCCGGCCTTGCCCCGGACCAGCTCCGGCGCGTCGGGGTTGCGCTTCTGGGGCATGATCGAGCTGCCCGTCGCATAGTCTTCGCTCAGCCTCACCAGGCCAAACTCGGCAGACGACCAGAGCACCAGCTCCTCCGCCTGCCGCGACAGGTGGGTCATCGCGATGGCACAGGCCGAGACCGCCTCGATCACATGATCCCGCGCCGCGACCGCGTCCATCGCGTTGGGGACGGGGGCGCTGAAGCCCAGGGCCTCAGCCGTCCGGGCCCGATCGATCGGGTGGGGGGTGCCGGCCATCGCGCCCGCCCCCAGTGGACAGGCATCCAGCCGCTTCAACGCGTCGTAGACCCGCTGTGCGTCCCGCTGGATCGGCCAGGCGTGGGCCAGCAGGTGGTGCCCCAGCAGGATCGGCTGCCCGCGCTGGAGGTGGGTGAAGCCGGGGATCAACGTCTCTCCGTCACGATCCACCCGATCGAGCAGCACCCCCACCAGCTCCACCAGGGCCGCGTGCAGCGCCTGCAGGCGGGCCCGCATCCACAGGCGTACATCGGTCGCGACCTGATCGTTGCGGGAGCGGGCGGTGTGCAGCTTCTTGCCCACGTCCCCCACGAGGGCGATCAGCCGCGCCTCCACCGCCATGTGGATGTCCTCCAGGCTGTCCTCGGGCACATAGGCCCCCGAGGACAGCTCAGCCGCCACCCGATCGAGCCCGTCCCGCAGGACGTTGGCCTCCTGGGGGGTGAGGATCCCAGCCCGGGCCAGCTCAGTGGCGTGGGCCCTGCTACCCTCGATGTCCTCCCGCCACATCTGGAGATCGGTGTCGAGGCTGCACGAGAACGCGATCATGTCGTCGGCCGGCGACTGGGCAAAGCGACCATCCCACAGCGCCATCAGCTCGCTCCCTGGCCGCGTCGCACCCGCCCCCAGGTGCGGTACGACAGGCCGTATAGCTCGAGGAAGCCCTCGGCCGCCTCCCGGGTGAAGGTGTCTCCGTCGGCGTAGGTAGCGAGCCCGTCGTCGTACAGGCTGTAGGGCGAGCGCCGCCCGGTGACCCGGGCCCCACCCGCGCTGATCCGGACCCGCACGTCTCCGGTGACCCGCTCCTGAGTCTGCTCGATGAACGCCTGGAGCGCCTCACGCAGCGGACCAAACCAGAGCCCGTCGTAGATCAGGGTGGCGAAGTCCTGGGCGACGCGCATCTTGTAGTGTTGGGTGGCCCGATCCAAGACGATCCGCTCCAGCTCTCGGTGGGCTTGGTGCAACACCACCGCGGCGGGCCCCTCGTAGACCTCCCGGCTCTTCAACCCCACGACCCGGTTCTCGACCATGTCGATCCGCCCCACCCCATAGCGACCGGCGAGCTCGTTGAGGCGCTCGAGCAGCGAGACCGCGGGCAGGATCTCCCCGTCGATGGCGTTGGGCACGCCCCGATCAAAGGACAAGGTGATCTCGGTGGATCCCTTGGGAGCCTCGGCCGGATCCGCGGTCATGCGCCACACGTCGGGGGGAGGCTCGGCCCACAGATCCTCCATCTCGCCACACTCGATCGCACAACCCCAGATGTTCTCGTCGATCGAGTAGGGCTTCTCGGCGGTGACCGGGATCGGGATCCCACGCTCCTGTGCATAGGCGATCTCAGCCTCCCGGGTGGTCAGCTCCCACTCCCGCAAGGGCGCGATCACCTCCAGGTGGGGCGCCAGGCACTGGGCTGCGACCTCGAAGCGCACCTGATCGTTGCCCTTACCCGTGCAGCCATGGGCGATGGCACAGGCCCCGCGCTCTTCAGCGACCTCGCACAGGCGCTGAGCCAGCAGCGGGCGCCCCAGGGCGGTGTGCATCGGGTACTGGCCCTCGTACAGAGCCCCGCCCTTCAGCGCAGGGAAGCAGAGCTCGGTGACGAAGCGCTCCCGGAGATCATCCACCACAGCCTGAGCCGCCCCGGTGGCCAGGGCCTTGGCCCGGATCGCCTCGAGGTCCGCGTCGGACTGCCCGAGATCTCCAGTGTAGGTGATGATCTCAGCGTCATAGTGCTCTGAGAGCCAGGGGATCATGACGGAGGTATCGAGACCTCCAGAGTAGGCGCAGACGATCTTCACCATGCCTCCATTGGCCGTCCCCTCTAGCCCGGGGGGGCTCGACACATCCAGTCCAGGCGCTGCGGGCGCGGCTGCGGTGGACCTCGGTGCAGAGGCGGAAGCTGCAGACGCCGGGCGGGCGGGGCCTCGCCCTGACCTCCAGCGCTTCACCGGCAGCCCTGGGCTCCTTGCGCCTCTCCCCCGTGAGGCTCTGCGCTCCGCCGGTAAACTCGGGACTCTCGCTCCCGCCAAGACAGGTCCTGTTCGAAAACAGCGAGACTATGACGTATACTCTTCGAATCAGATCCTATTTTAGCGAATATTATTCGGAACATGTGCACCTAGGGCATCAGGTGTTTGGGTGTGGGCTCGGCTGGGTGATCGTCCGGGTGATCGTCTGGGTATCCCGAGCTCCCGCGATCTCCGGGCCCCACTGAGCACGCAGACCACACCCGAGCGCCCGACGCTCAGAAGCGGACCTCCCAGAACAGATCGAACCAGCCCAGCCGATCGCCGACACCGCCCGAGGCCACCATCCCGCGCGCCAGCGAGACCTCAGCCTCGGCGGTGACCGTGTTCTCGTTCAGCTCCTGCTGCCCGGGGGCGTAGGTGCTGGCGACCCGGACGTCCTGGGACACCGGGATCGCCAGGCGCACCGTCCCGTCGGGATCGAACGAGAACGTGCCCAGGTTCTGGTTTCCGACCAGGCTCTGGAGCAGCAGTTGCCCCAGCGCGGCCATCGCCCCCTCCCCCTCCGTGGTGGACAACTCGTCCGGGGCCCGGCCGGTGATCAGCATGGTGACCTGCTGAGTCCGATCGGGCAGCTCCTCGGAGCTGAGCTTGGGGTGTGGTGCGTAGGGAGTTCCTCCGATCTGCAGCTCGAGGGTCGCTCGATCGGAGGTCATCTTCGTGCTGACGTCGAGGATGGCGTTCTCCGCCGGAGAGCCCCCGGGGAACTGGATGGTGCCGCCCTCGATCTCAAAGACGCTCTGCAGCACCCGCACCTGCCCATCGAGGAGCTCGACCTGGCCCACCACGGTGGGATCGCCCCCCTGCAGCGAGGCCTCCACCTCGCCCCCTAGGCGGGTGGTCAGATCCATCCGGCTGACCCCCGCCCCCAGCACGCCGAGATCGTCGAGGAACGGCAGGGTCAGGTCCAGGACGAGGTTTCGCTGCAGCCGCACGTCGACGTCGACGTCGAACTGTGAGTACAGGGGCGGCTCGGGGGCGGCCTTGGGCTGGATGGACTCGAGGGAGCCATGACCCCGGACGACCCTCAGCCGGTTGTCGAGCTCCAGCGGCGCAGCACCCTCGAGGGTGGCGAGATCGAGCCCGATCCGGCCCTGGACCAGATCCAGGTGGCCGTCCACCTCCAGCTGGGGCCAGGTGCCCTCGATCCCGATCGCTCCATCGGTGCGGATCACCTTGTCGTCGGTGGAGATCAGCCAGGGGCCGTTGGTGAGCACGACGTCGGCGTCGACCTCGGTGGGCCGCCAGCCCTGCAGCCGCACGGTCCCCGAGGCGCCGACCCTCGGGATGGGGCCCGCACGCTCGAGATCCAGCGGGTTGACCGACAGGCGTCGGGCGGGGCGGGGGCTGAAGGCGAGCTGCTGCAGCCTGACGCGGTCCTTGTCCATGTCGAGGTGGAGATCGATGTCGTCCAGCGAGATCCCCAGGCCCTGGTGCACGAAGCGTCCGCCCTCCAGGGCGAGCTGGATCACCGGGCTGGGATCGGACAAGGTGCCCCCGACGTAACCCTCCAGCGACAGGGTGCCTTCTGCGCCGCGGACGTCGGGATCGAGGGCGGACAGTGTGCTCAGGGGTAGCTGGGCTGCATCGACCATAAGATCCAGCGCCCCCTGCTCCCAGGTGGTCCAGTCCTGCTCGAGATCGATGGAGATGGGCACGTCACCCTGGACCACCAGCGAGCCTCCTCCGAGGGAGATCAGGCTGTCGAGGGTGTAGCCCCGCTCGCTGGGCACGACAGAGGCGTAGGCGCCGTCGAGGACGCGGCCTCCGATCCGAGCCTCGAGCAGGCTCAGGCCCCCCTCCACCACCGGCTCCGTCGGAGAGCCGGTCACCGAGATCCCGCCGACGATCTCACCCTCCGCAGAGACAGGGGACGAGAGCAGGGAGGCGAGGCCAGCCAGCGGGACGCCCAGGAGCGTGGTGTCGATCTCCAGCGCGTCGGCGTACAGCTCGGGATCGTACAGCTCGGGCTCAGGGCCGCGGTCCAGCGCCCAGGCGATCACCTCCCCCAGGCGGGTCTGGGCGGTGCCGTCGATCATCGCCCGCTGCTGCAGCCCCTGCCGGACGTCGCTGCGGAGCCACAGGTCGTCGGCCTCTCGGCGCAGATCGAACTCGACCCGCCCCTGGGGCAGGCCCTCGACGTCGGCCTCCATCACCCCGGCGATCCGGACCTCGGCGGCGTCGAGGGGACCATGGATCTCGGCGAGGGCAGAGATCCGCCCTGTGGGGAGGCCTGCGTCGGCCAGCGAGGGGGCCGCCTGGGAGAGGCGCTCGAGCGATCCGGGCAGCAGGGCCATCGACAGCTCGGTGGGACGCCGTAGATCGACGCCGGGCTGGCGCAGGCCCCCCACCAGGGGGAGCTGCCCGCTAAGATGGGCCAGCGGGGTGTCCGCGACCTGGATCTCGAGCTGGGGACGGGCCCAACCTCCCTGGACCGCGACCTGCCCCTGCACGTCGAGGTACCGTGCGACCCCGTCGAGGTACAGATCCGTGAGCGCCACGGTGACGTCGAGCTGGGGGGCCTCTGCGCTGCCCCGCAGCTGGAGCGATAGATCCAGGGCCCCGGACAGGCCGGAGAACCGCTCAGGGTAGAGCTCAGCGAGCAGATCGAGCTGCAGCCCCTCGGTGATCAGCTGCCCATCGAGGGTGCCGGAGGTGCCGAGCTGGCCCTCGAGCCCGATCCGGCCCAGGTTGCCCTCGATGATCAGGTGGGCATCGGTGACGCCCGAGTCGGTCAGGGTGAGGTGCCCCGGCTCCTGCAGCATCCAGCTCGAGCGTGGGCTCGGCGCCCAGGTCAGGGCGTCGAGGGACAGCTCGCTGCGGGTGAGGTGGTAGCCCCCCCGGGTGTCGAGGACCTGGCGCCCCTGATCCTCGAGCAGCGTCTCGAAGCGGATCTGATCGCCCCGGAGCGCCACGACCGCCACCCCGTCGCTGCCCCCGCGCTCGAGCAGGGTGTAGTCGCGCAGCCGAACGACGGCGTCGACGGCGTTCTCTTCGGCGATCAGCATCGAGAGCTGGGCCTCGATCTCCGCCGCGGTCACCGCGTCGGACAGCACCACCCCGGCCCCGCCCACCACCCCGTCGACCGAGATCTCCCCCGAGGGACGCACATGGACCGACAGCGCGGTGCTGTGCAGCTGGGCGATGGAGGCCGCCGGGGCTGAGACCCCGGCGGCCTCCAGATCGGTGAGGATCCGCACATCGGAGCCATCGATCCGGGCGTCGAACCGACCGGTGAGGTCGGCGATCTCGATCTGATCGTCGTAGCGCAGGGGCGCATAGCGCACCGCCCCCTGGGCCCGCAGCCGCCCGGGGGACTCGATCACGTCGCCGGTGATCCGGACTTCGATCGCACCGTCTCCGTCGAGGCCATCAGCCCCCAGGGCCACCAGATCGGACGAGCGCAGCTGCCCCTTGAGGCGCACATCCATCGGCCCCTGCACCAGATCCACCGCCCCGTCGACCGACAGCAGCCCCACCACCCCGTCGACGAAGGTGTCGTGCAGATCGAGCTGCCCCTGCTCCAGGGAGAACCGTGCGTCCACCCGTCCGACGCGTTGGCCATAGACCTCCTGCTCGCCACCGCGCCAGGAGCCCTCGAGCGACAGATCGTCAGGCCAGCGCAGCCCCCGGCCCGCGATCTCCACGACGCCACCGAGGATCACAGGCTGATCGACGGGGGCGAGCAGATCATCGAGGTGTAGCGAGGCCACCTCGGCGGTGAGCTCGAAGGTGGGATCCTCAGCAGCCAGATCGAGGCGTCCCTGGGCCACCAGGGAGCCCTGGCTGTCGCCCTGGCCCCCCAGGGAGGCCACCAGCGACAGATCCGAGGAGGTGCCTGACAGGGCCAGGGACCCACCCCAGTCCCCCCGGAGCCGATCGGAGCCCACCAGGGGCGCCAGCGTGTCGGCGTGGAGCTCGTCGATCCGGATCCCCAGGGCGATCTGCTCGCCGATCTGCCCCTCAAGGGACAGATCCCCGCGAGGGATCCGCAGCCGGACCCCGTCCAGCGCTAGGCCGTCGAGGCTGGAGTAGATCAGCGCCCCCTCAGCCGCCAGCGCCAGCGGACCAGGCGCTGAGAGCTGGCCCGACAGCCCGACGTCCTCCAGGGCGATCTCGTGTCCGCTGCCTGAGATCCGAGCTCCCCCCTGAAGGCCCGAGAGGTGGGCGACCAGCCCATCGGGGGTGTGATACCGGACGTCGACCCCGGCGAGGCGGAGCTCGGAGATCACGATCTCCACAGGCAGGGAGAAGGGCCCAGCGTCGGTGGAGCCAGCGCCGAACAGCTCCGCCCAGTCAATCGAGCCCTGCTCGTCGGCGTTCAGGGTGATCGTCACCCCCTGCAGCTCGATCCGGGGCAGCTCGACGCGGCGCTTCAGCAGGGCCCAGGGCTCGAAGGAGGCCGCGAGCCGATCGACCCTCAGCAGCTCCTCGCCCTGGGCTGAGCGCACCACGACGTCGTGTGCACCGAGGCCGGACAGGGGGCGGAGCTCGAGGCCGCCGAGCTCGAGGCGGGCTCCGGTCATCATGTCGCTGATCCGCTCTTCGACCTGATCCTGGAGCCAGCGGCTCCCCCCCTGAGAGCTGATCCACGCCCCGAGCCCCAGGGCCCCGAGCAGGGCGCTGGAGGCGATCCCGCCCCCCGCGGCGGCCACGATCAGCGCGAGGCGCCGCAGCCGCCTGCGGGGGGGGGGGCCCGGGATCTGGGTGGGGGGGGAGGAGACCATGGACATTCTGTATAGCTTCGGTGCGTGGATCACCCACACACAGCGGGATCTGTGGAGGTTCTTCGGGAGGTGCAGGGCAGCGCCGCCCTGCGTCAGAGGGACTCGCCGATCGTGATGAAGAACACGATAGCCCAGGATGGACGCTCTAGATCCACGATCTGATCCAGGGTGCCGACGAAGTCCGACACCCTGGGGACCCGATCCCCGGGGGCACAGAAGCTGTAGCGTCGGGGCCCATCGTCCTCGGCATACAGGGGGCGCAGGGACACATCGAAGCGGAGCGCGCCGACGCTGGTGTCGTAGCGGCTACCCACCCCCACCGAGCCCCGCACCGACTCCGCCCCTAGCTGGCCCAGGCCCGAGCCCAGCGCCCCGAGGTCCCCGAACAGGGCCCAGGTGACGCCGTACTTCCACTGGTAGCGGAGCTCGAGGCTGCCCTCAGCCGAGAGGTTTCCGCCGTCGGGCAGGTGGTACCGCGTGACCTGATCCGCGACCGTGCCGTCGTCCTGGGGCACCGACTGGTAGGTGCACAGGGTGGTGTAGGGGCCGACCTGGTTGGAGCGAAAGCCTCGCAGAGACGTCGATCCTCCCAGGAACGAGCGCTCGGGGAGCGGGATCGTGTCGGTGGCGCCGACCGGGAGGATCGCCGTGGCGCGGAGCTTGCCCGCGAGGGTGATCGGGTAGGCGCTGCCCGAGCCCTCGACCCGGATCGGCGAGAAGGCCCGGACCTCCGCCGCCCCCCGCAGGAACCCGTACCCCATCGGGGACAGGGGCAGGGCCTCGCGGAACGACAGGCTGTAGTAGGTGCCCCGCGTGGTCCGCAGGGGATCGTCGCGGTAGTCGAGGGTCAGCAGCTGGTCCAGCGCGGTGAGCTGATACTGCAGCTCCCTCTGGTCGTCGGCGACGTCCTCGTCGTCGAGCCCGAACAGCCGGGCCTGGGCCACCCGGATCTGCTCGTTGGTGCCCAGGTAGTCCACCAGGAAGGTGTACTGCTCGAAGTGGGGCCCCACCCGGAGCTGGAGCTTGTCCTTGAGATCTTGGTACGACAGGTTCAGATCGATCTGGGGGCGGCGGTACACCCACAGCCCAGCATACACGTCCTGCTCGACGCTCCCGTGGAGATCGAGGGCGCCCCGCTGGGCG
The DNA here is from genome assembly GCA_011376105.1 of Deltaproteobacteria bacterium. GTDB lineage: Bacteria > Myxococcota_A > UBA796 > UBA796 > DRPG01. Next base: position 11,687 of record DRPG01000242.1, read on the forward strand.
AACAGCCTCGGGTAGGACAGCGACAGATCGACGCCTCCGGTTGGGATCGCGGAGTACTCCCGATCGAAGAGGCGGACGCTCGAGGCGGCCTCGGCGTTGGCCGCGAGCGCAGCCCCCGCCCAGATCCCCAGCTCGGCCCGGAGCAGCTGGTGGGCCAGGTTCGCCTGGCGCAGGTTGGCGGTGGCCCGGACCTGGGGGAGGAAGCTGTCGTAGGTGCCTCCGCCACCCATCCGCAGGGTCCAGAGCTTCGACTCGATGACCCGGACCCGGATGGGCACGTCCGCCCGGTCCGGCTCCGACAGATCGGGCTCGACGGTGACCAGGGAGAAGGTGCCCATCTCGAACAGGCGCCGCTGGACGTCGCCGAGGAGCTGCAGCTCGTAGCGATCCCCCTCGGAGAGCACCCGCTCGATCCGCTGGCGCACCAGCACCTCGGGGACCGTCTCAGTGCCCTCGACGCTCACCGGACCAAACCGCGACACCACGCCGGGCTCCACCCGGAGGGTGACATCGACCTGCTGTGTCTCGGGGAAGGCGGCGACCTCGAGCTCGACCTCTGCATAGGCCCGTGCGCTGTTGCGCAGCTTGCGCTCCAGCGCGGCTGCGGTGAGCTCCACCCCCTCGAGGGTGAACGGCTCCCCCTCCTGCGCCGGGGCGGCGCGCAGCACCGCGTTGCGGAGCCCCTCGAGGCTCTTGTCCAGGCCCTCGACCCGGAGCTTGCGCACCACGGAGCGAGGGCCTGGATCCACCTGACCCCGCAGATCCACCACCCCCGCCCGGTGGGGCCCCTGGGGATGGATCTGGAGGATCTCCCACCCCAGGACCCTGGCGTCGAACCAGCCCTGGTGCGAGTACCAGACCTCGAGCCGGTAGGCATCGCGGATCAGCTGCTCAGACCGGTAGGCGACCGGATCCACCAGGTACATCAGGGGCCAGATCCCCAGCCCCAGGGAGGTCTCCTTCTGCACCATCTGCTGGCGGAGCTGCAGGGTGTTGTGTCCCGAGTAGGCGCCCCCGTTCCCCGAGAACGCGATGTCCCGGACGATGTCACCGTCGACCCTGTGGAGGGCCGGTGTGCAACCCAGCACCGGCAACAAGATCCACATGCCCACCCTCGCGCACCCCGGCTATATCCGACAGCTCCGGCGCCTCGGCACCAGAGCGGCTAGACAGGAGCGGAAGCGGGAGGTGCATATCTCAGCAGCGTGGCGCAGGCTGTGGTCGTTCGTGTTCGCGATGGTGCCCGTCGCGATCCTCACCTTCCTCACGCTCAGCGACTTCTTCGCCGGCTGGGACGGCCACGCCGTGAGCGTCCGCGCCCCCCAGAAGCCGGAGCCCACGTCGTACACCGTGCTGATCGTCCAGCAGGGAGACGATCCCATCGAGCGGATCTGGTCCGCCGATCTAGTCGAGGGCCTCGGGCTGCCCGTCGATCCCCTGGCGATCCCCCCCTCGACGATCCCCGAGGGCCGGCCCGCCACGGTGAAGCAACCCCTGACGCTGCATTACCGGATCCAGAGACCAGACAAGAGCTGGGAGATCGTCCCCACCACCACCCCGAGCGCGCTGGGGCTGGCCCTGCTGGTGCTGATGTTGGGGATCGCCCTGCGCAACATGGTGGTCGCGGGCTCTCCGGTGGGGATCGAGCCCAGGACGCCGCTGCCCAGGGCCCAGACGACCCCGGGCTCTGTCGCCCCACCCCCCCGGGGAGGTGCCCGGGGTCACAAGGGTCCACCTCCGCCCAGGCCCCGTCGGGGCCGCGGGCGGCGCTGATGGGTGGGCTGTCGGGGCTGATCCACTTCGAGGGGGACGCACCGGACGCAGCGACGATCCGGGCGATGTCCGAGCAGCTGGCCCACCGGGGCCCCGATGACGCGGGGGAGTGGAGCGGGGGGCCGGCACGGCTGGCCCACCGCCTGCGACGGATCCGCCCCTCCAAGGCCACACAACCCTGCGTCACAGACGATCTGATCTTGGTGCTCGACGGCTGGCTGTATGAGCACGAGCGCCTCGGGCAGGAGGTCGGCGCCGATCAGGCCGCGACCGACACCGAGGTGCTGCTCGCGTCCTGGCGCAGGTGGGGCCCCGACGCGATGCCCCACATCGAGGGAGAGTTCGCGTTCGCAGTCTGGGATCGGCGCCGATCAGCGCTGACCCTGGTCCGGGATCGGCTGGGGATCCGTCCCCTGTACTGGTCCATGCGCTCGGGGCGGGTGGCGTTCGCCTCTGAGCTGCCCGCCCTGCTGAAGGTCCCCTGGATCTCCCGCGGGCTCGAGCTCTCCTGCGTCGCCGAGTACCTGTCGTTCCAGGTCGTGCACGCCCCGCGGACCCTGCTGAGCTCGGTGGAGCAGGTCGAGCCCGGTCACATCGTGCAGATCACCCCGGAGGGGCCCGAGCGGCGGCGCTACTGGCGCCTGCGCTATGCCCCCCCCGGCACCCCACGCCCCCCCGACGGCGACGTGGTAAATCGACTGCAGGAGACGGTGGGACACGCCGTCCGCCGCCGGGTGCCCCGCGGGATCGAGACCGGGCTGTACCTGTCGGGGGGGCTGGGCTCCGCCGCGATCGCGGCCGCGGCCCGGGACCGGCACCTGCCCCTGCCCGGGTTCACCATCAGCTTTGCCGACGACCCCTTCCCCGAGGCTCCGTTCGCCGGCCGGGTGGCCAGCCTGCTGGGGCTAGAGCACCACGACGTGGTGATCGGCACCGCCGATCTGGCGGCCACCTTCGACGAGGCGGTGGCGGCCCTAGGGCACCCGGTGGGGCACCCAGCGGTCTTGCTGCAGCTGGCCCTGGCGAGGGCCGCCCGGGAGCGGGTGGCGGTGGTGCTGTCGGGCAACGGCAGCGAGGCGCTGTTCGGCGGCAGGCAGCTCGACGGCCTCGCCCGGGATCTGCGCCTGGCGTCCGCGGTCCAGCTGCTCCCCGGCGTGGTCCGGGGGCCGCTGGGGCGCCTGCTGGGATCCACGGACCGGGGCCGCAGGCTGACGACCCGCCCCGAGGACTACCCCCTGGTGCTAGGGCTGGGGGGCGCCCACCTGTTCTCCACCGAAGAGCGCGGCACGCTGCTGCGAGACCACAACCTGGTCCGCCCCGGGGTGCGCCGGGAGGTGCTGCGGCCCCTGTACCAGGGGCTCCAGACGGATCCGATCAACACCGTGCTGCACGGCTTCCTCCGCTCGACCCTGACCGAGCGCGCCCTGCCCCGCGCCGATCGGACGGCGGCGGCTGCAGGCCTCGATGTCCGCTTCCCCCTGCTCGACACCGCGGTGCTCGAGACCGCCGCCTCCCTGCCGGGGGCGAGCAAGATCCGGAGGGTGGCGGGCTCGCTGCACACCCGGTGGCCGCTGCGGGCCATGCTCAGCGGCGTGCTGCCCCCCGTCCTGGTGGATCGCCCCAAGCGCAGCCTCCCCGTCCCCCTGGGGACCTGGCTCGCAGGCCCGGGGCGGCTGTTCCTTGAGGCGAGGATGCGCAGCCTCAGAGACGATCCCCTCGGCCTGTGGCGCCCCGAAGCCCTCGACGCGCTACACCAGGACGTCACCCGCTCCAACGCAGCAGGAAACAGGCTCTGGACCTTGTTCATCCTGGACGCCTGGCTCCGGACCCTCTAGCGCTCGGGCCCCGAGCCCTCTCGGCCCGTGAACGTTACGCTGCCCCCGCTCCCCCGAAGCCAGCGTCCCCGGAGCTGAGACGGGTGTCCTACCTCGCCATCGCCCGCAAGTACCGCCCCGCCACGTTCGACGAGATCGTCGGGCAGGATCACGTCACGCAGACCCTGCGCAACGCGATCGCCGGCGAGCGGATCCACCACGCCTATCTGTTCTGTGGAGCCCGGGGGGTCGGCAAGACCACCGCCGCCCGGGCGCTGGCCAAGTCCCTCAACTGTGACCAGGGGCCCACGGCCGAGCCCTGTGGCACCTGCACCTCGTGCCTCGAGGTCACCAGCGGAGCCTCCCCCGATCTGATCGAGATCGACGGGGCCTCAAACAACAGCGTCGACGACGTCCGGGCCCTGCGGGAGACGGTGCACTACGCCCCCACACGTGGCCGCTACAAGATCTACCTCGTGGACGAGGTCCACATGCTGTCGAAGGCCGCGTTCAACGCGCTGCTGAAGACCCTGGAGGAGCCCCCCCCCCACGTGGTGTTCATCTTCGCCACCACCGAGCCCAACCGGATCCTCGACACCATCCTGTCGCGGGTCCAGCGCTTCGACTTCAAACGGATCACGATCCCCGATCTGATCGCGCGCCTGGGGGCGATCGCCGAGCGGGAGGAGATCGCGCTGTCCGAGGGCGCGCTGCGGCTGGTGGCCCGCGCCGGCGATGGCTCGATGCGCGACGCCCAGTCCCTGCTCGACAAGGTGATCAGCTTCGGCTCCAGCGGATCCGGGGGAACGATCGACGACGACGCTGTCGTCGAGATCCTGGGTCTGATCGATCGAGGCCTGCTGTACTCGTTCGTCGAGGGCCTGCTGCGCGGCGAGCCCGATCGGTGCCTGCAGACCATCGCCACGGTGTACGACTACGGTCACGAGCTGTCCCAGCTGACCTCCGATCTGCTGGAGCTGCTGCGAAACGCTACCTTCGTGGCCCTGTCCGAGGGAGCGAAGAAGCACGTCGACGCGAGTGAAGACGAGCTAGAGCGGCTGATCCAGCTGGTCGAGGGGATCCCCCCCGATCAGCTCACCCGGATCTTCAACGCCCTGCTCGATGTGCACGATCGAGTCGCACGGGCCTCGAGGCCCCGGATCGTGCTGGAGATGGCCGTCGCTCAGCTCGCCACCGTCCGCCCGGTCCAGCCCGTCGGGGCCCTGTTGCAGCGCCTCGAGACCCTCGAGCGCCGGCTGCGGGGGGC
>DRPG01000243.1 GCA_011376105.1 Deltaproteobacteria bacterium
CCGGTGCCTCCGGTGCCTCCGGTGCCTCCGGTGCCTCCGGTGGGGACCTCGCCGGTGTCTCCGGTGCCTCCGGTGCCTCCGGTGGGGACCTCGCCGGTGTCTCCGGTGCCTCCGGTGCCTCCGGTGGGGACCTCGCCGGTGTCTCCGGTGCCTCCGGTGCCTCCGGTGGGGACCTCGCCGGTGTCGCCGGTGGGTGGCGGGCTGGTGTCGCTGGTGGTGGTCGGGGGGTCCTTCACCGGCTCACCGATGCAAGCAACCACAGAGAGGAAGAGGCCAAGGGGCACGACATGCAACGAGCACCTCCAAGAGATCGGAGCGGCGTGAGGGCGGGAGCCGTGGTGATATCACGAGCCCGACGATCAGAGCTGCTCCAGCTGCCCCCAGTCGGTGTGGATCGGAGTTTGGGGATCGTCGACCCTGCGGTAGGTGTGTGCACCGAACCAGTCTCGCTGAGCCTGGATCAGAGCCGCCGAGCCCCGGGCTGTGCGCAGGGTGTCGAGGTAGGCTAGCGAGCTGGACAGCGCAGGGATCGGGATCCCTGCGCTGATCGCTGCGCTCGTGACCCTCCGCCAGGAGCTGAGGGCGTCGGAGACCTCAGACGCAAAGCCTGGATCCAGGGTGAGCAACGGCAGATCGGGGTCCGTGTGGAATGCGTCGTGGACCCGATCGAGGAACTCAGCACGGATGATGCAGCCGGCCTTCCAGATCCGGGCCACCTCAGCGAGATCGGTGCCATATCCGCGCTCCATCGAGCGGGCGCGGAGCAGGGCAAAGCCTTGGGTGTAGCTCATGATCTTGGATGCATACAGCGCTCGCTCTAGATCGTCGAGCTGGAGCCCGGTGATCCGAGACCCTGGGGGTGCGGTGATCGCGTCGGCGGTGCGCCGCCGGAGCTCCGGGAGCGCCGACAGCGCCCGGGCCTCGACCGCAGCCACCACGGTGGAGAGGGGGATCCCCCCCTCGATGGCGTCGATGGCGGTCCAGCGGCCGGTGCCCTTCTGGCCCGCGACGTCGAGGATCTGATCCACCAACAAGCCGCCTCCTGCTGGATCGGCTGCAGCGACGATGCCTGCGGTGATCTCGATCAAGAACGATCTCAGCCGGCCTGCGTTCCACTGCTCGAACACCCCCCGCACCGCGGCGGGGGCCAGCTCCATGCCCCGCACCATCAGGGTCCACACCTCTGCGATGAGCTGCATGTCTCCGTATTCGATGCCGTTGTGCACCATCTTCACGAAGTGCCCCGCCCCCCCTGATCCACACCAGGCGATGCAGGGACCGGTGTCGGCCACCGCGGCCGCGGGCTCGAGCAGGGGCTGGAGGATCTCCCATGCGCTCGCATCACCCCCCGGCATCATCGAGGGCCCCAGCAGCGCGCCCTCCTCTCCACCGCTCACCCCCATGCCGACGAAGCGCAGCTTGCGATCCGCCAGCTGTGCCACCCGGCGCTCGGTGTCGGGGAAGTGGCTGTTACCTCCGTCGACCACGATGTCTCCGGGCTCGAGCAGGGGGATCAGCCCCTCGAGGACCGCATCCACGGCACGCCCCGCCGTGACCATCAGCACGATCACCCGGGGACGCTTGAGCGTGGCCACGAGGAGCGCGGGGGTGGGACAGGCTATGAAGCGGGGATCACCGTGCTTGTCGATGAAGGCCTCGAGGACCTCGGGGTTGCGGTTATGCACCGCCACGGTGTGGTCGTGGCTGTGGAGGTTGCGCGCGAGGTTGGCCCCCATCACGCCCAGGCCGAGGACGGCGAGATCAGCGGTTGCAGGTCCGTGGGTCACGTGAGCTCCGGGAGCAGGTGGGCAGCAGAGGGATCGAGCACCCAGTCGAGGGCGCCGCGCGGGTGGTAACGCCCCAAGGGCAGCTCGGGATCGCGATCGAGGGCTCGCGCTAACACAGGGGCCTTCCCGGCCCCGGTGGCCACGAGGACCGCATGATCGACCTGCTCCAGGACCGACATCGACAAGGACAGGCGCTCGGGGGGTGGCTTGGGGCTGTCGGACAGGGCGATCACCGGCCCCGGGAGATCAGCGGCGGGGTGACCGGGGAACAGCGAGGCGATGTGGCCGTCGGGGCCAGCCCCGAGGAGCACCACGTCCAGCCCGCCGAGCTGAGCCACGAAGCGCTCCTCGAGCTGGCGGCGGGCCTGCTCGAGGGATCCCGGCAGGGCGAGGGGCAGCAGCTGGGGGCAGATCGGGGCCCTCGACAGCCAGTGCTCCCAGGCCCCCCGGAGGTTGCTCTCAGCGGGCAGGGACCTCCAGTCGCCGCCGTCGGGCAGGGACCTCCAGTCGCCGCCGTCGGGCAGGGACCTCCGGTCGCCGCCGTCGGGCAGGGGCAGGTGACGCTCGTCGACCCAGGTGACGGTGAGCGCTCGGGCCAGCGCGTCGGGCAGGTGGGCCGCCAGCCAGCGGAACACCGGGACGGGGGAGCCCCCCCCGGGGATCGCCAGGCGGGCCCGACCCCGGCGCTCCACGGTGCGCTGCAGGCTCGACCTCAGCAGCTCCCCCGCCACCCTGCCGGGATCCTCAGTGATGGTGATCGTGGGCTGTGGGCGCTCGCTCACGGGCCGTAGCTCCAGGAGCCCTCGCAGCCGTGGAACAGTGCATCGGCCGGCTCGGGGCCCGGGCTCCCCGCCGGGTAGGTGTGGATCGGAGCGTCGGTCGCCTCCCAGCCCGCCCGGATCGTGTCGATGAAGCTCCAGGCGGCCTCGACCTCGTCGCCCCGGAGGAACAGGGTGGAGGTGCCCTCCAGCGCATCGAGCAGCAGGCGCTGGTAGGCGTCGGGGATCTGCGAGACGCCTAGATCCGCATAGTCGAACCCGAGCTCGGCCATCCGCATCTCCATGCCTGCCCCCGGCTCCTTGACCAGGAAGCTCCACACGACCCCCTCGTGGGGCTGGATCCGGAGCCGCAGGGTGTTGGGGCGGAGGGGGCAGGCGTCGGTGGGGGCCTGCCCCGACAGATCGATCGGGGGGGTGCGGAAGTTCAGGACCACCTCGGTGAAGCGCTTGTGCAGAGCCTTGCCGGTGCGCAGCAGGAAGGGCACGCCGCTCCAGCGCCAGGTGTCGATCGCGGCTCGGATCGCCACATAGGTCTCGGTCTCCGAGCCCGGAGCCACCCCCTCCTCTTCGAGGTAGCCCCGATCCCGGGCCGGCCCGGCGGCGTACTGGGCCCGGACCACATCCCGGGCGATCTGCTCGGCGGGGATCTGTCGCAGCGCCCGGAACACCTTGACCTTCTCGTTGCGCACGTCGTCGGCTTGTAGCGAGCCCGGAGGCTCCATCGCGATCAGGGCGAGGATCTGCAGCAGGTGGTTCTGGACCATGTCCCGCAGCGCGCCCGCGCCGTCGTAGTAGGCGCCCCGTCGCCCCTCCATCGCGACGGTCTCGCACACCGAGATCTCCACGGACTCGACGTGTTGCCGGGTCCACAGGGGCTCGAAGATCGTGTTCTGGAAGCGGAACGACAGCAGGTTCTGCACCGTCTCCTTGCCCAGGTAGTGATCGATCCGGAACAGCTGATCCTCGCGGAGGTACGACAGCAGCTCTTGGTTCAGCGCCCGGGCCGAGGGCAGATCGGTGCCGAAGGGCTTCTCCACCACCACCCGGCGCCAGCCCTGCTGGGCGTCGGGGGCGCAGGTGAGCATGCCCTCAGCGTCGAGGCAGGCCACCACGGGGCCGAACAGCTGAGGAGCGAGGGCGAGGTAGTACAGCCGGCCGACGGTGTCGGGCTCCGGCCCCGCGAGGCGATCGAGGACCTCATGGAGATGCTGGAGCTGAGCGCGCTGTGCCACGTCGGCACGGACCCAGTGCAGCCGCGGCGCGAAGTCCACGAAGGCCTCGGCGAGGGCGGGGGGGAGGCTGCTCCGCAGGCCCTCGCGCCAGGCCTCGCTCGTGCGCTCAGAGCGGGAGACCCCGATCACCTGGATCGGTCGGGGCAGGGCACCCGCGACGAAGTTGTGCAGCAGCGCTGGGATCAGCTTTCGAGCTGTTAGATCTCCTGATGCACCGAAGATGATGAGCTGATCGGGTCGGACCATTCGGGCCTCCAGGGGCTCGAGGCAGTCTCGCCGATCCCACGGTCCGACGCCAGGGTGGCTCGGAGCCCGGCAGACAGCGTGATCCCGCAGGCTCCAGCCCCTGGGCGGAGGGCCTGGGGGGGGGGAGAGATCTGCGCGCCACGCTAGCCCCTGGGACAAGCGCTAGGCGAACGCTTGTCCCAGGGCTACACAGGCTCCGCTGTGATCACTCGGACCCCTCCCTTCTTCCTCCTGTTGATGCTGTGGCTCCGCTGGATCCCAGCCTGGGGCGCTCCAGCGGATCCAGGCTGGGCCCTGATCGAGGAAGAGCATCTCCCTCAGCTGATCGCTCGCCGGGCCTCGGCGAGCGCCCGGATCGACGCCCGCGAGCGCTTCGAGCGAGGCGAGGCTGCGTTCGTCGAGGCCTACCCGAGGCGCTCGGCCGACGCGCTGGGGGATCCGGCCCTGCTCCGGGGGCGGCTGGCCCTGCTCGACGATGCCGCGATCGATCGGGCACGGCAGCGCGGGGCGGATCCCCCCGAGCCCCTGGCCTCGGAGGCACACAGAGCCCGCTGGCGGGCCGCGGTGGCCGAGACGCTACGGGTCGAGGGGCGGGCCGACGCGCTGGAGCGCGGGCAGATCGTCGCGACCCTGGCCCGGCTGTCGGATCATCCCGAGCTGCTCACCGAGCGCCTCAGGTGGCTGCGGGGGCCCCTGGTGCAGGCACGCTCGGCGATCGAGGCCCTGCCCGGGGACGCCACCGAGGCGCTCCGCCGGGAGGCCGAGGCGCGGGCCGCCGTCGCCGACGAGGAGCTGGCCTCGCTGGATCGGTTGCTGCTGGCGCTGCGCACCTCGAGCCCCGAGCGCCCGATCACGCTACCTCGACAGGATCTACAGCTGCTGTCCGATCCAGGCCGGGCCCAGGCGGCCGCCGATCGGCTGTGGCTGTCGCTACCCTTCCTTGAGGAGCCAGACGCTGAGCAGGTCCGCTCCGCCCTGTCTGCTCGTGTGGAGGCAGCGATCGAGGCCGCCACCACAGCCCTCGCTGAGCCCAGCGCCGCCCCCGGCGGCGGGGTAGAGCAGGCTCGCGGGGTAGAGCAGGCTCGCGGGGTAGAGCAGGCTCGCGAGGTAGAGCAGGCCCGGCTGAGCCTGGCCCGGGCCCGGGCCCGGGCAGAGGGGCTCTCCTCAGGTGGCGGTGGGCTCGCGGGGCGCCTCGCCGAGCTGGCCGACCTCGAGGTCCGCCTCGCCCAGCGCCGGCTCGACGCCGCTCGGGCGAAGCTCTCACAGCTACAGGGCACCTCGAGCCCGGATCTCCAGACCGCCAAGACCCAGGCTGAGGACGCGGCTGCGGCCGCCGAGGCCGCCCGGGCCGCCGCGGCGGACGCACGGGATCGGCGCCTGGCCGACATCCTGTCGGACTTTGCGTCCTCCTCGGCCCGGGCCACCACGGTCCAGGAGGGGGTCGCGGGCGTCGACGCCCGGATGGAGGAGCACCGGGAGACGATCAACAAGATCACCACCGAGAGACGCCAGGTCGAGCAGATCCTCGAGCTGTCCGCCCTGTCCGGTGAGCGCCCTGATCCCGACACGGTGTACCGGGATCTGCGCCACGTGCTGCGGGAGCTGCGGGCGTCCCCGGCCCTGCGGGGAGAGTACGTCCTTAGGGCGCAGAACGCACAGGTCAGCTCCGAGGAGGCGGTGGCCCGGGACCAGCGGCGGATGACCGAGGCCCAGGATCTGCTCGAGTCCCTCGATGGTGAGGAGCGAGCCGAGCTGCAGGACACCCTGGCGGCCTGGCGGGCGGGCCTCGATCAGGAGCTGGTGACCAGCCGGCGTTGGGTGGATCTGGCCCAGCAGGAGCGGGACACCCTGTTCACCGCGCTGCAGCAGGCGCGGGTCGCCAAGCGGGATCTGTACCCGTACATCAGCAGCGAGCTGCGCCAACAAGACAACTCCATGCTCCTGCCCGACATCGCCAAGGAACTCCAGCTGTTGGTGCCCAGCATCTGGTCCAGCCTGCGCAGCCGATCGCTGGATCTGATGTCGGCGCCGGTGATGCTCACCGACTGGAACGTGCTCCGGGGGCTGCTCGCGAGCTCGTTCTGGAGCATCTTGAGCGGCCTGCTCTGGTGGTGGGGGCGCAACCGGGCCGACTCCTGGGCGCTGGATGCTGCGAGCCGGGTGCGCCGGGTCCGTCCCGAGCTCCGGCTATCGGACGTGGCCGCCCTTCGGGATCCGATGGCCCGGGCGATCCGCAACACGATCGATCTGCTGTTGGGGCCGTTGCTGCTGTGGAGCCTCGGCGATGGGCTGCCCGAGCTTCAGTTCCTCGTCCGGGTCTACCTGTACCTGTCCACCTACCGGGCCCTGCTCGCTGGCTTTGATCTGGTGGTGGTGCCTCACTCCCAGGTCCGCCCCGCGGTGCTGGTGCTCAGCGAGGGCAGCTACACCTTGGCGCGCCGGACGGTGCGGCTGTTCCTGTCGTACTCGATCCTCTCCAGGCTGCTGCACTTCCTGCTGTGGGGCGCTCTGGGGCTCGACACCCTGTCGGGGCTGGTGGACTTCCTGCTGAGCCTGGTGTTCTGGCTGCTGGTCGCGATCAGCCTGTACCGCTGGGAGCCGATCAGCCGGGCGGGGCTGCGGAGGCGGAAGATCGCTCCAAACCCGCTGATGAGCTGGCTGCGTGCTGATGGGAGTCGCATGCTGCGGGTGCCGAGGGCGGTGGGGCAGCTGCTGTTCTTTGCCGCGGTCCTGGTCTCGGATCTATCCCACCGGCTGGCCCAGGAGGGGACCTCTTTGGCCTGGCTGTTCAACGTGATGAACCGCTATCGCCTCAAGGAGGGGGAGGGCGGGGTGGTGCAGCCGCTGCCCGACGAGGTCCGGGCCCGGATCCTCGAGGGCGAGACGCCGCGGAAGCACCTGATCGAGCGCGGGGAGCTGGTCGCGGTGACCGAGGCTCTAAGCCAGTGGCGCGCCACCGGGCTGCGGGGGCTGGTGGCGGTGGTCGGCGATCGGGGGATGGGGAAGCAGACCGCGTTGCACAGCGTCGAAGACTCGCTCCGGGCGGAGGGCCTCGAGGTCCGGCGGGCGCAGATGCCCGGGCCGGTGCGGACACGCCGTGATCTGTTCGCCTGGCTGAGCCAGGTGGTGGGGTGCGAGATCGGGGAGAAGCCCGAGGGGATGGTGGAGGAGCTCGAGGCGGTGTCGCCCCGGGCGATCCTGCTGGAGGGGATCCACCGCTGCTTTGCCCGCCGGGTGGGCGGGGTGAACCTGATCCAGATGTTGCTGTACGTGCTCAACTCCACCTCCGATCACCACTTCTACGTGGTCAGCGTCCACGGCCCGACCTGGGACTATCTGTCGTCGGTGGGCTCGATGGTGGACTGCGGCGTGTTCCACACCGTGGTGCGCCTCGCCCCGATGACCAGCACCCAGCTGCGCTCGCTGACCCGGGCCCGGGCCGGGGAGGCCGGGCTCCACCTCGACTTCTCCGGGCTGCAGCGCCCTAGCGCCCTGGGGGGGGATCCCAAGGTGGAGCTAGAGCGCTCGATCGGTGTGTTCTACCGCCTGTTGGCTGAGGCCAGCGCCGGCAGCCCCACCGTCGCCCTTGAGCTGTTCTCCCGCTGCCTGGAGCCCACCGACGATCCCGCCAGGGTGCGGATCATCATGGGCGCCGCCCTGTCGGTGCAGGTCATCCCCGACGTGTCCGACAACGCCTTGTTCGTCCTGGTGGCCCTGAACCTCCACGAGGCGCTGCAGCAGGACGAGCTGGTCGAGGTCACCAACCTGTCCGTGCCGGTGGTCCGGGCGACGGTCCGTGATCTGGTGTCCCGTGGGCTGCTCACCCAGATCGAGCGGACCGTGTTCGTCCCCGATCGCCACCGGGTGTCCGTGCAGCGGACCCTCCGGCGACGCCACTTCCTGCACCTGGGGATCGACCGATGACCGAGGGCGCCAGCGACATCCAGAGCTTCATCCAGTTCATCGCCTTCGATCGCCTGCACTATGCGGTGGTGGTGGTGGTGGTGGGCTGGGCCCTGCTCGTCTCCAGCAACCGGGTGTTCGACGATCTGGGGGAGCGGTTCACCGAGCGCCGGCTGTTCTTCAAGCAGGGTAAGGCCCTGGCCCGCTTCTTCTTGTACCTCGCGATCCCCACCACCGTGGCGTCGCTGCTGCTCCGGTTGGAGAGCGAGGCCTTGTTCGCGGTGGCAGGCTCGGTCTCGGTCGCGGTGGGCTTTGCGTTCAAGGACCTGCTCGGGTCGCTGATCGCAGGGGTGATCCTGCTGATGGATCGGCCGTTCCAGGTCGGGGATCGGATCGCGTTCGGGGGCTTCTACGGGGAGGTCCAGGAGATGGGCCTGCGCTCGGTGCGGCTGGCCACCCTCGACGACAACCTGGTGACGATCCCGAACAACAAGTTCCTCACTGAGGAGGTCGCCTCGGCCAACGCCGGACAGCTCGACGCGATGGTGGTGATCCCCTTCTATGTCGGCGCGGCCGAGGACTTCCAGCGGGCCCGCCGGATCGTGGCCGAGGCGACGTCGACGAGCCGGTATGCGTACCTCAACAAGCCGGTGATCACCCTGGTCGAGGATCGGTTCCTCGGAGAGCGCTTCGTCACGGTCATCACCGCAAAGGCGTATGTCTTCGACGTCCGCTACGAGAAGGCCTTCATCACCGACGTCACCGAGCGGGTCAAGCTGGCCTTCCGGGAGCTCCACATCCGGACCCCTGACCAGCAGTACCGCGATCTGGATCTCAACGCCCGGGAGGCGTGGTAGCTGGCCCTGGTGCCGCTGGAGCCCCGGCTGGGCGTGGCTCCTCGGCCGAGGGGGCTGGATCTTCGGGCGCTGTGGCTGGATCTTCGGGCGCCGTGGCCTGCAGCGGGACCCAGGGGCGCACCCGGCCCTGAGCGTCGGGCTGATCCGCGATCCAGGTGTCGCCTACGTCGGGCCGATCGGCCTCATTCAGCAGGGCGAGCCGGCCGCTGTGGCGATAGAGCCCTGGGTCCAGCGCTGTGGTCGAGGAGGCGATGGCGTTGCTGGTGATCGCCCACACCCGCTCTCTCATGATCCCGCTCTCGGGATCGAACAGCGCCACCCCGTGCATCTGCAGCATGTACTTGCTGCTCGGTGTCGAGATCGGGTCCATCATGTTCGAGCCATCGGTGGCGCTGGACAGCTCCAGGCTGCCCCCGGTCGGGAACACGATCCCCTCGCCGATGGTCTGAACGACGTAGTGACCCTGGTGCTCGTCGAGGTAGTGGACCAGGGTGGAGCTCCCCATCGACGCGAGCTGGGTGCCCGAGAGCAGGGGTGTGGGCAGGGTCATCAGCTGGGAGTTGTGCTCGTACCACCTCGAGTGGTTGGTCAGGTCCTCGGGGAGCTCGAGGTGGAAGGGGAGGATCGCGCGACCGATCAGCTGCCGGATCTGCTCCTGGCGCTGTCGATGCCTGCGGTGCAGGGCGTTGCCGCTGTCCTCGAGATCGACGTTGGGCACGCCACCGGCGCGGCTCACCTGGAGCTGGAGCCGGGCGCCGGTCAGGGTGTCGTCGATCTGTTGTGCGACGACCCGATCCTGAGGGCCCTCCCGGACGGGGTAGACGACGAGGCCGAGGTCCTGGATCTCACAGGAGACCTCCCAGCTCTTCCTGCCGAGCTGGATGTCCTTGTCGCAGTCCAGCACCGCCCGGAGCTGGTAGGCCCCGACGTCCAACTGGTGGTCGCTCCAGGCAAACAACCGGAGGTTGCTGGGCATCTGGACCTCGGTCTCGACGTACCAGCGGCGCTCCCACCTCGCGAACCGATCACCCCACACGATGATCTCTTCGCTGGCGTCTTGCTCGGAGGCGAGGGCTTCGCTGAGCGGGGCGAGGGCTAGGGCGAGCCACACAGAGCCTCCAGGACGACGGGTAGCGGGGGAGGGGCGAAGAGAGCAGCGAACCGCGTGTGCAGGGCGATCGGATCAGGGCCAGGGTGCCAGGAATGTTGTATCTTGGTGGGCGAGGGCTCGGCTCCGGCCACAGGAGGGGGTGCACCGGCGATGGATTCTGTTCACCCTTACCAGATGGACCACGAGGGGCTCACGTGCTGGCTGCGCCCCGGCGCCGGCGCCGGTGCTGTCGAGCTGTCCGTCGCGGCGATCGGGTTGTTCGCCTGTGGGCTGCTCGTCGGTGGCGCGCTGGCGCTGTCCTCGGGGCTGCTGGCGTATGGAGCGGGTGCGTCAGGCCTCACAGCGATCGTCGCGCTGGCCCTCGGCCTCCGGCGCAGGGCCACGATCGAGCTGCGGTGTGCCTCCCGTGTCCTGACCCTGGCCCGGCTGGGGATCGGGGGCTGGGGGCAGCGTCCCCGGAGCCTGTCGCTGATCGATGTGTACCGGGCGGTGGCGACGCCCGGGGGTTGGCTGGTGGTGGAGACCGATCCCGGCCCCCTGCAGCCGCTGTGGATCGACGCGCGGTACCACACGCCGTCCTACCTTGAGGCGATCGCGGTGGCCATCACCGAGGCGGCCGATCGCGCTGAGGGCCACCGCGGCGATCACCCCGGCGCCGAAGCGCAGGCGGTCCAGCGCCTGCTCGAGCCCCAGAGATCCTGAGGAGCGCTCAGCCCTCGAGCTGAGCCCAACAGTCCCGATCCTGGGGCTGGGGCTAGCCGTGGGGCTCGCTCTGGAGCTCGTCGCCGGGAGCCCCCGGGCCCGGGGTTGAGCCAGCGCCTGGTCCCGGGCGGGGTCGGTCCTGCCCGGGGCTGTGGGCCCGGCGCGCCGTGGGCTCGAGCCCGGGCCCCGGCCCTGGGCGGGGCTCTGAGGGGCTCGGACGATCCGGGAACGTCGCGGAGGAGAGGATGTCTGCAGAGGAGGAGGAGAGCAGATGGACGAGCTCCGGGAGCACAGCTTCTCGATCGGACCCCTGTGGGCGATCCGCTGGCCGCTGATGTTGATGGGGAACGCGGCCGCGCTGTTGCTGCTGTCCTACGTGCTCCTGGCGTCCGGGGGGGGTGACAGGATCCCTGATGACTTCCCCGATCGCTTCGTGGAGCTGGAGCCCGCGGCGCCCGAGGTTGAGCACGCTGTGGCGCGGCGGATCTCGGGCAACGCCGGCGCCGGAGAGGAGGCGAAGCCCAAGCGAGGGGAGGGGCTGGATGAGGTGCTGGAGGGGCTGGGCGAGCTGTTGTCGGTGCAGGAAGCGGGGATCGGGGGCGGAGGGCGCTCTGGCGTCGTCTCAGCGTCGAGCCCTCCGCCCTCCGCGGCTCCTGATCCTGCGCTTGATCTCGATCCCAAGCCAGAGCCGTCCGGGGCGCCCGGGGCCGTCCGGCGCTGGTTCCCCGACTCTTTTCTCTGGCGCCCCCTGGTGGAGACCGGCCCTGAGGGGGTGGCTCGCCTCGAGGTGACGCTGCCCGATCAGCTCACGACCTGGCGGATCCTGGCCCTGGCCCACGATCGGCAGGGTCAACAGGCTGGCACCGTGCACACCGTCGCGACCGAGCTGCCGGTCTATGTCGATCCGGTGGTGCCCGGCTGGCTGTTCAGTGGAGATCAGCTCCAGTTGCCCGTGGCCACGATCAACACCTCCTCGGATCCCCTGGAGGTCCAGCTCGAGCTCAGCGCCACCGGGGCGATGAGCGGAGAGGGTCGGATCAGCCTGTCCCTGGGGCCTGGTGCGTCGGTGGCCCGGGTGCTGCCGCTGCGCGTCGACGGCGCTGGAGCGTCGACGATCCGGGCGGAGCTCTCCGCGGGCGAGCTCTCGGACACCGTGCAGCGACAGATCACGGCCCTGCCCGCGGGGCGCCCTGTGGTGTCGAGCCGGGGCACGACGCTGTCGGGGGAGCGCACCCTGGAGATACCGGGCCCCGCTGGAGCGGATCCGGCGACGGAGGAGCTGACCGTCGTGGTGTTCCCCGGTCCCCTGGCGGTGCTGGCTGGGGAGATCGAGCGCCTGGAGACCGGGGTCCGCCCCCGGGACGGCGGGTATGGCTTCGCGCTGGCCTCCCGGGTCCGGGCCCTGGCGACCGCCGCCGGGATCGAGCTCGACGAGGCGATCCTGCGCAGGATCCAGCTGGTCGCCTGGCAGCGGATCGTGCGTCAAGCGGTGGCCCCGGATCCGGGCCAGGCGGTCGATCTGCTCGCGGCCGTCGCAGAGGTCCCCGCCCCCGGGGAGGTGGGCGCGCACGAGCCGGCCTACGCCCTGCGGGAGCGCCTGCAGCGGGTGGTCATCGAGGGCCAGCGCGCCGACGGGACCTGGTCGAGGGAGGCGTCCGGCACGCTGCAGCGGGTGCTGGTCGACACCGCCGCGGCGGCCTGGGCGCTGCCTGCGGAGGCGACCGGGGCCCACCTGCGGGCCAGCGGTGCGGTCGAGCGCTATGCCGCCTCGGTCCACGACGGCTACACCGCCGCGACCTTGCTCGCCGCGGGGCTGGGCAGCGCGTCGATGCTGGAGGTGGTGGAGCAGGGGCTGGCCCGTGGCGAGGATGGCGCGTTCACCGTGCGGCTGCCGCCCGACGTCCTCAACCCCTGGGGGCAGCGCCCGTCCCACCCTGAGCTGCTCGCCTGGACCGTCCTCGCCCTACCTGGGGATCACAAGGCCCGCGGCGATCTGGTCAGCGAGCTGATGGCGGGCTGGGACGCGGGGCGTGGCTTCGGGGCGGGGAGCGCGGACGTCGTCGCCTTGACCGCCGTCGCCCGGGCCCTGCCCGTGGTCGCACAGCAGATCGATCTGTCCCTGTCGGTGGGGGGCGCACAGGTCGCCACCGCCCGCCTCGATCCAACCCAGCCAAGGGTCCCGGCTGTCCTGATCGCTCCTCCGGGGGACGGCGTGCTGAGCCTGGAGGCCACCCCCCCCATCGCCGGGCTCGCGGTGGTGGCCACCCGGCGATCCTGGGTGCCGTGGAGCGACGCGGATCTCATCCCTGGGGTGGATCTCGACGTCGAGCTCGGGCCGATGGCGGCGGGGCAGCAGGGCACGATGACGATCTCCGTCGCCGCTCCGGCGGGGAGCCGGCTGGTGCTGGAGCAGGGCCTGCCCGCCGGCGCGGTGCTGGGCCCCCAGGCCAGCTCGATCGCACAGGCGGCGGGGGTACAGCTCGAGGTGTACCCCGATCGGATCGTGCTCGAGACCCGAGCGCTGCAGCCCGGGGAGATCCTGGAGCTCGAGCTACCGGTGAGCCCCGCCTTCGCCGGGCGGTTCCAGACCGCTCCGCTGCAGGTGTCCGTCGATGGAGGGCCGCGCAGGGCGCTGGCTCCGGCCACGTGGCAGGTCAGTGGGGGCTGAGCGCATCCCCCGGGGGACGAGCGGGAGGCGTCGGTGGGTGGGGTGGAGCCGTGGCACCCATACCCCCACCGGCACCCCCACAGATCGGAAGAGCACACG
>DRPG01000244.1 GCA_011376105.1 Deltaproteobacteria bacterium
AGGGTTCCTGATCCTCAACGGGACGCTGGCCTGGGAGCCCGGCTGGTTCGTCCCCGCCGATGCGCTCAAGCCCGGTGATCCCGCCACGCCTCGTCGGTTCTCGAGTCGGCCCCTGGCCCGGGGGCGGATCGAGCTCAACCTCCGGGACGATCTGCTGTGGCTGTATGTGCGAAACACCGGCCTGGCCCGCCACCGTCGCCTCGACGAGTACGATCCCTTCCGCGATCAGCGCTTCCGCCGGGGGCTGGAGCTGTCGGGGGAGCATAGCGCCGCGCTGATGGTCAGCCCCAGCGGGGGCGCAGCGCGAAAGGTCTGGCTCTATGCCGAGATCACCCTCGAGGCCTCGGTCGGAGCTGGGGTCGGCTGGATCGATCGGCTGCCCCGCGGCGGAGTGATCGTCGAGCAGCTGGCGTCGGGGCTCTCCCTGGATCTCGATCTGTACCACTCGCTGATGGACAACAAGCTCGGAGGCACGGGCTCCCTGCTGGTCCTGTGGTGGCAGCCGGGTGCTTGAGATCCCCCGTCGACTCCTCCAGGGATCTCAGCGGGAGCTGGCCTGCAGCAGGGGGCGGGGGGGTGGGGCGAGGGAGGTCCACGCGTCCCCCGGCTGTCGGGCGGCGAGCAACAGGGCCCCAAGGACCACCGCCACCACCACCGCACACCACCCTGCGCGGCTCAGATCCAGAGGTGCACGATCTCCTGGGAGCACACGCTCTCCTGTGGGTCCCGGGGCTCTCCTCCCTCCATCGGCGCTCGAGCTGTGGGCTTGAGCCCCGTTCCCGGTGGGGATCAGGGGCGGATCGTGGCGCCGTCCATCCCTCCGGGACGGGGCGAGCCCAGGAAGATCGCATCCTCTAGCGCTCCAGGCCCGCAGGTGATCCGGCCGGCCCCTCGACGCGATAGGCGGAGGGGATGGGTCGTTCAGAAGAGGTCGAAGCACTGCGCCAGCGGATCCTGGGAGAGGCCACGCGGTTGTTTGCCGAGCAGGGCTACGATGGCACCAGCCTGCAGCAGATCGCCAAGGCCAGCGGGGTCAGCAAGGCGCTGGTGCTCTACCACTTCTCCAGCAAGGAAGGCTTGAAGCACGAGGCGGCGTCAAAGCTGGTGCGGGCGTGGGAGTCCCTGCTGCCCAGGCTAATGCTCTCGATCACCGGGGGCGGAGATCCAATCGAGACGGTGCTCCAGGAGACGCTGGCGTTCCTGCGCACCGAGGTCCACCTCCCCCGGTTCGTGCTGCGGGAGCTGATCAACGCCAACAGCGACCTGGGGGAGAGCCTCGCGCAGCGCGTCCAGCCGACCACCGATCTCGCCGTGGCCACCCTGCAGCCGGATCTGCCCAAGGGAGCCGATCCTGCGGCGATCCTGACCCTGGTCGGGATCTCGGCGCTGTCGATCCATGCTTTGTTCCCCCCCGACGCCGACGGCATGCTGAAGGGGCCCGACGATCTGGGGGAGCGGGTGCTGGCCGAGGCGGTGCGGGTGGCGCGGCTGGCCCTGGGGGCGGGCTCATCGGAGACGATCTCACCGGATCGGGGCGCGTCGGGGGCGGACTCAGCGGGGGCTGGCCCGTCGGCGCCGGGCACGCCGGCGCTGGGCACGCCGGAGCTGGGCACGCCGGAGCTGGGCACGCCGGGGCTGGGCACGCCGGGGCTGGGCACGCCGGATCAGTCGAGCATGGAGTAGGGGGAGGGGTAGGGCATCGGCCAGCGCAACCCGTCGTGGTGCACCACCCCCTCGCCGAACCGCTCGATCAGGGCGCGCCACAGCCGGGGGTTGGCGGTGCGCAGGTGCTGGGTGACGCCCAGGCTGGCGGGGCGGAAGCGATCCGCGGTGATCAGGGCCCGCCAGCCCTTCTCGGTGATGTCGTAGTTCTGGCCTAGCTTAAGGTGTACGATGTGCTCTAGCCCCTCCCAGCCAGCGAGCAGCTCCAGGGCCCGATCGGTCAGCTCGTTGCCGTTGAGATCCAGGCGCACCAGGCGCACCAGGTTGCCCGAGGTGACCAGCGCCTCGACCCCTGCGTCCCGGATCCAGGAGTCGTAGGCCTCGAAGTCGACCAGGCGGGAGAGGTGGGGCGAGGACGCCAGCGACGCCATGCCCCGGGGGGTGACCCTGCAGCGCCCGATCGCGAGCCTGGTGAGCCTTGAGAACGGCACCGCGGCCAGGGCTGAGGCTCGCATCTCGTCGAAGTGCCACGGCAGCAGGGGGGCTAGGGCCAGCTGCTGCAGCTCAGCGAGCCTGGGGCTGGTGAGCAGGCGATCGATCGCGGGCTGATCGACGCTGCCGACCAGATCCAGGCGGCGCAGGGGCCTCCAGCGTAGGACGGCGTCGAGGTGTGGTGCGGCGCTCGGGTTGTCGGCCAGGGACAGATCCAGAGGCACGTCGCTGGCCTTGGAGACCAGGTGGGCGATCCCCTCGCGACCGAGCTTGTTGCCCCGCAGATCCAGCTGCTCGACGGTGGCGAGGAGGCCTGAGCTGGCCAGCGGCGCCAGCCCCTCGTCGCCGATGATCGTGTGATCGAGGGCCAGGGAGCGCAGGCGGGAGGTCAGCAGCTGGGTCAGCCGGGCGACGGCGGCCGCGCTGACGGTGGCGGAGCGGACGCCAAAGGCGTCGAAGCGCCGGATGATGTCGACGGTGATCGCGTCGAACACCGAGGGCCCCAGCGAGCCGCTGAACAGCATGGTCACGCCCCGCAGCCCGGCCTCGGCGGCCAGCTGCAGCGCCTGCGCGACCTGATCCGGTGCCTCCCCGGGGGGGCGCCAGGCGATCGAGCGCAGGGGGGTGGCCTCCGCGATGCCCCCGAGGAACTCCCAGGACACCGGTGGGTAGGGGGACTCGATGTGCTCGAGGAAGCCCCGGCGGAAGCGCCGCTCAGTGCCCTGCCAGACCTCCCGGGAGGGAAAGCACTGGGCCAGCGGAGCGGACCAGCTCGGCTCGTGGATCACCCGCAGCCGCTCGGAGCGAGCGTAGCAGCTCGACCAGTCGGGGTGGATCTCCTTGAGCTGGGCCAGGCGGACCTGATCGGCGATGAACGGGCCCCTTGGATCCCCGACGTCGGACAGCCAGTCAGCGAGCACCAGCCGGGGGGCGTCCTCGCCAGGGTGGGCGAGCACAGCCGCCATCAGCTCGGGGGAGGTGTCCACCTGCTACCGGCCCTTGACCTTGGGCGGGAGCCACCCAGGGGCCGGGGCCCACCGGGATCGCACGATCGCCTCAGTGGGCAGCACCAGGGCCCCCCGATCGTCCGCCATGGGTTGGTTGTGCAGGATCTGCTCCACTCTCTGCGACATACCCCAAAACCAGCGAGGGCCACATCCTCGCCGGGCCACTTCGTCCGTCCGTCTCCATGAGAATGCCCGAGGCAGCCCCTCTCGGCCAGGGGCCTGGAGCGAGCCCGGCGTGGTGGGCCCACGGACGGTGTCCTCTGGGCTTGCCGGTGGCGGGCTTAGAGAACAGGAGGTGGCTTGCGGATCACAGCGCATGGGGTGAGGTGGACGGGGTGGCGGGGCGCTTCTTGGTGTGGGGACGATCTTGGGGAGGGGTGCGCTCTTGTGCATGACCGGGGCATGTGTGAGCGCTCGCTGTTCCGGTAACCTCTGTGCCTCTCCGGGGGCACCTCGGGCGCACCCACCCAGGATCCTGCGAGGATCCAGCTGAGGAGGGGAGGAGAGGCGATGGGCGCTGTGACCCACCGCTCTGATCAGCGCCGACGACGCCCTAGAGATCCTGCGATCCCCCGAGCGATCCCTGGCCTGGGCCTGCCCCTGACCGGAGGTGGAGCGGCCGGCGCCGGGGGGCTCTCCGGAGCTGTCAGCTGCAGCCACACCCGCAGGCGTCGCCGAACGGAGCCTTCCCGTCGGTGCACATGAACTTCATCCGGGCGCACTGATCGGGATCCCGCGACATGTAGGTGCGGCCCAGGGAGGGATCTTCGCAGGGCTTACAGATCCCGATGCAGTCGGCTGCGCCGGCCGCAGGATCGCAGTCGTCGCTCGGGTTGTCGGTGCAGGCGTGCTCGGCTGGACACTTCAGCCCGGCGATCCCTCCACAGGCCTTGGCCTCGGAGGAGGGGGCTTCGTGCTCCGGTGCCTCGTGGGCTTCGTGCTCCGGTGCCTCGTGGGCTTCGTGCTCCGGCGCCTCGTGGGCTTCGTGCTCCGGCGCCTCGGGGGCCGCCGTTGCGGGAGCGGGCTGTGCGGGGGTGGTGCCCGGATCGGGTCTCTCAGGGGGTTTCTGGCCGCCACACGCCATCAACCCGACGATCACCCACAGCGTCCGTGCCATCGCTCCTCCATGTGCGCCGACGCTGGGTAACCGCCATCGCCCGGCGGGGCCGGCCTGCTCACCGGACGCCACAGGTCGGGACCACGGGGATGGGGGGGGCTCGGCCGCCGGGGACGTCGCGGACGAGGCAGGCGTCGGCGTCGAACCGCTGGACCTGGAAGGTCGCGGCCCCCGCGGCTGCGCCGGAGGGGTACAGCGCAGCGGTGAACGCAGAGACCGCGCAGAAGGC
Organism: Deltaproteobacteria bacterium; assembly: GCA_011376105.1. Classification (GTDB taxonomy): domain Bacteria; phylum Myxococcota_A; class UBA796; order UBA796; genus DRPG01. Next base: position 4,508 of record DRPG01000244.1, read on the forward strand.
GCTCCAGTCCTTGATCGGGCCCAGCTCCCCGCCGGGGGCCACCGCCACCGCCACCAGCTTCTCGTCGCCTCCGTTCGGGGTGGGGTGGAGATCCATCACGCCCAGGGAGGCGGTGTGCTGGACGAGCCCGTCCTGGCCCGGGGGCGGCCACACCAGGTAGGCTTTGCCCGAGCGCCCCACGCTGAACACCCGGACGGTGGAGGGACGATCGACCTTGACGGTGGGGGTGATGCGATCGCCCTCGCAGTAGCTGCCCCCGCCGGGCACGATCACCCGCACCGTGCGCCCGTCGTCCCCCGATCTGAGGCCAGCGATCAGCCCCAGCTCACGATCGAACCGGCAGTCCCCGCTGCCTTCCTTGACGTCGAACAGATCCCGGGGGAACCGGAAGCCCTCAAGGGGGATCAGGCCCTCGTCGCCGGGCCTCCGCAGCGCAGCACCGAGCACGACCTGATCTCCGGAGAGCGAGAGGTTGACCTCGAGCTGAGCTGCACGCTGTCGCTCCGTGGCCAGCCGCACCCCCCCGGTGGCGGCCAGGCCGTTGCGGAGCTCTGCGATCATCGCCGTGCCCACCTCGCCCGCGTGGCAGCCGCTGCCGCTCCACAGCGGCGGGGTGATCCACAGCAGCTCGTCGCCGAGGGCCTCGACCACGTCCCGGGCCAGAGCCTGCAGCTGCTGGGTCAGGCGCTCCTGATCGTGGGAGTCGTCGTCGATCCACCTGCGGTTCACGCCGACGTGGGCGCAGGCTCGGTGGGTGTAGGGGTGGTAGAACGGCAGCTTCCATCCCTCGATGTGCCTGCTGATCACCGCGCAGCGGGGCTCGGACTTGCCCGCGCACAGGCTCTCCAGCGCGAGCCTGCGGGCGCTGAGCCGGGCACTCTCGAGGGCGCTGGCCTCGTCCGGATCCGTCGCGAACCCGGTGTGGATCTGGTAGCCCTCAGGGGTGTCGGCCTCACAGGCGAGCGCGGCCTCGCGATCGGCGGCGGCCCGGGCGATCTGCTCCTCCCGGTCCTTGCCCCTGGGGCCCGCCAGCGCGAGCGCCCCCAGCACCCAGACGATCAAGCTCATCTCTTGCTCCGGGACTCCACCCCGGCCATCGCCTCGTCCAGCGCCCCGGCGTCGACGTACATCCGGACCCGGGCGAGGTAGCTGGGCCCCTCGGGGGTGTCCCGGGTGTCGATACAGGTCAGGGAGTCCTTGACGCCGGACAGCAGGGCCTCAGCCCGGCTGTAGATCTCGTCCCCCTCGATCCGGAGCTCCTCCCCGAGGTACCGCACCACCTGCTGTCTAGCGTCCTCCTGGGCGTCGCGCCGGGCCCTCTGCTCGGACATCAGCTGCTCGCTGACTCCGGTGAACAGCACCCGATCTTCCTCCTCCGGCAGATCGTTCATGTACGACTCACAGGAGGGTGCCTGGAACGCGCTGGTGCGGTAGGCGAAGTACATCGGCTCGCTCCACGACGAGGCCACCGTCCACCCCTTGGTGGCGCCGAAGTCGATCTTGCCCAGCTTGTCGAGCTGCTTCAGGCTGGTCTTGATCGCCCCGTTGGAGCTCGAGAGCTTATGCAGCGTGCCGGTGCCCACCCAGTACTCGCTGATGTAGCGATCGGTGCACTTCTCGGGGCTACGCAGGCAGCAGAGCTCGAGCTCCTCCAGCCCTCCGTCGACGATGAGCTTCTCGGTGATCTCGTAGCGCAGGCCCGCCATCGACAGGCTGCCTCCGCCGATCTGGACCCCGAAGGTCGGCAGCCCCAGCCTCGCCCCGACGCCGCTCTTGACCCGCCACAGCTCCTCGCGCTGCTCGTTGGCGTCCACGGTGACGAACTGCAGCGCGTCGGTGCACGAGGACGGCCCGACCTCGTAGGTGCCCTCGCGGGCTGGATCGGAGGGCTGCCCTTCCTCTGCGACGTAGGGGATCAGGAAGCTCCCGGCCTTCGGGCTCGGCGACCCCACGGGGGGGACCAGCACGACGTCGGGCTGGGTCGCCCGCTCCGCCAGGCGCTCTGGCAACGGATCCGCAGCCTGCGCCGTAGACAGCATCACGATCAGGATCATTGGGTCTCCTCCTGGCGACTAGCCTATATCCCGTGCCCTGTGTTCCAGATCCAGCCACCGGCTGCTCGCCGCTGGCTGCTCCCGCCGGATCCGACGGATGTCGACCGATGTCGTCGCGCAGAGACCTGGAGACCGCGGCTCCACGAGCAAGGAGGCGCAGCTTCCGTCGGGCTCGACGGGCAGACCCGGGCGATCCGTTGGCGCGGGCCTCGCACTGGGCCTGAGCGCTCCGGCCACGCCGGCACGGAGCCCGAGACCCCCACCGACCGGAGCGAGGTCACCCGTGGACACCCGATCCCTCCGCTTCGAGCTATGGAGCCTCCATGCGCCGGCCGCACCCTGGATGGTGGCTCGCGTTGCCCGAGCTTATGCTCACCGTCGCGAGCCCGCACCAACCCCCACCTCCCCTCAATCTCACCGCAGAGGAGGACGCCCCATGACGCCTGGTCTGCTCCCTGGTCTGCTCCCTGGTCTGCTCCCTGGTCTGCTCCCTGGTCTGCTCACCTGGATGGCCTGTGGCTCGCCCGAGCCCCGCACGTACCCGATCACCGGCGAGGTGGTGGAGATCCGCGGCGATCGTGAGCTGGTGATCGCCCACGACGCGATCGAGGGCTTCATGGACGCGATGACCATGCCGCTCGCCGTCTCCGATCCCAGCGCCCTAAGCGCGCTGCACCCTGGCGATCGCGTCGCGGGCACCCTGGCGATCGACGGTGGCACGGTGATCCGCGACCTCCGCGTGATCCAGCCAGCGCCAGCCAGGGCCCCGGCTCAGCCCCCCGAGGGGCCCCCCGAGCTGGCCCCGGGCGAGGCCGTGCCCGTCGGTGCCATCTTCCCCCGGACCCCGGTGATGCTGGCCAAGGGCTCGCCGATCACCATCGGCGAGGGGCAGCGGGGGCGGTTCGCGGTCACCTTCATCTACACCCGGTGCCCGATCCCCGAGTACTGCCCGCTGGTGGTCTCCCGCTTCCAGGCGCTGCAGGCTCAGCTCCCGGAGCGGGCGCGCCTGCTCGCCATCACCCTGGATCCAGAGCACGACACGCGCTCGGTGCTGCGCGACTTCGCCGAGGCCAGCGGGGCTGAGCCCGGCCGCTGGGATCTGGGGCGGGTGCCCGGCGAGGTCTTGTTTGGCCTGGCTGAGAAGGCCGGGCTGCAGACCCACGGCAAGGGGCTCGGGATCACCCACGATCTGGTGATGCTGATCCTCGACGAGCAGGGGCGCCTGGTGCGCCGCTACACCGACATGAGCTGGGAGCTGGACGAGGTCGTGGCCCTGCTGGGGGGATCGTGATCGGGATCGGGCTCGGCCTGGTGCTGTCCTGCGGGCCCGCCCGCCGTGGGCTCGGTGATCTCCCGGATCTACAGATCGTTGAGAGCCAGCTGGTCTCCTCCACCGTCGCCCTGACCTGGACCACCGGGGCCGAGGGGCGCAGCTGGGTCGAGTATGGCGTCGACGATCCCGCGGAGCACCACACCCCACACACCGCCCCCGCCACCGCCCACGAGGTCCGGCTGGTGGGGCTCGAGCCCCTGAGCCGCTACCGGTGGCGCGCGATCACCGAGCTCGACGATGGCACCCGCCTCCAGACCGGGATCAACACCCTGGAGCGGCCGCCCCCACCCCAGGGGCTGCCCAGGCTCACGACCTCGGTGCACGATCCCCGCTCCGTGGCCTCGTCTGGCTACCTCGTCACCACCTTGATCGAGGCCGACGGAGGCTGGGTGGTGATCCTCGACGGCGACGGCGACGCGGTCTGGTGGTATGACACTGGCCACGACGGCACGATCCCCCCTGATCTGGTCGGCCTGACGCCCCCGGGCTGGGGCGGGCACACGCTGCCGGTCACCAGCCGCTATGACGCTGCGACACACTCGATCCTCGTGGCGTTCTACGATGGCGCGCAGCAGCTCGACGTGGCAACCTTCCGCAGGATCCCCCTCGACGCGATGTCCCCGGACGAGATCGTGACCACCCGCACCGAGCTCGGGCACCACGACTTCGTCTACCACGCCGACGAGGGCGTGGTGGCCTGGCTGGCCTACCAGGTCGAGCGGATCGAGGGCGAGCGCTGGGCCGCCGATGCGGTCCTCGAGACCCTCGAGGGCAACCGCTCAGCGGGGGGCGTGTCCGCCGTGTGGAGCTGGCATGACGACTTCGAGGCCGATCCGATCCTGTCCGACGAGCTCCAGCGCTCGTTCTCGCCCGACATCGCCGAGTTGGAGTGGACCCACAGCAACTCCCTGATGTACGAGCCGATCTCGGGCTCGTACTTCGTGATGTCGAAGTTCCTCGACTGCCTGGTGAAGATCGATCGGGCCACGGGGCGTGGGGTGTGGGTGTTGGGGGGCGCGTTCTCCGACTTCACCCTCCCCTCGGGGGACCCGGTGTGGTCGGGCCTGCGGGACTCGGCGCTGTGGTCCCACGCCCACATGTCCGAGCTGTGGTACGATCCAGCGCAGGGCGCCGGCGGGTTCGTGGTGTTCGACAACGGCTACCACCACCCGTCCGCAGAGGGTGGCGAAGGCGCGTCCCGGATCTCGGAGTATCGGTTCGACGAGCAGGCCGGCACGGTCGAGAAGATCTGGGAGTACGCCGAGCCCGACGGTGCGTTCACCCCGCTGATGGGGGACGTGCGGAGGCTGCCGGGCTCGA
>DRPG01000245.1 GCA_011376105.1 Deltaproteobacteria bacterium
CTGCCCCCCCGCGGGGGCCACCGAGATCGCAGCATCCGCCTCGATCGTGGGCACCGAGCGCCTGGAGGTCACCGACGTCGATCGGGCCCGGTTCCCCGGCCTGCGGGCGCCCGCCCTCGGGATCAGCGCCCGCGCTCCGGTGATCCGCTGGGAGGGCGACGTCAGCCTGGGGGTGATCGCCAGGCTCCAGGGGTGGCGGAGCCCCGGCGTGCCGCTGCCCCCCGACGCCGCGATCCACTTCACCCTGATCGAGCCCCACCTCGGGCTCGATCTGTGCCACGCCCGCTCGCAGGAGGGGCCCGATCCCTATGTCCGCTACGGCATCGCCCTGGCGCTCCCGCTGCTCGATCCCAGCACCTCGGGGCCTCAGGTCGCCCTGGGGGGGGTGCTGCACCTGGGGGTGGGCTACCGCCTGGGGCAGGGCGGGGTGAGACCCCTGATCGAGCTCCAGGGTCAGCTGCTGCCCCGCACCGACGGCTACGTGACCACCCACCACCCCGCCACCGGGCTGCCGACCTTCATCTTCTTCCCGGGGACCGCCAGCATCCGCCTGAGGATCGGGCTCACCAACGGGTAGAGCATGGGCCGGGCGACATCATGTTATCCAGCCCCTGAGGGTCTTCCCCGGGGGTCACATGATGCGAGCGTGGTTGTTTGGATTGCTGGCGCTGGGGACCCTCGCCCCACAGGCCCGGGCCACCACGGGGATCGGGTGGAGGTGGGGAGACAACGTCGAGCGGCGCTACCTGCTGCAGGCCCAGGTCCGGCTCCCCGAGATGATCCCGGTCAAGTCCCTCACCAACACCGATCTCCGGGTGGTCGAGTACTACCTCGCGGTGGTCACCCGCTGCACCTCCAGCGTGGCCTCGAAGAAGACCTGGGAGCTGCTGTGTACCTTCGAGGACGTCCAGTTCGACGCAGCCCCCCCCCGCGCCGACGCCAACCGGGGCCTCAAGGAGCTGCTCGACGAGTGGGATCAGCTGCTGCTGGGCACCACCGCACAGATCGTCTTCTCCCGGGATGGGTTGATCCGAAACGTCAGCCTCGAGGGCGTCAACACCCGGATCCGACGCTTCCGCGAGATCGAGGAGACCCTGCGGCTGCTGCTGCTGCGGGATCTAGCGGGGCTGGAGCTGCAGACCCCCAAGAGCGGAGATGATCGAGGCCGCCCCTGGCAGCAGAAGGACTCCCTGGCCGTGGATCTGCCCAAGTCCATGGGCTCCTTTGGCTCGGTCCGCCTGCTGCACACCGTCGGAGAGGAGCGGGAGGGCTCGGTGGTGGTGATCGACACCACCGGGGAGGCCCTGGTGAGCTCCGGCGAGACCGTGGGGGCCCCGGGCGGCGAGCGCATGCGCAACGTCTTCGACATGGAGGTGCGGGGCCGGAGCAGGTTCGATCTCGAGGCCGGCACGCTGGTCTCTCGGGACTACATCGTCACCGGTGAGCCCACCGCCTCTTCGGCCCTGGCCACCGGCGTCGCGGGCACCCTGTATGTGCAGGCGGTCCACGTCGAGCTGATCCCCAGGGAGGCAGAGGTCACTCCCCTCGGAGAGAACCACGAGACGGTCCCCGGCGAGAACGGGATCTGAGGCCGGCCGAGGCCCGGGCCCACAGCGGCCCACAGCGGCCCCCGGGCGCTCGGGATCGGGGAGCCTCCCCGGCGCGCTGGCCTACAGCGCGGTCCGCACCACCAAGACGATCCTGGGCGTCAGCAGCGGCGACGGGTCTCCCCGGCGCGCCGGCCTACAGCGCGATCCGCACCCCCAGATGGCCCCCAAAGCTGTCGTGGTTGCCAAGGTTCATCTGCCCATAGAGCTTCAGCAGCGTGATGTTGATCTGGGCCCCGAAGAAGAAGCGAGAGGTGTAGCCGTCGCCGTAGCCGCTGTCGGTGAACGACACCCCCCCGCTCCCCAGCTCGTGCTCTCGATCCTTGACCGTGCCCAGCACCGGACCGGTGAGGCTGGCCTGGGTGACGGCGGACGAATCGTTGAGATCGATGCCCAGCCCACCATACAGCGACAGCACCGTCACCCGGACGTTGGTGGACACCTCGATCGGCATGCTGTGGCTGGTCGCGGAGAGGGTGTACGAGCCGGTGGCATCCCACAGCATGTCGATGGGTCCGATCTCATCGCCGATGGGCAGGGCCTGATCGAGGCTGAGGGTGTAGGTCGAGAGCTCGTAGCCGGTGGTCAGATCGATCCCACCCCACTCGACAAACGGTCCCTTCACCGGGCCCCCCAGCTTGACCTGCAGGTGGAGGCCTCCGTTCGAGAGCCGGCCGGTGAAGGGGTAGCTGCTCGGTATCGCCATGGACATGCCGTTGACATAGACCACCAGGTTGTTCAGCGCCCCCGCCTCCCCCGGCACCAGCTGACCGAGGTTCAGCCCGGCCAACAGCACCAGCTGAGCCCCGAAGCCCCCCTGGGGCAGCAGGGAGCCCCCGCGGGTGAGGTTGGAGGCCCCCCCCGACGAGGCGCTGCCCACCGCGCCACCGACGACGAAGGTGCTGGGGTTGCTCGCATAGTCGACCCCCATGCCCTTGAGCGACAGCTGCGTGGCGTAAGCCATCTCCGAGAGGTACTCGCTGGCGTCGAGCAGCTTCAGATCTTCGCCGATCAGCGCCGTCAGATCCTCCTCGAGGGCGGTTGGATCGACACCGAGATCTTCGACCAGATCGTCCTCGAGGTTGAACGAGATGGTCTGCCCCCAGCCCGACACCGGCACCAAGATCAGACCAAGGACCGACAGCTTGGGAGAGAAGATCCTGAGCATGTGTTCTCCTGGGGTAGGACAGTCTACCGGGGTGTCTGACACCGCGGACACCAGAAGGTGATCCGAGGAAGATCCAGGCCGTGGCTCCGGGTGGCGATCAAGGCCCCACAGCGCAGACAGGGACGTCCCCGGCGCCCATAGACCCAGTGCAGGGGCTGTCCAGATCCCAGACGGGTCGTGTCACGGGCGGTCAGCTCGAGGTTGGCGCCCATCAGGGTGCGGGCCCGGGCGTACAGGCCCGCCCACCGCTCGAGGGGCAGCTCCGCAGGGGAGGCGAAGGGATCGTGCCCACAGAGGAACAGCAGCTCGCACTTGTAGATGTTGCCCACCCCACAGGAGATCGCCTGATCCAGCAGGGCCTCGGCGACGGTGTGGTGGCTGCTGGCCCGGGCTCGCGCCGCCACGGCGAAGGGATCGAAGCGGGGGGCCAGCACGTCGGGGCCCAGGCGCGACAAGACCGGATGGATCGGCGCCTGTCGGGTCTCGAACCGATCGAGGGTGGGGGCATGGACGCACAGCAGCGCGTCCTCGGGGGTGTCGAGGCGCAGCGACACGTCGCCGGGCGACGTGTCGCTGCGCTGCCCGGAGGCCAGCCTGCGCCACTGCCCGTGCATCGCGAGGTGGATCCGCAGGGTGGTGCCATCGGAGACCCCGATCATCAGGTGTTTGCCCCGGGGCCACACCCGCTGGATCCTGTGGCCCACCAGGCCCTGGACCCGCCCCGGCCACCGGCTGGTGGCGGCCCGGATCGGCTGGCCCACCAGCAGCGGCCGGAGCAGCACCGCGTGGCGGTACACGGTGTCGCCCTCAGGCACGTCAGCCCGCCGTCAGCGCGCGCACGGCGTCGATCCGGGCCCGGATCTGCCCATGATCTGCTCCGAGCACGGTGACGTGCCCGAGCTTACGCCCGGGGCGGGGCTCCTTGCCGTACAAGTGAAGCCGGGCGCCGGGCACCGCCAGCAGCTCGGAGAGGTCAGGCAGGCGCCCCAGCAGGTTCACACACCCGCAGGGCAGCAGCACCGAGGTCTGGCCCAGGGGCAGGCCCAGGATCGCCCGCAGGTGGTTCTCGAACTGGGACGTCAGCGCACCCTCGATGCTCCAGTGGCCCGAGTTGTGGACCCGTGGTGCGATCTCGTTCGCGAGCAGCCGATCTCCGACCTGGAACAGCTCGACCGCGAGCACCCCGACGTACTGGAGCGCCTCGAGCAGCCGGGTGGCCAGGGCGTCGGCGAGGAGCTGGAGCTCCCGATCCACCTCCGGGGCCGGGGCGACGGACCAGCGCAGGATCCCGCCGGCGTGTCGGTTCTCCACCAGGGGCCAGGTCGCGGTGGCTCCATCGCGATCCCGCACCGCCAGGATCGACAGCTCTCGATCGAACGGGACGACCTCCTCGAGGACGCAGGGCACCGATCCCAGGGCGGCAAACGCCCCCGATGCCTGCTCTGGATCGGCGAGGTAGAGCTGCCCACGGCCGTCGTAGCCCATGCGGCGGGTCTTGAGGATCGCGGGCAGCCCGAGCAGCTCGATCCCGGCCTCGAGCTGCTCGACGCTGTCGACCGGCACAAAGGCCGCGATCGACACCCCCCGGGATCGGAAGAAGCGCTTCTCCGCGAGGCGATCCTGGGCGGTCTCCAGCGCGCCGGGACCCGGGTGGATCGCCACCTTGCCGGCCAGGTACCGCACCGTGTCCACCGGGACGTTCTCGAGCTCGTAGGTGACCACTTCGCACTCCCGGGCGAGGCGATCGAGGGCCACCCGATCGTCGTAGGGCGCGACGATCACCTCGCCTGCGACGGCGGCGCTCGGTGACGGCGACGGCTCGAGGAACAACGACTCGATCTCCAGCAGCTGCGCGGACTCTCCCAGCATGCGGCCGAGCTGGCCCCCCCCGATGATCCCGACCCGCATCAGGCGTCCCTTGGATCGGATCGATCGAGGACCCGGACGGTCTGGGACTCCCGATAGTCCTGCAGCGCTCGGGCGACGAGGGGATCGGTGGTCGCGATCATCGCCGCGGCGAACAGAGCAGCGTTGGTCGCCCCCGCGGATCCAATGGCGAAGGTCGCGACCGGCACCCCGGCCGGCATCTGCACGATGGACAGCAGGGAGTCCAGGCCCGAGAGGGCCTTGCTCTGGACCGGGACCCCCAGGACGGGCACCCGGGTCTTGGCCGCGAGCATGCCCGGCAGGTGTGCTGCTCCCCCTGCGCCCGCGATGATCGCCACCAGCCCCCGGGGCTCAGCCTCCTCGGCATAGGAAAACAGCAGATCCGGGGTGCGGTGTGCGCTGATCACCCGGACCTCGTGGACCACGCCCAGCGTGCTCAAGAGCTCGGCCGCGGGCTCCATGGTGGGCCAGTCCGAGCGGCTCCCCATCACGATCCCGACACCACCCGACGGGGCCATCCTCCCTCCTGCAAGGCTCGGTGAGGTCTCGGGCCTATCCTGGCCCGAGACCCCATGTCACGCCCGGGCGCGCTCCAGCCCCGTGGCCCGGGCACAGAAGCCTGCGGCGACGAAGGCACGGAGGTAGGCGCTCTGTTGTGCCTCGATCCCACCGATCCGATCGATCTGGATCGTGCGCCAGCGATCCCCCTGGGATCCGATCCAGGCCTCGATGGCCCGGACCAGCCGCTCGTCCTCGTCTGGCTCGATCAGGGGGATCCAGTGCCGCTCCCTGCGCTCGACGAACCACACCGGGGCTCCACCCACCAGGACCACGGTGGCCCCCGCCGTCCGCCGGGGCCTCGCACCATCGGCGGACGGCGGGGGCCAGGGCAGCAGGCAGCCCCACGGGTTGGCAGGATCCGTCGCGTCGAGCACCACCGCCCCCGACGCGTCGCTCCGCGCGGCCCGGAGCCGATCCACCGCCCCGGGGAGCGCGAACTGCGCGCCCTGCAGACCGTCGACGAACCAGCCCCGGCGCACCCGGCCGGCCTCCTCCATGGCTCGGAGCACCGGATAGACCGCCGAGAAGCCGCCGGGCAGCCCATCCGCTCTGGCCGCCGACGCGGTGGCCACCCCGTAGCGCTCCAGCAGCCGCGTCGCCCGGGCGTGGGCCCGCTCGGTGTCGGACACGTCCACCCTCGCCGGGCCAAACAGCTCCGCCACCGCCGACCAGCGTCCCCCTGCGATCTGGCCCCCCCGCAGCCTCCGGCGCGAGCGCTCGCTCCCGCCCCGGCGGGCGATCAGGGTCCGCAGGGGGGTGAAGGTGTCGTTGGTCACCAGGCCCGCCCACACGAGATCCCACAGGGCCGAGGTCACCTCGGCCACCGAGGCCCCGGCGGCGGCGCGCTGCAGCCCGAGCTGAAACGACGCCCCCCGCTCGAGCAGGTGGGTGTACACGGCGGCCCGGATCGCCGACGCTTGATCGTCGGGATCGTCGAGCAAGCCCTCGGGGGGGACAGGGGGCTCGAGGAGCAGGGGCACCCGCTCCCGGGGGTACAGGGCGATCCGTCCGTCCCGCGGGCCCAGCGCGCCCGCCCCGATCCACACGATCTCCCCCATCGCGCCAAGCTGATCGAGCCACTCGGGCTCGAACCGTGCGATCCGGGCCCGCAGCGCGGGCCCCTCCAGCCACACCGAGGCCGCCAGCGGGATCCCCTCGAGCTGCGCCAGCACCTCCCGCAGCCGGGGCAGCCCGCTGCGCTTCGAGCCGATCCCGTGCCACCGAAGCAGGAACCGGGCGTATGCGCTCGCCTCGACCGGAGCGATCTCGTCGCGCAGGGCGGCGAGGGAGCGCCGCTTGAGCCGGGCGAGGACGTCGGGGTGACACCACTCCCAGCCCGTGCCTCCGGGGCGGATCTCACCTGAGAGGAGCCGCCCTTCGGCCTCGAGCGCCCGGAGCACCGCCACGATCGTGCCCACCGGCAGGCCCCAGCGCAGGGCGGGGGCCGCTGCTGCAAACGGACCGTGGGTGCGGGCATACCGCAGCACCAGCGTCGTGAGGGGATCGGGGCCTCCGTCGAGGAACACGGCGGGGATCCCACCGGGCAGCACCACCCCCAGCGCGTCCCGGAGCCTCCCCGCGTCCTCCACCGCGATCCACCGTGGCTCGCCCCCGATCCGCACCCGGATCGCCCGGCGTGTCCGCACCAGCTCGTCCAGCCAGGGAGCGGGATCGGACGCACAGCGCTCGGTGATCTCCTCGTCGGACAGGTCCCCCAGGCGCCGCAGCAGATCGTGCAGCCCGTCGGGGTGCCGGGCCTGGCTCTGCTCGGTGCGCCGCTGCAGCCCCGCCTCGACCTGAGCCACCGCGCCCGGATCCAGCAGCTCCCGCAGCTCCGACTGGCCCAGCAGCTCCCGCAGCAGCGCACGATCGAGGGTCAGGGCCGCGGCCCGGCGCTCGGCGAGCGGTGCGTCGCCGGCGTACATGAAGGCCGCGGCGTAGGCAAACACCAGGGAGCGGGCGAACGGAGAGGGGCGGCGGGTCTCGACCGTGTGCACCCGCACCTCCCGGGAGCGGATCGCGCTCAGCAGCTCGAGCAGGGCGGGCACATCCAGCACGTCCTGCAGGCACTCTCGGTAGGTCTCGAGGATCACCGGGAACGCGGGGTAGCGGCTGGCCACCGCCAGCAGATCCTGGGCCCGGATCCGCTGGGCCCACAGGGGCTGTCGCCCCTTGGGGGTGGTCCTGGGCATCAGCAGGGCCCGCGAGGCGTTCTGGCGGAACCGGGCCGCGAACAGGGCCGAGCGCCCCAGCTGCTCGATCACCAGCTCCTCCACCTCCTCGGGCTCTAGCCACAGGGCGTCGATCGGCGGCGGGGTGTCGGTGTCGGGGATCCGCAGCGCGATCCCGTCGTCGGTCCACAGGGCCTGCACCTGCTGCCCCCCTGCAGACAGCCGCGCCTCCAGCGCCAGGGCCCACGGCGCGTGCACTCTGGAGCCAAAGGGCGACAGCACACAGATCCGCCAGTCCCCGAGCTCGTCCCGGAAGCCCTCGACCACCAGACAGCGATCGGTGGGGACCTCCCCGGTGGCCTCCTGTTGCTCGGCGACGTAGTCGACGACGTTACCCACGGCGAGTTCATCCAGCGCGGTGGTGCGCTGCAGCCAGCCCCGGGCGTCCTCCCCCGCGGCCACGATCCCACGGAGGAAGGCTCCGATCTGCTTGCCCAGGGCCGCTGGACGCCCCGGTCGCTCCCCGTGCCAGAAGGGCAGCCGACCGGGCTCGCCCGGCGCCGGGCTCACCGCCACCCGATCCCGGGAGATCTCCTCGACCCGCCAGGTGCTCGCCCCCAAGATGATCCGATCGCCCCTGCGGGTCTCGTACACCATCTCCTCGTCGAGCTCCCCCAGCCGCGAGCCCCCCCCGACCATGAACACGCCGTACAGGCCGCGATCGGGGATCGTGCCGCCGTTGAGCAGAGACAGCATCCCCGCGCCCTTGCGGGCCTCGAGCACGTCCCGGGAGCGATCCCAGCGGATGCGGGGCCGCAGCTCGGCGAAGTCGTCGGACGGATAGCGCCCGGAGAGCATGTCGAGCACGCTGACCAGCAGCGCCTCGGTGAGACCAGAGAACGGATAGGCCCGTCGCACCAGCGCATGGAGCTCCCCCACCTCCCAGGATCGCTGGGCGCACATCGCCACGATCTGTTGAGCGAGCACATCCAGGCAGCCCTGTGGCACCCGGGTGGGCTCGACGAGCCCCTCGAGCATCCGCTGGGCGATGACCGCCGACTCGACCAGATCGCTTCGGTGCTTCGGGAAGATCCGGCCCACCGAGCGCGCCCCCACCGCGTGCCCCGCCCGCCCCACCCGCTGTAGCCCGCTGGCGACGCTGCCCGGAGACTCCACCAGCACCACCAGCTCCACCGCCCCCATGTCGATCCCCAGCTCCAGCGAGCTGGTGGCGACGATCGCGGGCAGCGTGCCGGCTTTCAGCGCCTCCTCCACCTCGTGGCGGCGGGCGTGGGAGATCGAGCCATGGTGGGCGGCGACCAGCTCCTCCCCTGCGAGCGCGTTGAGCCGCTGGGACAGGCGCTCGCACTGGAGCCGGCTGTTGGTGAACAGGATCGTGGAGCGGTGGGCGCGGATCAGCTCCAGCAGCCGGGGGTGGATCAGGGGCCACAGCCCCGTCGCCCGCTGGGGGGCCTGGGGCACCCGGGGTGTCTCCCCCCCGGGCAGCGCGTCGATCCGCTCGCCACAGCTGGGGGGCAGCGATCCACCGCCCACCTGCTGGCGTTGCCCCTCCCCTCCCCCCCGGGGGCCGGGCGCGCCCTCCGGATGGATCGGATGCTCCATGTCTGCGACCGGCACCACGATCTGCAGATCCATCCGGGGAGCCGCGGACGCATCCACGATCTCGACCGGCCGATCTCCGCCGAGGAACCTCGCGATCTCAGACAGCGGACGCTGGGTCGCCGACAGCCCCACCCGCTGGGGATCGAGCTTAGCCAGGGCTGAGAGCCGCTCCAGGGACAGGGCCAGGTGGACCCCGCGCTTGCTCCCGGCCATCACATGGATCTCGTCGACGATGATGGTCGTGACGGTCTGCAGCGTCTGCCCCGCCCTCGAGCCCAGCAGCAGGTACAGGGACTCCGGCGTGGTCACCAGGATGTCCGCTGGAGCCTTCGCCTGCCGGCGCCGATCGCGCTGGGGGGTGTCGCCGGTGCGCACGTCCACCTTGATCGAGCGGATCGGCTGGCCCTGCCGGCTGGCGACGTGGGCGATCCCCACCAGGGGGGCTCGGAGGTTGCGCTCGATGTCGTAGGCCAGGGCCTTGAGCGGGGAGACATAGAGCAGCCGCACCCCCGGCGGCGCGTCCACCGGGGTGCGGGCCAGCTGATCGAGGCCGGCGAGGAACGCAGCCAGGGTCTTGCCCGAGCCGGTGGGGGCCAACAGCAGCGTGCTCAGCCCCGACGCGATCGGGGGCCAGCCCCGGCGCTGGATCTCGGTCGGGTGCTCGAAGGCGTCGTGGAACCAGCCCTGGATTGGGGGACTGAAGCGATCGAGGGCGTCCATCGACGGGATCTATTCGCACTGGATCCGATCGCCGGGGGACCTGGTGACACGCGCTGTCAGTGTAGATGGATCGGGGCTGGTATAACGTCGCGACCGCTGCTGGAGATCATCGTGGCGATCGCGCTCATGCTCCTGTCGACCCCGGCCCTCGGGGGGATCGTGGCCACCGAGATCCTCGGCGGCACCGATCTCATCGGCTCAGCCGACTACTGCTACAAGCTCGACGTGATCGAGATCCGGGGCACCGTCGAGCTGCTGTACTTCTCCGTCGACATGGCCCACACGGGCTCCGATCCCGACGAGCTGTACTTCGTCCTCTACGAGGAGACCACGCCCAACGACTGGGCGCGGATCTATGCCTCGGCCCCCGTGTCGGTGGGTGGGCTCCAGGGCCTCAAGGACTCCCCCCAGATCGAGCGGATCCTGGGCCCGGGGCGCTACGCCCTAGGGGTGGTGCTCCCCTCGGGCAACTACACCTACCGGTTCGACGACCCAGCAACGGTCGACGACTTCGGCTGGGGCAGCTTCGGCGGCACGGTGTGGACCACCAGCGACACCTACAGCGCCGGGACCTTCCAGGTCCCCTCCACGATCAACAACTTCGTCCCGGACGATCACGGCTACTACATGTCGGTCACCGTCGAGATCCTCGACGGCGACGCCGACGGAGCGATGGCAGACGACGACTGTGATGACGGCGACGCAGCACGCTTCCCCGGCGCCCCGGAGCGCTGCAACGGGATCGACGACGACTGCAACGGCCTGATCGACGACGCGGTGGTCTACCTCGAGTGGTACGCGGATCTCGATCGGGATGGGTTTGGTGATCCAGGCCACATCGTCGAGGTGTGCGATGGCTCCGTGCCGGTGGGCTACACCGACAACGACGAGGACTGCAACGACGACGACGCCTCGATCTTCCCCGGAGCCGACGAGCTGTGCGATGGGCTCGACCGGGACTGCAACGGCCTGATCGACGACGATCCCGTCACCTTCACCCTGTACGCCGACACCGACGGAGACGGGTTCGGCGATCCAGGCGCCGCCAACGAGATCTGCGACGGGGTGCGCCCCGCCGATCACGTGGAGAGGGACACCGACTGCGACGACACCACCCCCGAGGTCTACCCCGGAGCCCCGGAGGCCTGTGATGGGATCGACAACGACTGCGACGAGATGATCGACGAGGGGCAGCCCCTGTCCTCTTACTACGCCGACGCCGACGGAGACGGCTTTGGGACCCTCGACGACGTCGTGGAGAGCTGCGCTGCACCCCCGGGCTATGTCGCCGATCGGACCGACTGCGACGACACCGACGCAGATCGCTTCCCCGGAAACACCGAGCTGTGCGACGGCAAGGACAACGACTGCGACACGCTGTCGGGCGGAGAGGGCGACTTCGACGGAGACGGCTGGCTCGACTGTGAGGACTGCGGCAGCGACGACGCGACGATCTACCCCGGCGCACCGGAGCTGTGCGATGGCCTCGATCATGACTGCGACGGCACGGTCCCCGAGGCCCCGGCGTGCGATCCGGCCCCGTCCGAGGCGGTGGCCATCGCGGGCTGTGGGGGCTGCACCACGCCGGGCAGGGGCCTGGCTCCCATGGCCTTGTGGCTCGTCCTGATCGGCGTGGCCCGGCGCAGGGCGTCCTCAGGGCTGGCCGATGTGCTACCTGTCCGCTAGAATCCTGTGGGTTGGGCCGCGGGGCCCTAGATGGAGTGAGACCATGAAGCGCCTCCTTCTCACGCTTCTATGCGTGATGGCCACCGGTTGTTCAAAGAGCACCTACATCTCCCTGGTGGATGGGAGCTGGACGGGCAACGCCACAGGTGCCGACGGCGTCCCCCAGCTGCTGACCACGAACTTCACCTTCAACGAAGATCAGGGAGAGCAAGGATTCCTGGTGGGTGATGCGGATCTCGGTGGATGGATCTACTACGTCGATCAGGCGCAGTCGGACAACAAGTATGCCCAGGTGGGCATGATCCTCAACACCGCTGCGCGCTACCTAAACCTGATCGACGTGGTGGTCGAGGAAGACACCATGACCGGCAGCTACGAGGTCAACATCTGCTGGTCTGAGGCGGGGCCCACCGCCAACACCGCTGGGGTGGTGTGCACCCAGCCCGGGACCTTCTCCCTCAACCGCCTGTAGCCTCGGTGAGGCGGCGTACATTCCTCGGTGCTGCCCTCGGCGGACTCACCGCGTGCGGAGGGCGGACCGACGCCGCGACCGGCGCCCCCGCCGTCGTCACCGGCGAGCGGATCAAGTGGCGGCTGGCCAGCAGCTTCCCCCGCTCCCTCGACACCATCTTCGGGGCAGCGGAGGTCTTGGCCGAGCGCGTCTCGGCGATGACCGGTGGCGCGTTCCAGATCCGGGTCTACCCCGCCGGTGAGATCGTCCCCGCCCTGCAGGTGATGGACGCAGTCCAGCAGGGCACGGTCCACATCGGCCAGACCGCCTCGTACTACTACATCGGGAAGAACCCGGCGTTGGCCTTCGACACCTGCGTCCCCTTCGGCCTGTCCGCGCGGCAGCAGGCCGCCTGGCTGCTCGAGGGCGGGGGGCTGCAGCTGGTCAACCAGCGGTTCGCCGACTTCGGCATCGTCAGCTTCCCCGGCGGCAACACCGGGGTGCAGATGGGGGGGTGGTTCAACCGACCCGTCCGCTCCCTCGCCGATCTCAAGGGCCTCAAGATGCGGATCCCCGGCATGGGGGGTGCGGTGATGGAGCGCCTCGGGGTCGCCACCCAGACCCTGGCCGGCGGCGAGATCTACACCGCGCTCGAGCGCGGCGCGATCGACGCCACAGACTGGGTCGGCCCCTACGACGACGAGAAGCTTGGGTTCCACAAGGTGGTGAAGAACTACCACTACCCGGGGTGGTGGGAGCCGGGCCCCAGCCTGTCGTTCTACGTCAACCAGGCCCAGCACGAGGCGCTGCCTGCGGCCTATAAAGAGATCCTGCGGGCCGCGACCGCCGAGGCGGGGATCGCGATGCAGACCCGGTACGACGCCAAGAACCCTCCAGCCCTGAGGCGGATCCGGGGGGCGGGGGTCCAGGTGCAACCGTTCTCCGACGATCTGCTCCAGGGTGCCCGCGAGGCGTCCCGGGCCCTGCTCGAGGAGGAGGCGGCCCAGGATCCGGCCTACCGCGAGATCTACACCGCCTGGGAGGCCTTCCGCCGGGACTCGTTCTCCTGGTTCTCCACCGCAGAGCGGTCTTATGCGCAGTTCGCCTTCCGCTGAGCCCTCCACGATCCTCCGGTTCGTCCTCAACGGCGTCGCGCTCCAGGAGTCGGAGGCAAGGCCGACCACCACCTTGCTGCAGTGGCTGCGCCGGCGGCGCCACACCGGCACCAAGGAGGGCTGTGCCGAGGGAGACTGCGGTGCCTGCACCGTGGCGATCCTCGATCCAGGCTCCGGGCGCTGGCGGGCGATCAACAGCTGCCTCGTGCTGTTGCCGATGATCGATGGCTGTCAGGTCGTCACCGTGGAGGGGCTGGCCAGCAGAAACGGTCTCCACCCCGCCCAGCGGGCCATGGTCCAGGCCCAGGGCTCACAGTGTGGCTACTGCACCCCGGGCTTCGTCATGAGCCTGTTCGAGGCCTGCTACCGCTCCGATCTCGATCAGCCCTGGAAGCTCGACGATCAGATCTGCGGGAACCTCTGTCGTTGCACTGGCTACCGTCCGATCCGCGACGCCCTGGCGTCCGTCGCGGGCCAACGCCCCGACGATCGGTTCCGGGCCGCCTCCGCCCCGGGCACCTCCGGAGCCGGGCTGAGGTACGAGGCGGGGGGCCAGCGCTTCGACGCCCCCACCACCCTCGAGGGCGCGCTCGCGTTGCTGCGGTCCCCGACGGTCCGGATCGTGGCGGGGGCCACCGATCTGGGGCTCGAGATCACCCAGCGCCACGCTCACCCACCCCACCTGCTCTCCCTGGATCGGATCGCCGAGCTGCGGGGCGTGGCCTTCGACGGAGACGAGCTGGTGTTGGGGGCTACCACGGCCCTGTCCGAGCTCGAGGACGCCACCGAAGACACGCTGCCGATCCTCCATCGGATGCTGCGCTACTTCGGCTCACGACAGATCAAGCACCGGGGCACGCTGGGGGGCAACCTCTGCAACGCCTCACCGATCGGCGATCTCGCGCCCGTGCTGCTGGCGCTCGACGCCGACGCGGTGCTGCAGGGCCCGCAGGGCCCGCGCACCGTGCCGCTGTCGTCGTTCTTCGTGGGCTACCGCACCACCGCGCTGGAGCCTGGGGAGCTGCTGGCCCAGATCCGCCTCCGCCCCCCGCCCGACTCGGCGAGGCTGGGCGCCTACAAGGTGAGCCGGCGCCGGGAGCTCGACATCAGCGCGGTGTCCGCCGCGGTGCAGATCCGGCTCGATGATCAGGGGCAGGTCACGCTGGCGCGGCTGGCCCTGGGGGGTGTGGGGGCCACCCCCTTGCGGGCCACGGCGGCCGAGGCGGCGCTGCTGGGGCGTCCTTGGTCCGAGGAGAGCGTGCAGCAAGCTGCCCACGCCCTCGATCAGCAGCTCACGCCGCTGTCCGATCCCCGGGGCTCGAGCTGGTTCCGCCACACCCTGGCCCGCAACCTGCTGCTGGGCTTCTATGAGGAGACCCGGCTGCAGCCGTTCACGCCGCTGTCCGGGCGCCACACCGGCACCCTGATCCTGTCGCCCGGAGACCCCCGATGAGCGCTGTCGGCCCCGCGCTCCACCACGACGCGCCCCACGAGAGCGCGGTGGGGCACGTCACCGGGCGGGCCCGGTACGTCGACGATCTGCCGGAGCCCCCGGGGCTGCTGCACGCGGTGCTGGTCACCGCTCCGATGGCCCGGGGCCGAGCGCTCGTGGTCGACGCGGTGGGTGCGGGGGGCGCTGAGGGCGTGGTGGCGGTCCTCACCGCCGCCGACATCCCAGGCGATCCCTACATCGGGCCAATCGTGCACGACGAGCCGCTGCTGGCCCTCGATCAGATCGGCTACCACGGCCAGCCCGTGGCGGTGGTCCTCGCCGAGGGCCGGGAGCTCGCCCGCAGGGCCGCAGAGCAGGTCGTGGTGCGCGCTGAGCCCCTCGAGCCGGTCCTCGGGATCGAGCAGGGGATCGCTGCTGGGCGCTTCCACACAGCCCCGCACACCATCACCCGGGGCGATGTCGAGGCTGCGCTGGCTGGTGCCCACCTGCTGATCACCGGGGAGGTCCAGACCCCGGCCCAGGATCACTTCTACCTCGAGACCCAGTGTGCGCTGGCGATCCCCGGCGAGGGGGGCAGCCTGGAGATCTGGTCCTCGACCCAGCACCCCACCGAGGTCCAGCGCGCCACGGCGGGCGCGCTCCGCCTGCCCCAGGCCGCGGTGAGCTGCCGGGTGCCCCGCATGGGGGGTGGTTTCGGGGGCAAGGAGTCCCAGGCGACCCAACCCGCGGTGCTGGCGGCGCTGGGCGCCCGGCACACCGGCCGCCCGGTGAAGCTGTGGCTCGATCGCAGCGAAGACATGCGGATCACAGGCAAGCGCCACCCGTTCCTCGGTCGCTACCGGGCAGGCTTCGACGCAGACGGTCGGCTGCTGGGCCTCGAGGTCCAGCTGTACTCCGACGGGGGGTGGACCGCTGATCTGTCGGGGCCGGTGATGGATCGCGCCCTGTTCCACCTCGACAACGCCTATCACGTGCCCGCTCTGCGGTTCAGCGGCCGGGTGGTGCAGACCGATCTGCCCTCGAACACCGCCTTCCGTGGCTTTGGTGGGCCCCAGGGGATCTACGTCGTCGAGGACGCCCTCGAGCGTGCTGCCTCCCGGCTGGGGCTGCCCCCCGAGGCCGTGCGGCGGCGCAACTACTACGGCGACGCCCCCCGGGACCAGACCCCCTATGGCCAGCGGGTGCCCGGGCCTCCGATCGCCGCGATGCACGATCGGTTGGTGCGGACCGCGGGGCTGTCGCGCCGCCGGGGGGCGATCGCGGCCGCCAACGCGGTGTCGCGGCACACCAAGCGCGGGCTGGGGCTGGTGCCGGTGAAGTTTGGGATCTCGTTCACCGCGTCGCTGCTCAACCAGGCCGGTGCGTTGGTCCTGGTCTATGCCGACGGGACCGTCCAGCTCAACCACGGCGGCACCGAGATGGGCCAGGGGCTGCACACCAAGGTGCGGGCGGTGTGCGCTGATGTCCTGGGGGTGCCCGTCGACACGATCCGGGTGATGGACACCAGCACCGACAAGATCCCCAACACCAGCGCGACCGCCGCGAGCAGCGGCTCGGATCTCAACGGTGCAGCCGTGGCTGAGGCCGCTCGTCGGATCCGGGAGCGGATGGTGCCGATCGCGGCCAGCCTGCTGGGGCTCGACGAGGGCACGAGCCCCACCTTCCGGGGCGGTGAGGTCTATGGTGAGGGGCGCTCGATCTCCTTCGCTGAGGTCGCCAACGCCTGCTGGGTGCAGCAGATCCCGCTGTCGGCCACCGGCTTCTACCGCACCCCGGGGATCGCCTACGATCCCCAGCAGGGACGGGGCACGCCGTTCTTCTACTTTGCGTGGGGGATCGCCCTGGTGGAGGTCGAGGTCCTGGGCCTGACCGGCGAGCACCGGATCCAGCGGGTGGACATCCTCCACGACGTCGGCAACTCCCTGATCCCCAACATCGACGTGGGTCAGATCGAGGGCGCCTTCGTTCAGGGCGTAGGCTGGCTGACCGGCGAGGAGGTGATCCATGGTGACGACGGGCGTTGCCTCACCCATGGCCCCAGCACCTACAAGGTGCCGTCGGTCGGAGACGTCCCGCTGCAGATGCGGATCGAGCTGCTGGATCAGCCCGCTGAGGCCGACACCATCGGGCGGAGCAAGGCCGTCGGAGAGCCTCCCTTTGTCCTAGGGATCGCGGTGATCTCGGCGCTTCGGGACGCGATCGGCGCCTTCGGCGAGGCGGAGGCGGAGGCGGAGGTGGAGCTGGCGCTGCCGGCGACCCCGGAGGCCATCCTCCGGGCGGTGGAGGCTCAGCGAGCGCGCTGAGCGAGCCAGGTCGCCAGCAGCTGTCGCTCCTCGTCGGTCATTCGGGTGACGTTGCCCAGGGGCATGGCCTGGCTGGCGATGGCCTGGGCATGGATCCGATCCGCGAAGCGGTGCAGATCCTCGGGGCGCTCGAGCACCACCCCCTTCGGGGCCTCGGTGACGCCTGGCTGGCTGGGCTCGGTGGCGTGGCATGGCAGGCAGCGGAGCGCCACGATCTGCTGGATCCGGGAGGTGGGGATCGTCTCGGCGCCGGCCAGCACCGGCGCGGCCTCGCCCGGGGTGGGCACCCGGCTGATCCCGATCGTCGCGACGATCCCCAGGATCCCGGCGGGCAGCAGCCAGGGCTGCAGCTCACCGCGGCCCCGCAGGTTCTGCCAGTGCCGCACCGCGATCGCCGACAGCGAGATCGCCGCGAGGATCAGCGGACCATGGGCGTGGCCCCAGGTCACCGGGTAGTGGTTGCTGACCATGATGAACAGCACAGGAAACGTCAGGTAGTTGTTGTGCAGCGAGCGCATCGCGCCCGCCTCACCGCGCGACACATCCGGGGGCCGGCCCGCGATCATCGCGTCGACCATCGCGCGCTGGCCGGGGATGATCACGAAGAACACGTTGGCGGCCATGATCGTGCCGAGCATCGCGCCCACGTGGATGTAGGCCGCCCTGGGCGACAGCACCTGATCGAGGATCAGGGCCACCCCCACCACCAGGGCGAAGCCCAGCCACGCCAGGGCCATCGGCCACCGGGCCAGCGCCCTGCACAGCGCGTCGTAGACCAGCCAGCCCCCCACGAGGGTGCCCACCCCGATCCCCACCGCCACGCTGGGTGAGAGCTCGATCTTCGAGGGATCCACCATGTAGGACTGGGCGTTCATCCAGTAGGTGGCCCCGAGCAGCAGCACGCCGGTCACCCAGGTAAAGTACGCCTCGTGCTTGAACCAGTGCAGGGTGCCCGGCAGCTGCTCGGGTGCCCCATCGAGCTTGAGCACTCGGTAGAACGCGCCCCCGTGCACCGCCCACAGCTCCCCCTTCAGCCCCGGCTGCGCTCCCCCCTCAGGGGCTCGGATCTGATGGTTGAGCCAGTTGAAGTAGAACGAGGCCCCGATCCATGCCGCCCCTACCACCAGGTGACCCCAGCGAAACAACAGGTTGAGCCACTCACCGATCCATCCGCCCAGCACACAGCCTCCACGCGCCCGCATCGTATCGCCTGCCCGGGTAGACTCCCGCCCTCGGAGGTCGGATGGCTGCATCGCTCGCTCTGTTCAGCCGAAGGGTCTTGTGCCCCGACGGGATCAGGCCCGCCGCGGTGGTGATCGATGGGGAGCGGATCGCCAGGATCGGGCCCGAGCCTCCGACGGCGCTCGAGGTCCAGGATCTGGGGGATCGGCTCCTCGCTCCGTCCCTGGCCGACACCCACGTGCACGTCAACGAGCCCGGCCGCACCGAGTGGGAGGGCTTCGAGACCGCCACCCGGGCCGCCGCAGCCGGCGGGATCACCGCCATCGTCGACATGCCCCTGAACAGCAGCCCGGTGACCACCACCGTCGCTGCGCTGCAGGCCAAGCTGCGGGCTTGTGAA
>DRPG01000246.1 GCA_011376105.1 Deltaproteobacteria bacterium
CGGGCGGGGATCGCCAGGGTCGTGGTGGGGGTCCTCGATCCCTTCCCCGCGATGCAGGGCCGCAGCGTCGAGGCGCTGCGGGCCGCCGGGATCGAGGTGCGCCTCGGAGTCGAGGAAGAGGCCGCTGCGAGGCGGATCCTTGGCTTTGCCCGGGCCGTCGCGGTGGGGCTGCCCGAGGTGACCGCCAAGGCGGCGATCTCCGCCGATGGCCACATCGCGACGGCCACCGGCGAGAGTCAGTGGATCACGGGTCCCCAGGCACGACAGCACGGTCATGTCCTGCGGGCACGCCACGACGCGATCCTCGTCGGGATCGGCACCGCGCTGGCCGACGATCCAAGGCTCAACACCCGGCTGCCCCCCGGGGTGCTGCCCGGGCCCCAGATCTCGAGGGATCCGGTGCCGGTGGTGCTCGACACCCACCTGAGGCTGCCCGGGACCGCGCAGCTGCTCCAGGGGCCGGGGGCCGTCGTGATCTGTGGGCCCGAGGCCCCTCAGCGCGAGCTACAGGCCGAGATCGTGCGGGTGCCCCGGCTGCCGGGGGGGGGCGTCGATCCCGTGGCGGCCCTGGCCGCCCTGTCGGAGCGGGGGCTGCACCGGGTGCTGGTCGAGGGCGGGGGGCGGATCCACCGCACCCTGCTGGACGCGGCCCTGGTGGACAACCTAGAGCTCTACCTCGCCCCGATCGTCCTGCCGGGGGGGCGCCCCTGGGTCGCGGGGCCCCCCGTCGAGGCGCTCGAGCAGGGGTTCGGCATGGAGCTGGTCGAGACCGAGCGGCTGGGGCCCGACGTGCGGCTGTCGTTCCGGCTGGTCCACGGCACGGCACCCGACCCCCTCTCTACGCTGCGGAGCACGCCGCCGACACGTTAGGAGGCCGCGGGAGGGCTCGGGATGTCGATGCCGGTGGGTGGAGAAGCTGGGTTCGAGGTGATGCACCCCGATCCCATCCGAAGGGTGGAGCTCGCGCTGCAGGATCTCCGGGAGGGCCGTATGGTCATCCTGGTCGATGATGAAGATCGCGAGAACGAGGGCGATCTGATCATCGCCGCAGAGAAGATCACGCCGGAGGCCATCAACTTCATGGCCACCCACGCCCGTGGGCTGATCTGCCTGTCCCTGACGTCCCGCCAGGTCGAGCGGCTGGCGCTGCCGATGATGGCGACCAACAACCAGAGCGCCTACCACACCGCGTTCACCGTCTCGATCGAGGCCAGGGAGGGCGTCACCACCGGGATCTCAGCCCACGATCGGGCCCGCACGGTCCAGGTCGCGATCGCCGGGGGGGCCACCCCGCGGCACATCGTCACCCCCGGCCACGTCTTCCCCCTGCGGGCCCGCGACGGGGGCGTGCTCGAGCGGGTGGGGCAGACCGAGGGCTCCGTCGATCTGGCGAGGCTGGCGGGCCTCGATCCCAGCGGCGTGATCTGCGAGATCATGAACCCTGACGGCTCGATGGCCCGGATGCCCGAGCTGCTGGCCTTTGGCGCTGAGCACCACATCCGCGTCGCGGCCGTGGCTGATGTGATCAAGTATCGGATGCGCACCGAGCGGGTGGTCCAGCGCGAGGCTGAGGGGGAGCTCGAGATCGAGGGGCTGGGGCGCTGGCGCACCCGGATGTACTCGAGCGTGTCCACCGGTGGGCTGCACCAGGCCCTGTGGCGGGGCGAGCTCGGCCCCGAGGCCACCCTGGCCCGGGTCCAGGCCGCGCCGCCCCCGTGGGCCTTCCTCAACGCCGGGGCCTGCGGCCTCGGGGCCTCGGCGCGGGCGGCGCTCCGATCCATCGCCGAGGAGGAGTCGGGGGCGCTGGTGTTCATGCACCTCGCCTCCCCCCTGGGGGGGCTGCGCCGCAGCTTCCGGCACCAGTTCGAGGGCGAGCGCGAGCTCATGGTCCAGCCGAGGGCCGAGGCCCTGCGCGATCTGGGCACGGGCTGCCAGATCCTGCTCGATCTGGGGTTGCAGCGGCTGCGGCTGCTCACCTCGTCGCGTCGGCCGATCGTCGGGGTCGAGGCCTATGGGCTCCAGATCACTGAGCGGGTCCCGATGATCACGGATCTCGAGGGGAGGATCCCGTGAACGTCATCGAGGGGCGCTACCTCGATCCCGGAGGGCGCTTCGGCGTGGTCGCCGGTCGGTTCAACGAGCTGATCGTCGAGCCCCTGGTCGCGGGCTGTGCCGACAGCCTGCGGCGTCACGGCGTGGATCCAGGCGAGCGGCTCGATCTGGTGTGGGTGCCCGGCGCGATGGAGATCCCGCTGGCGGCTCAGCGGCTGGCCGCCTCGGGCCGCTATGCCGCGATCATCACCCTCGGGGCGGTGATCCGGGGCTCCACCCCCCACTTCGATCTGGTGGCCTCGTCGGTCGCCGGCGGCTGCAGCCGGGTCTCGCTGGAGACCGGGGTGCCGGTGATCTTCGGTGTGCTGACCACCGACACCATCGAGCAGGCGTTGGAGCGTGCGGGCACCAAGGCCGGCAACAACGGCTCGAAGGCGGCCCTGGCGGCCCTCGAGATGGCGTCCCTGCTCGCCACCCTGGAGCACTGATGGCCTCCCGTCGTCGCGCCCGCCAGTTTGCGCTGCTCGCCCTCTTCGAGGCGGATCTCCGCGATGTGTCCGCAGCCACCGCCCTCAACGATCTCTGGTCCGGGCTGATGGACGACGACGGCATCGAGGGGGAGCGCCCCCCCGAGAGCGAGGAGGTCGAGTTCGCCCAGCGCCTGGGGCACGGGGTCGAGGCCCACCGGGAGCAGATCGATATGTTGATCGACAGCTGCTCCACCAACTGGAGGCTGACCCGGATGCCGATCGTCGATCGCAACGTGCTGCGGATCGCAGCCTACGAGCTGCTCCAGTGCCTCGACATCCCGGCCACGGTCGCGATCAACGAGGCCATCGAGCTGGCGAAACGCTACGGCACCGCTGACTCCAGGGCCTTCGTCAACGGGATCGTCGATCGTATGGCGCGGCAGCTCGGTCGGATCGAGGGCCGGCGGGGGCGCCCATGAGCCCCGTCCTGCGGTGGATCGATCGGCTGGGGAGCCGGTGGTGGTTCGGTGAGGGCTTCGTGATCGCGGTGTGTGCAGCGATCGTCGTCGCGAGCATGGTGATGTCGACCTCCGCTGAGGTCGTCACCCTGTTTGGGCAGGAGGTGCCCGTCTTGTGCTCCTTCCGCAGGCTGACCGGGGTGGGCTGCCCGGGCTGTGGGCTGACCCGTAGCTTCGTGTTCGTCGGCCACGGTCGGATCCTCGAGGCGTTTTGGATGAACCCGCTGGGCCCGCTGGCGTACCTCGCGGTGGCGGGCCAGATCCCGTGGCGGGGCTACCAGCTGCTGCGCAAGGCCCGGGCCCGACGCGCGGCCTGAGCCCGGGCGTCGCGCACCCGATCAGGCGACCCTCGTCGCCCGGGCGTGCCAGGACATGCCCAGCTCGATGAAGCGCTCGAGCAAGGCCTGGCCTGCTGCACCCGACAGCACCGACTCGGGGTGGAACTGCACCCCCCAGGCGGGCGCGCTGCGGTGGCGCACCCCCTGGATCGCGCCGTCGTCGCTGACGGCGGTGACGGCCAGGCAGGCCGGGACCTGATCGATCCCCAGGGAGTGGTAGCGTGTCATCGGGACCGCTGGGGGTAGCCCGGCGAACAGCCCGCACCGGTCGTGGTGGATCGGCGTGGCGTGGCCATGGACCGGGGGGGGGGTGCGCAGGGTGCCGCCCAGCGCCACCGCCAGGGCCTGGTGCCCCAGACAGACCCCGAGGAGCGGGACCTGGCCCGTCAGCAGCCCGGCCGCGTCGAGGAAGCAGCCAGCCTCGGCGGGGGTGCCCGGGCCCGGGGAGAGGACCACGAGCTCGGCGTCGAGGAGCTGTGGCGCCACCACCTCGTCACAGCGCACCACCTCGACGGACGCGCCGGCGATCCCCAGGGCTTGGGCGAGGTTGTGGGTGAACGAGTCATAGGCATCGACGAGGACGAGGCGCATGCCACCTCCGGCAGGGCGGGCACATATCCCGGGCGTGGGACCCCCGCGCGGTTAGGGGGCTCGCATAGGAGGCAGGGATGGGCGTCGTGGTGTCGGTCGAGGGCCACGCCTGCGTCGAGGCCGCAGCCGGAAGCTCGCTCCTGGAGATCTGCGAGGCCGCAGGGATCGAGATCGAGGCCGCCTGTGGTGGGTTCGCCTGCTGCAACACCTGCCGGGTCGAGATCCTCGACGGCGCTGGATCGTTGTCCCCCAGGCTCCCGGAGGAGGAGCCATTCCTCGATGCACCCACGCAACGGCTGGCCTGTCAGGCCGAGGTCTGGGGAGCTGTGGCTGTGCGGCTTGCCCCCGGCACCTGATGCGTTAGGGTCCGTTGCGAAGAGGCCGGGTAGCTCAGTTGGTAGAGCAGGGGACTGAAAATCTCCGTGTCGGCGGTTCGACTCCGTCCCCGGCCACTCTCTCCCTCATCCTGTGCGTTGCGCTGTCTTCCCTTGGGGCCACCTGCGTCGGTGATCGGTGCGAGCAGCTCTGCCAGCAGACTGCGAACAGGATCGCTCGGTGTATGCCCGACTCCCTGTACTGGGTGGATCTCGGGGCGCTGAGCCGGGCTGACTTCGTCGACACCTGCCAGCAGCAGTGGGATCGGGAGCGCTTGAGCCTGTCCGCGAGCGATCGGTCGGTGGCGCTCAAGGAGTGCGACGACACTCAGGCCGCGGTGGACGCGCTGAGCTGTCAGGAGATCATCGCCCTGTATGCACCCACCCCCTGAGCCTGATCACAGGCGCTGGGTACGATCGAGAGCTCGGGGGCGATCGACGGGCGCGCTACTCGTACTCGATCTCCTTGACCGCGATCCCGAGGCGCCCGATCCGGTAGTTCAGGTTCGATCGAGACACCCCAAGCCTCCGGGCCGCCCGGGCCTGGACCCCCGAGGCCTCCTTCAGCGCGGCCACGATCACCCTGCGCTCGAACGCCAGCAGCCACTCCTGGAGGGTCACCTCCCCGGGCGGCAGCAGGGGCTCGTCTCGGCGGACCACCGTCTCTTCGTCCTCGTCCGGCAGGCTGAGATCATCGATCACGTCGTCTCGGGTGAGGATCACCGCGCGCTCGATCAGGTGCTCGAGCTGGCGCACGTTGCCGGGCCAGTCGTAGCGCTCGAGCTTCTCCATCGCCCGGCGCCCGATCCGGTGCACCGTGCGATCGTTGCGGGCGGCGTACTTGACCAGGAAGTGATCCACCAGCAGCGGGATGTCTTCGACCCGATCCCTCAGCGGCGGGATCGACAAGGTGACCACGTTGAGCCGGTAGAACAGATCGGAGCGGAAGCGTTTCTCCCGGACCTCCCGGGCCAGATCCTTGTTGGTCGAGGCCACCACCCGCACGTCGACCTGGGTGGTCTGGGTGGAGCCGATCCGCTGGAACTCACCGTTCTCCAGCACCCGGAGCAGCTTGACCTGCATGAACGCGTTGATCTCGCCGATCTCGTCCAGCAGCAGGGTGCCGCCGTCGGCCTGCTCGAACTTGCCCTTGTGTTGGCGAATAGCTCCGGTGAATGCTCCTTTTTCATGTCCGAACAGCTCGGACTCGAGCAGGGTCTCGGGGATCGCGGCGCAGTTGACCCGGACGAACGGCCCGTTGGCCCGCCGGCTCCGGTAGTGGATCGCGTGGGCCAGCAGCTCCTTGCCGGTGCCGGTCTCTCCGATCAGCAGCACCGTGGCCGAGGTGTCGGCCACCGCCGCGACCTCTTCGTACAGCTGGACCATGCACGGGGTGGCCCCGACCAGGTTCTCGAACCCGTAGCGCTGGTGGACCTCGCGCCGCAGCTCCACCAGCTCGGCCCGCAGGGAGCGCTGCTCCAGCGCGCGGTCGATCACCACCAGCAGCTCGTCCTTGCTGATGGGCTTGATCAGGTAGTCCGCGGCGCCGGACTTCATCGCCGTGACCGCGTCCTCGACCGAGCCATAGCCGGTCATCATCACCACCGGGGTGTCGGGCCAGGCCTCCCGGACCTTCTGCAGCAGCTGCAGCCCTGTCGAGCCCGGCATCCTCACATCGGTCAGGACCAGATCGTAGGGGGCCTCGTGCAGGGCCTCGAGCGCCTCGTCGGGGTGGTTCGCCAGGGTGACCTGCATGCCCTGCTTCGACAGGTTGACCTGCAGCGCCTTGCGCACCGAACGATCGTCGTCCACGACCAGGATCCTCGCGATCCCACTCATCGGGGCAGGATCTCCATCGACCAGGGATCCATCATCCAGATCCCCTCGTCGGGGTGGAGCATCGGCGTCAGCAGGGGATCGGCGGCGTTGAGCAGGGGCTGTAGCCGCTGCAGGAGGGGCTCGGGCTGGTACAGCCGCTGTAGGGATGGAGCCAGCGCCCGGGTCGCCAGCGCCGGCGCGAGGGACTCGAGGATGGAGCCTCGATCGGAGTAGGTCACCAGCCCGACCTTGCTCGAGGCCGGCAGGCCCGCCCGGGCCCGGGCATCGGCGATGGCCTCCTGGAACCCCCCCAGCTCGTCCACCAGGCCCATCTCCTTGGCCCTGCGCCCGGACCAGACGCGGCCCCCGGCCCGGGCCTCGACCTCGTCGGGCTGTAGCTCCCGGCCTGAGGCCACCCGCTCCTTGAACTGGGCATAGGTGTGATCCACCAGCGCCTGCATCCGAGCGCGCTGTAGATCGTCCCACGGGGTCACCGTGCTCTGCAGCGAGGCATAGCGGCCCCTCGACAGGGTGGTGGTGGTGATCCCCAGCGCCTCCTGGAGCTCGGAGGTGGTGAACTTGCCTGAGAACACGCCGATCGAGCCCGTCAGGGTCTCGGGCTCGGCCCAGATGGCGTCGGCGCCGGCGGCGACGTAGTACCCCCCGGAGGCGGCCACGCCGCCCATCGAGACCACCACCGGCTTGCCCTTGCTCTTGAGCTGCTCCACCGCGCGCCAGATGCTGTCGGACGCGAGCGAGGAGCCCCCCGGGGAGTCGACCCGCATCACCACGGCCCGCACCTGAGGGTCCCGCGTCGCCTGGGCGAGCTTGCGTACGATGCTGGTCGCGCCCGTGCTCCGGCCCGACAGCAGCCCCCCCGGCGAGGACTCTCCGCTCACGATCGGGCCCTCGACATAGATCAGCGCGATCTGCTTGGGATCCTCCCACGGGGAGCGGGGCTGGGGCATCTCCAGCAGCTTGCTGAGGGAGACCTCACCACCCTGGATCTTCTCCAGCTCACCCTCGAGCTGATCGGGGTACAGCAGCACGTCTACGAGCCCCTTGTCGAGGGCTTCTTCCGAGGTCATCGGCCCGGCGTCGATCCAGCCCCGGACCTCGTCGGGTTCGATCCCCCGGCCGCTGGCGATCCCCTCCACCAGGGCGGTGAAGAGATCGTCGAGGAGATCCTCCTGCATCTCGAGGTTGGCCGGGGAGGGTTTGGGGTGGGTGAAGGTCTCGGGCGCGGTCTTGTAGCGCGAGCGCTTCACGAACTGTGCCTCGATCCCGACGAGATCGAGCAGCCCACGCAGGTGGGTGAGCTGCACCGACAGCCCCACCAGGGAGACGTCTGCGGCTGGGTGCAGGGCGATCCGGCTCGCGGCGCTCGCGACGTACATCTCGCCGTTGCCCGCGCCCCGGGAGAGGTAGACCAGCACGGGCTTGCCCTCTGCCTCCAGCGCGGCGATCCGATCGCGGAGCTCCCGGTAGCGGGCGAGGGGCATCGACGATCCCTCCAGGGTCAGGACCAGGCCCCGGACCCCGGGATCGTCCTCGAGCCGTCGCAGCAGCTCCAGGGTGTCGATCCAGCTGGTGGCGTTGTCCGACAGCAGCCCCCCTCGGGGCTGATACGGCGGTGTGCGGTCCAGCTCGAGCACCGGGACCCGGCGCCCGCTGCGCAGCAGCGACTCCCCCGGCTCGTCCGTGCCCAGCCACCCCACCTGCAGGGGGATCTTGTCGGGGGATTGATCGAGATGGCCGCCCAGCCCCACGCCCTCGAGGTAGAGCTCGATCCCGGCGCCGACGCTCTCGAGGGTGAGCCGGCCGTCGACCAGCCCCGCGCGGGCGTTGCCCCGGAGATACAGCCCCTCGATGGGGCGGATCCGGACCGTCCCGGTGGCCTGATCGGAGGCACCGATCGCCGCTGGATCTGGATCCGGGGGGAAGGTGCGGGCTAGATCGAGGCCAAACAGGGCGAAGGAGCCCAGCGGGCGTAGGGCGACGCCCGCGCCGGTGCGTGCCCGCGCCCCGAGGCTCGCCCCTGCTCCGCCGACGTTCTGGGCCACCCCCGACAGCCCGAGCCAGGGCAGGGGCCGCCACGACAGCCCGGCGTCGTAGGCGAGGTAGTTGCTGTTGCCCTCGACAAAGTTCCAGGAGACCAGCGCGCCGATCGCCAGGCGCTCGGGCAGCGCCACGCTCGAGCCATAGTCCAGCGACCAGTCCGAGCGGAGGGCGCCGGCCTCCTCCCGCAGGCGGTTGTGCACGCCCAGCGACAGCCCGTCGCTGCCGATCACCGCTGCGGTCGAGGTCAGCGAGGCGTCGGCGGTGCGCCCGAGGAACAGCCCGAACCTCGCGTCGGGATCGTAGGCGAGGTTGGCGGGGTTGACCCACAGCGCTCCGGGGCCGTTCTCAGTGGCGATGCCTGCGGAAGGCACGAGGGGGCGGTGGGTGTCGATCCCCTGGGCGTGTGCCGTGGCGAGCAGCAACGGCGCGAGGCTCCATGGCAAGATGCATCCTCCCGGTGGGTGGGGATCGTGGCCGGGGCCACGAAAGCAGGTCGCGCCACGATCCCCCTCCCCTTATGATGACAGGTGATGATCGGGGCCCTGACGGCGTCTATTGTCTCGATGATCACGCCGACAAGCCCCTCGGAGAGTCCATGTTGCGGTCAGCGAGCGAACCGAGCGGATCCGTCGAGCTGTCCCACGGGGGGGGCGGCTTGGCCAGGCTCGGCTGGGTGATCGTCGTGGGGGCGCTGTGGAGCGCCCCCGTCAGCGCCGACGATCGCCCGGGTGCGGGTGGATCTCCTCCTGGCCAGGCGCTGACGATCCAGCGGGGCGCGCCCACGGAGCAGCTCGATCGGTTGCTCGCCGAGGTCACCAGCAGCTGGCTGTTCGACAAGGCCCACGTGGGTCTGCAGGTGGTCGATGTCGAGACCGGCGAGGAGGTGTTTGCCCGGGGGGCCGACGATCTGCTCAACCCTGCCTCGACGATGAAGGTGTTGACCTCGGCCACCGCCCTGAAGAACCTGGGCCCTGCCTACCGCTTCACCACCGATCTGTACACCGACGCCGAGGTCGAGCTCGAGCCCACCGGAGAGCTCCCGGGCAACCTGTATGTCAAGGGGCACGGGGATCCAACGCTGGTGGTCGAGGATCTGTGGAAGATGATCCGCGATCTCAAGCTCAACGGGATCGAGACCATCGAGGGAGACGTCGTCTTCGACGAGTCCTTCCACGGCGGCGGCTATGTGCTGCCCGGCTGGAACAAGCGAGAGGACATCGAGCGGGGGCCGACCTACTTCTCCACCCTGTCCGCCCTGTCGCTGAACATGAACACCGCGGTGATGGTGGTGGGGCCCGGCGCTGAGGTTGGATCCCCCGCCCGGGTGCTGCTCGAGACCCCCACCATGGGCTACGTCGAGATCGACAACGAGCTGACCACCGGTCGGGACGGCAGCCGCCGGGTGGTCCGGATGGAGCGCGAGGTCACCCCCGACGCGACGCGGTTTCTGCTTGAGGGCTCGGTCCCCCGTGACGCCCAGCGGGTCCGCTACCGGCGCACGGTCGGTGATCCAACCGCTCACTTCGCGTCGGTCTTCGAGCGCATGATCAAGGACGAGGGGATCGAGGTCGAGGGTCGCTTCACCCGGGGCGTCACCCCCTACGACGCCGAGATGTTGCTGCATGTCCCGTCTCCGCCCCTCGTCGCGATCCTGATGGACATGAACAAGTATTCCCTGAACTTCCAGGCTGAGCAGGTGCTGCGCACCCTCGGGGCGGAGGTCGAGGGGGAGGGTACCACCGACGCTGGGCTGAGGGTGATCCGCAGGTACCTGCTCGGCCTCGGGGTGACCGACGCCCAGGCCACGCTGATCAACGGCAGCGGCCTGTCCCGCCAGGCGATGCTCGCCCCCACCGCCCTGACCGCGGTGCTGGTGGACATGGCGAAGGATCCCAAGGTGGGGGCAGAGTTCACCGCCAGCCTGGCGATCGGAGGGGTCGACGGGACCCTGTGGCGGAGGCTACGGGACGAGCCGGGGCGGATGCGTGGCAAGACGGGTACACTGGATGGCGTCCATTGCCTCGCGGGCTACCTGGACGCAGACGACGGGCGACGCTATGCGTTTGCCTTCCTCACGAACTGGTCCAACTCCACCCGGGTGTCTTCGGTGCGAGATGTCCACGACACCTTCGCACGCCAAATGTTTAAAGCCGGAGTTGGCGCAACCGATTGACCCAAAGAGGGGGAGGTCTCGATTGACACTCGTTTCGCGACGGCGATATAACGACATCGCCGTTCGCTGCGGTGGAAAGATCGGCTTCACACTACACACATCGTGTGTCAGGGGCAATGGGCGGAGCGTGATGGGCCTGGTGCATGCGGTCGTGGTGTCGTCCCTGTTGGGCCTGGCTGTGGGGGGGATCGCGCTGGCGCAGGAGCCCACCGAGCTGCCCTCCTCCGCAGACAGCGCCAACGCCCCCGACGAGCCCCTCGAGCCCCCGTCCCCCCCCGGTGATCCCTCCACAACAGGCGAGGAGCCGGCCGTGGGGGGGGTCCCGGGCGGCGCCTCGGAGGCCACCTTGGTGGAGGAGGAGGCCTCGGAGTTCCGGCGCGAGCTGCGCACGGTGGAGGAGGACGTCTCCAACCTCAAGGAGCGGGTCTTTCGCTCCAAGGCCACCCTGAAGCTCCTCAAGGAGCTGGTGATCGACGCAGCCGCGTCTGGATCCCGGGTGGTGCTGTGGCACGTCAACAAGCTCCGCGGCGGCTACAGCATGGAGTCCATCCAGTACTTCCTCAACGGAAAGAACGTCTTCAGCAAGGTCGATCCCGGGGGCAGCCTCGACACCGTGCGGGAGATCAAGGTGCACGAGCAGACCGTCCCGCCGGGCACCCACAACCTCCAGGTCAACATGGTCCTGCGGGGTAAGGGCTACAAGATCTTTAGTTACCTCCGGACCTATCAGTTCAAGGTCCAGTCTTCCTACACGTTCAAGGTGGAGGAGGGCAAGATCTCGCTGATCAGGGTGCTGGCAGACAGCCGCGGAGGTCTCCGGAACTTCGTCGAGCGTCCGACGATCCAGTACGACGAGCGCAAAGAGACGTTCAGAGAGGAGTAGATGCCACGACCCTGGCCCGAGGCCCGCGAGGCAGCTGTGCTGGTGTTGGCCGTGTCCCTGCTGATCCCGGCGGTGGGCCGTGCTGCCTCCTACGAATCCGATGTCGACGTGATCGTGGCCAAGGCCTCGCA
>DRPG01000247.1 GCA_011376105.1 Deltaproteobacteria bacterium
ACCGCGCCCAGGAGAGCTGCGCTACCCGGGGAACGCAAAGATCGCGATCAGCACGATCAACACGACGGCGACGCCACCCGCCACCAGCACGAAGGGGGGGGTGCCGCCCTGGGCTGGAGCCACCGGCACGGGATCGGGGCCTGAGAGCTCGGGCTCTAGCAGCGCCTGGCCCGCAGCGGAGATGGGGCGCGGGGTCTCCTGGCTCGACGGCCTGGGCTCGGGCTCCGGCTCCTCCAGCTTGGGCGACAGGGGCAGCACCTGGCCCGGGGTGGGTGGGGTCTGGGCTCGCTCCGTCGAGACCTGGGAGCCGGAGGCCATCGGAGAGCGCTGTTTTGGGAGCACCGGCTCGTCCTCGTCGACCTCGGTGGCCAGCTCGGACTGAACGTCGTCGAGCTCCAGATCCACCCCTGAGGCCTCGAGCAGCCCCCGCACCGCCAGGGCCAGCTCCCGGGCGGTGCGATAGCGTGCGCTACGATCCCGGGCTGTGGCGTGCTTGAAGATCTCGATCAGCTCGTCGGGCTGATCCACCAGGGACACGATCGGCACCGGGAGCATGGTGCGCTCCAGCGCCTCCTGCACGTTGGAGGCGCTGGAGGCGTGCTGCCCGGTGAGCATGAAGTGCAGGAGCAGCCCGAGGCAGTACACATCGGAGCACACCTCGAGCCGATCGACGCCGAGCAGGTGCTCGGGGGAGGCATAGCGGGGCGTCGCCACCACCGCGGGGCGACCATCGATCTCGACGGGGTTGGCGATCAGGGCCACGGTCCCGAAGTCGGTGACCTTGGGGATCCAGGTCTCGGGGACGCGGAAGTCTCCCTGGACCAGCACGTTCTCGGGCTTGATGTCGCCGTGGACGATGCCCTTGCCGTGCAGGTAGTCGATCCCCTGGAGGATCCGAAGGAAGACCTGCAGCGCGGGGACCAGCGGCACGCCGGAGCGGAACTCCCGGCTGATCACCTTCTCCAGGGTCTGCCCGCCGCTGACCAGATCCAGGACCAGGGCGATCCGGCCTTCGTTTTCGACCAGCTCCCGGGCGGACAGCACGTGGGGATGCTTGAGCTGGGTCCCGACGAGTCCTTCCTCGTTGAACCGCGATCGCCAGCCCTCGTCGGCGTGCAGCTTGGGGTGGAGCACCTTCAGGGCCACGGTGGTGCCGTACACGCTGTCGCGCGCAGCGTAGACCTGGCCCATCCCTCCCCGGCCGATCAGGCCGCGGACGGTGTAGGTACCAAACTCAGTCCCATCGGAGAGGCGCTCGCCGTTCATGGGAGGAGCCTACCAAGGACGAGCCCCCGGGTCAGCGGGGGAGGCAAACGACGAGCACCATCGCCCCATCGTCATCGTCCTGCAGCTGCATGGATCCTCCGTGCTCTTCGACCACGGCGCGCGCATAGACCAGCCCGGCGGCGGAGACAGGGATCTGTTGCTGTCGGAGCTCGATGGCTCCGTGGCGCTCGAACAGCCCCCCCCGGAGGTGGACGGGGATCGCGCAGGCCGGGTGGAGGATCCGCATCACGATCGCGTCCGCCTGGGCCTCGACCCGCACCACGATCCGCTCGGCGCCGTTCACCAGCCGGTGCGCGTTGATGAAGATGTCGGTGAAGCAGCGGCTCAGGGCGCGGGGATCGCCGGACAGCTGGAGCTGCGGCGGCAGCTCCAGCAGCACGTGGCGGCGCAGGGCGGGGCGATCGATGCACCGACGCAGCAGGGCGCTCAGATCCACCGGGCTCGGCGTGCGCTCCTCAGGGGGCTCCTCCAGCAGCGTCAGGGACTCCATCCCGTCGATCAGCGCGCCGGCGAGATCCACCGCCTCGATGATGTCGGAGACGTCCTTGCGTCCCTCGTCG
Organism: Deltaproteobacteria bacterium; assembly: GCA_011376105.1. Taxonomy (GTDB): domain Bacteria; phylum Myxococcota_A; class UBA796; order UBA796; genus DRPG01. The sequence goes on from DRPG01000247.1 coordinate 1,848, forward strand.
CCCGAGACCTGATCTTGCAGCAGCTCCGCCAGGATCCGGATCGCGGTCAGGGGGTTGTTCAGATCGTGGGCGAGCAGCCGCATCCGATCGGTCTGGAGATCGCCCGAGGCCTGCAGCAGCGAGGCAAGTTGTGCGCTCATCGACACCCCCACGGGCCTATCGGCCGGTGGTTCTCGCTCTGGAGTCTGTGGAGGGGTCCATCTTCCCACGAGACCCGAGCTTAGCGCATCCACCCCGAGGTCTCCTCCCACGCCCGGAGCTCATCCGGGGGCAGGCAGGGTCGATCGGAAGGATGACCGCTGGCAGTCCCCAGACCCGCCACCGGCTCTCTGGACAGACTCGCGTCGGCATACGCCACAAACGCGAGCGTGATTCCGAGGATCACGGTCCAGAGCATACGGCGGGCGAAGCCCCGGGCCCACTCCTCCGAGCCTCCGTCCGGCTGTAGCGCCCAGGCCGCGAGCCAGCGATCCACCCACCACCAGCCGGCGGCGGCCAGCAGGCACAGGCGGGGGATCCAGCCGATCAGGCCCAGGATCAGCCCCCCGAAGAAGGCCAGCCCGATGCACAGCCGTGCAGCCCTCAGCACCACCGGGGGCCCGTGGGTGGCCACCAGGGTGCGGTAGCCCCTCGACGCGTCCTCCTCTTGCTGAAACGCTTGGGCGGCAAAGTAGGCGCCGAGGAC
>DRPG01000248.1 GCA_011376105.1 Deltaproteobacteria bacterium
CGCGTAGGGTTCCCAGACAACCGAGCAGCAAAGGGGAGGGCTGTGGGAGCTCGCAGCGCCCTGGGCGTCCCGCTGAGCCAGGCCCGCAGTGCCCGGGCGCTCCGCCCAGCCGCGCTCGCAGCGCCCTGGGCGCCCCGCCCAGCCGGGTCCGCAGCCCCCCGGGCGCCCCGCCCAGCCGCGCCTGCAGCCCCCCGGGCGCCCCGCCCAGCCGGGCCCGCAGCGCCCCGAACGCCCCGCCGCTCTGCCCGGTCGTTCCCGGGGCTGCTGGAGTGGGCGTGTGGTGGGCGTGGGCTTTGCTGGGGCGACCGTCTCGATCGTGAGCACGATCGCGGCCATCAAGGTCTTGATCATCTCGCAGGTTTGAACGAGCGGGGCCTCGTTGGATCAGAGCTCGAACCGGTACACGTCGTCTTCCCAGGTGCCGGGTTGGACCTCGACGAGCTCCCGAAGCTGCCCATCGTGGAGGTTGAAGACCCAGCCCAGCAGCGCCGGGCGCTGATCGATCTCCCAGGCGCGCTGTACGATCGAGGTGCGGGCGAGGTTCTGCACCTGCTCCATCACGTTCAGCTCGACGAGGCGATCCCACCGCTGCCGCTCGTGGGTGTGCAGATCGATCTCGGACTTGTGGATCTTGTAGATGGCCTTGAGGTTGTACAGCCACTTTGACAGGAACGAGCCTGGCTTGGAGCTGCCGAGGGCCGCGTGCACGCCACCGCAGCCGTAGTGCCCACAGACGATGATGTGCTTCACCTTCAGGGTCTCGACCGCGTACTCGAGCACGGACAGGAAGTTGAAGTCGGTGAAGCTGACGACGTTGGCGATGTTGCGGTGGACGAAGATGTCTCCGGGGCTGGTGCCGGTGATCTCGTCTGGTGGGACGCGGCTGTCGGAGCAGCCGAGCCAGAGGAAGTCTGGAGACTGCCCCCTCGCCAGCCCATCGAAGTACTGCTCGTCGACCTCGAGCTTGTCCTTGGCCCACATCCGGTTTGCGAGGAGCAGCCGGCGGTAGTCCTCCATCAGGTCCTCCATGTCTTGGGGAGCTGGAGCGGGAAGGGCCGGCTCTTCATCCCCCGGATCGTCACGGTGAGATCGCGGTGCGGCGCGCTGGCCGCGAAGTCTTCGATCACCTCCCGGATGTCGTGATCGATGAACTGGGCTCTGCCCGCGTCGATCTCGACCTGGCTCCCGGGGGGGATCTGCTGCAGCACGGTCCGCAGGCGTGGTTTGTTGAGGAAGCTGACGTCCTTGGTGAGCTGCAGCAGCCAATACGGGCCCTCGTTTGCGACCCGGATCGCGTTGGCCCGGTTGGTGATCAGCACCATCACCGCGGCGACGGCGACCCCGATGAGGACCCCCGCCAGCAGATCTGAGAGCACGGTCACCACGATGGTGGTCACGAACGGGAGGAACTGATCGATCCCGTCGCGCCACATCTGCTTGAACAGCTCGATCCGGGCGAGCTTGTACCCGACGACCAGCAGCACCGCGGCCAGGGCCGCGAGGGGGATGCGGTTGAGCAGGGCGGGGACCAGGGCGACCAACATCGCCAGCAGCACGCCGTGGGTGATGGTGGAGGCCCGGCTGCGGGCGCCTGAGTAGAGGTTGGCTGAGCTTCGGACGATGACTGAGGTCACCGGGAGCCCGCCGCACACCCCCGACACGATGTTGCCTGCTCCCTGAGCGAACAGCTCGCGGTTGGTTGGGGTCGTGCGGCGCAGCGGATCGAGCTTGTCGATCGCCTCGACCGACAGCAGCGACTCGATCGACGCGATGGCGGCGATGACGCCTGCGACCTTCCACACCGCCGGGTTCCCCATCTGCGACCACTCTGGGTGGGGGAGCGCGAGCAGCCGGGCTCCGACGCTCCCGTCGGCGGGCAGCCTCACGAGGTGACCCTCGGAGGCCAGGATCGACCAAGAGGGTGCGATCGTGCCGAGCAGGGCGTTGACGACCACCGCCAGCACGACGGCCACCAGCGGCCCCGGCACGATCCTCGACCACGAGCGCTTGGCGATCATCGGGTGCTCCCAGGCCAGCAGCACGGCGAGGGACACGCTGGTGACGAGGACCACGCCGGGGCTGAACGACGCCAGGGCCAGCGCGATCTCACTGAAGGTGGTCTCCTCGGTGCCGGGCACCCAGAACCCGAGATCCCCCTCGTAGTCTTCGTCGCGTCCCAGGGCGTGCGGGATCTGCTTGAGGATCAGGATGATGCCGATAGCGGCGAGCATTCCGCGGATGACGCTGTGGGGGAACAGGGAGGCGAGCAGGCCGAGCCGGGCCACTCCGAGCAGCAGCTGGAGCCCACCTGCGAGGATCACCGCGCAGAGGAAGGTCTCGAAGCTGCCCAGCGCATGGATCCCCTCGGCGACGATCACCGCGAGCCCCGCAGCGGGGCCGCTCACCGACAGCCGGGAGCCTGACAGCGAGCCGACCACCAGGCCCCCGATGCCCCCCGCCACGATGCCCGACATCAGGGGGGCTTCGCTGGCCAGGGCGATCCCCAGGCACAGGGGCAGC
>DRPG01000249.1 GCA_011376105.1 Deltaproteobacteria bacterium
AGGCGACCGCGACCGGGGGAGAGATCCCTCCCGCCTCGAGCAGCCCCAGGACGAGGAACACCAGGGCGCTGCTCGACTGGATCAGGGCGGTGATCAAGAACCCGACCCCGACGGTGTACATCAGGCCCACCAAGCTCGAGACCTCCAGCCCCGCCAGCCCCTCGCGGATCGGCTCCAGCTGTAGGACGGGCTCGAGCTGCAGCACCAGCAGCCACCAGCCGAGGTACAGCAGGCCCAGGGCCAGCGCCACCTCCAGCACCCGCCGCCGGCTGCGGCGGTGGACCAGCACCAGAGACGCGCTGGCCACAGCCACGAGCACAGGCCCCAGCACTGAGAGCGGCAGCACCACCAGCCACGCCTTCACGGTGGTGCCGATCGTCGCCCCCAGCACCAGGTAGATCGCGGACTCCAAGCGACAGACCCGGCGCTGGACCAGCCCCATCGCCCCCAGGACGGTGACCGACGAGGCCTGCAGCAGCGCCGTCGCCCCCAGCCCCGCCGCCACCGCCCGCGCGGGGGTGCGGGTCGCCTCCGCCACGAGGCTCCGGATCCGGTCCACCGTGGGCTCGTCCAGGGCGCTGACGTAGGAGCGCACCCCGAGGAGCACCAGCCCCATGCCCGCCAGCGCCAGCAGCAGGCTGCTCAAGAGGCGATCCTCCACCGGTAGCGGCCCCGCTGCAGCGGCTGCTCCACCCGCACGATGCCCGACTTGTCCAGCACCACGCGGAAGCCGTCCAGCTGCACCGAGCGATCCGGAGCCCCCTCAGGACCCAGGGACACCCGCAGCACCACGTCGAGGGGGTAGACCTTGGGGGCCTTGCGGATCACGACGCCGTCCACCTCGTCGTACTGTGCAAGCTCGGTCAGCGGCTCGTCGAGGTAGGCGAGGAACGGGGTCGTGTCGAAGCGGATCACCTCCTTGACCGAGAGATCTCCGAACTCCAGCGTCTGCAGCGCCTCGGGCTCGATCCACAGCTCCTTGGCATAGTGGATCGTGTCGGCCCCCCTAGCGATCTCGCCCCCCATGCGCTCCCAGACGTAGCGGATGTCGTCGGGGAGCGCGTCGAACCCCAGGCCCTGGACCGACTCCTGGTGCCGGGCGACGTCGACGGCCCTCGGCTCCCCCACCGGGCCTACGTAGGGCAGCTGCAGCCGGCTCTCGCGATCCGCGAGGCTGCCCACGACCTTCCTGCCGAAGTAGTCCTTCGACAGATCCTTGAGCCGGTCCTTGAACACATAGGCGACGACCGCGAGCCCGATGAACACCGCCACCCGCAGGGAGAAGTCCGCGGTGCCGGTGGCGACGGTGTTGTAGTAGCGGGCGGTCTCGGCGAACAGGGCCGCGAGGCCCGCGCCCATCGCCGCCGCCAGGTTGCGGTAGATCTGGTGCCGGTGGATCTCGTGGGACTCGAGGTACAGGATCTGCGAGATCCGCTTCTTGAGCAGCCGGTGACGCAGCGCGTGGCGCTCCAGCGCCCGACGATCAGAGGCGACGGGCCGCCGCAACCTAAGCGCCATCTGCTGCTTCGCCTTCCGGCGACCCGCCACCGCAGCCCACCCCAGGGACTGCTCGAGGATCGCCGACAGGAACGCGTCCGCGTCGAGGACCGCCTCGAGGACCTCGTCGTCCACAGCTCCCCCCTGGGCCTTCACCGCCTCCACGTGGCGCTGCCGGAAGCCGTCCACCAGCTCCACCCAGCTCTTCAGATCACGCTTGTACTTGAGCTGTTCGTTCTTCAGGGCCTCCCTGAGCCCCTCGTTGATCCAGAACGCGAACAGCTTGACCTCCTGCACCACCCGCGGCACCAGCGCGCGCCGCGCTCCCAGATCGAGGCCCAGGGCGAGATAGTGCTCGAGATCGAGCAGATCCCCATGGGAGAAGCGCTCGAGATCCGGGACGTTGAGGCAGGTCCGCTGCGTCATCTGCTCGAAGAAGGCCTCCTTGGGCGAGGCGCTGGAGCCAACCTCTAGGGCCCGGGGCGCGACCAAAAACAGATCCACCCGGAACCGAGGACGGAGACCCCACACCTCCGGGGCTCCTTCCTGCCGCACGCTGTAGTCGAACACCACCTGGAACTGGCTCCGATCGTGGGCGCTGGCGTGCCACTCGAACGAGGGCTGGACCGGGTGGGCTGCGCTGGACATGGAACTCCCTGATCCAACATGTCCCGGAGCCGGCGCAGCCGCCCCCGGGTCAGCCCCCTAGAGGCACAGCGTCGGGGTGAGGCGCTCGATGCAACCCCGACGCTGGTACCCAACACCAAGATCCGAGCCAGCACCCGCCAGGGTGATCGGCTCGAAATCCATCCCAACGAGATCTTCTCCTGGATGGTTTGATCCAAAACGATCCC
>DRPG01000250.1 GCA_011376105.1 Deltaproteobacteria bacterium
GGCGATGGGCCAGGGACCCACCAGGGCGCTGGACCAGCCAGGCCGCAGCAGCCCGCTCAACGCCCCGAACATCTGCACCGCCGCAGCAAAGGTCGTCGCCCGGAAGAACACCCATGCGATCCCCACCGACGCCAAGGTCAGCAGCCAGGCTCCGATGGGTGGGATCGCCTGGACCCAGGCGGATCGGCTCAGCGAGCGCTGGATCACCAGGTACAGGCCGTGCAGGCCCCCCCAGATCACGAAGTTCCACCCTGCCCCGTGCCACAGCCCGCCCAGCAGCATGGTCAGCGCCAGGTTGATCAGGCGGCGCCGCTCCCCGCGCTGGTTGCCCCCCAGCGGGATGTAGAGGTAGTCCCGAAGGAACCTCGACAAGGTGATGTGCCACCGCCTCCAGAACTCCTGGATGTTCCGGCTCTTGTAGGGTGAGTTGAAGTTCACCGGGAGCTGGACCCCGAACATCCGGGCTAGGCCGATGGCCATGTCGGAGTAGCCCGAGAAGTCGAAGTAGATCTGGAAGGTGTAGCACAGGCAGCCCAGCCAGGCGTCCAGCGTGCCCGGCAGGGCCCCCTGGGCCACCGTGTCGAACACGGAGTCGGCGCCCGGGGCGAGGCTGTCGGCGATCAGGGACTTCTTGGCCAGCCCCACGATGAAGATCGACAGCCCCACCGCCAGATCGGACCTCAGGGGCCTGGGGCTGCCCCGCTCGAGCTGTGGGAGCAGCTCCTTGTGGTGCACGATCGGCCCGGCGATGAGCTGGGGAAAGAACGAGACGAACAGCGCATAGGGCGCCAGCGGGTACAGGCCCTCGCCGTCCCTCGACACGTCCACCAGGTACGCGATCTGCTGGAAGGTGAAGAACGAGATCGCCAGCGGGAGCAGGATACCCCCGGCGGACCACGAAGATCCGGTGGTCAGGTTCACCGTGTCCAGCAGGAACTGGGCATACTTGAAGTAGGCCAGCGCGATCAGGTTGCCCGCGATCCCCAGGGCCAGCCACCGCCGCCCCGGGGGCGTCGACGAGCCCCCCGCGGCGAGGATCGCGCCGGCGATCAGGTGGTTGCCGAGGATCGACAGCCCCATGAGCAGCAGGTAGCGAGGCTCAAACCAGCCATAGAAGAACAGGCTCGCCACCAGCAACCAGCCGGTGCGCGCCGCCAGGGGCGCCCGGGCCAGCAGCAGCCAGAGCGCCAGCACGACGGGCAGGAAGCCGAACACGAAGGTGTAGGAAGAGAACAACATGACGGTCCCTTCGGGGCCCAGCCTCGATCGATGATCCGGGGAGCGGATCTATCGGCCCCCCCAGCTCACCCGGTGGGGAGGAGCCAGGACAGAGGCGTGGAGCGCCCACGGTGGCTCCATCAAGGAGCCCTCGGGGAGGGGTGGAAGAACGAGGCCAGGCGATCGAGGGTCTCCGTCGACAGCGGCAGCGCGCTCAGGCGGCTGAGGTGGCGTCCCACGTCGTAGCGGACCTCGTGGAGTCGCACCGCGATCCCGGATGCGTCCTCCTGGAGCTCCACCAGGGTGGAGGTGGCGGCGCGATCGCGGGGCTGGCCCACGGAGCCTGCGTTGATCAGCAGCACGTCCTGGGCTTCGCCGGGGCGCCAGCGCAGCTCCCGGCGGGCGCCGTCCCCCAGCCCCCGGCCCGGGGGGAGCTCGACGATCCGGCTGCGGTGGGTGTGGCCAAAGATCCCGATCTTCAGCCCGCGCCTGCGGAGAACCTCAGCGGCCTCGTGGTGATCCTCGTCGCGGTTGAGGTAGCGCCAGTCCCCCCAGGGGTTGGCGTGGGCGAACAGCACACCCGAGGCCACGTGCTCCCGCACGAAGGGCAGCCGCCGCAGGGTGGCCGGATCGAGCCGATCCAGGGTCCAGTCGGCGGAGGCCTGGATCCAGGCGGGCAGCCGATCCCGGTAGCCGGTCTCACCCCGCAGCAGATCGAGGTACAGCTCGTCGTGGTTGCCCAGCACCAGCACCGCACCCTGGACCACCCGCTCTAGGACCAGCTCCAGCACCTCGCAGGGATCGGGACCATAGGTCAGCAGATCTCCGAGGATCACCAATGGATCGCCCGGCTCGATCAGCTCGAGGGCTGCGCTCAGCGCGGTGGCGTTGGCGTGGATGTCCCCCAGGGCCCAGGTGCGGCTCATGTGATCCCGAGGGTCCGGGACAGCCCCACGGACAGCGGCGTGGGCGCATACAGCCCGGCGGCCAGCGCGCGCTGGATGTCCAGCGCCGCCAGCCCCGGCGAGGGGTGCAGCCCAGCGGGCTCTGAGCGCACCAGCTGTGGATCACAGCCCAGGATCGCCACCAGGGCGGCGGCCAGCTCCGCGACGGAGGTGCTGTGCCCCGAGCCGACGTTGAACACCCCCCGAGCTCCCTGCCGCAGCGCAGCGATCGTGGCCTGCACTACGTCTCCAACGAACACCAGATCGCTGTGGTAGCGCCCGGCGTCAGACAGCACCACCGGCAGCCCGGCGGAGAGCCGCTCGACAAACACCCGGACGACGCCCGACGACATGCCCGGACCATAGATCGCCGAGGGGCGGAGCACCGCCACCGCGATCTGATCCGTCTGATCGAGGTGGCTAGCCCAGATCTCCCCACACAGCTTGCTCGCGAGGTAGTACGGGGCACGCCCCGAGGGGTACGTCGGCGAGGCCTCGTCCACCGGCCCGGCGTCGGCGGGCCCGCCCCCCCCCGGGGTGGACCCTGCGCCGGGCGCGTAGAGGTTGCCGCTCGACAGGCAC
>DRPG01000251.1 GCA_011376105.1 Deltaproteobacteria bacterium
GCCACCTGGTGGAGCGCCTCACCGTGACCGATCGCCGGATCGGAGCCGCCGACGCGGCCCGGATCGCCAGGGCTCGCCTCGAGCCGCTGCAGGCGCCCCCGCCTGCGCCACCCCCACCGAAGGGAGAGTAGATGTTGCTGGGATCAGGAGGCGTGATCGCGCTGGTCATCGGCGCCTGGGGCGTGCTGTGGGCGATCCGGACGACGCCCGGGCGCCACCCCCGGACGTGGTATCCCCAGCTGGTGGCCCTCGCTGGGCTGGCCCTGGGCGCGGCCCTGCTGTCGTCGCACACCACCCTCGCCCTGGGGATCGCGTCCTGGTCCGAGGCCAGCCCCAGCGCCAGGGCCTCGGCTGAGGCCCTGGCGCTGAGCCGATCCCTGCGCCCACTGCTCGGGATGTTGCTCGCCCTCGGAGCGATGGGAGCGGCGATCACCTTGTCTAGCTCCCTGCCCTCCGATGTGCCCAGCCCGCCCAGGAGCCCGGGCCGGGCCGGGGCGATCCTGTCGGGGGGCGTCGGGCTGGTCGGTGGGCTGGGCGGGCTCACCTATGGGCTGCTCCGGGCCACGGCCTCAGCAGCGATGGAGAGCCCCCAGGCGGCGGGAGATCTCGCCCCCAGGCTCCAGGGGATCGTCACCGCGGGGATCGGCGCCTCGGTGCTGCTCTCGCTGCTGGCGGCGGGCCTCGGGATCTGGTGTGTCCGGGAGCAGCTCCGCAGCTGAGCCCGATCGCTGCACCGTCGGAGCGACCGCACCGTCGGAGCGACCGCACCGTCGGAGCGACCGCACCGTCGGAGCGGCGGGCCCGGGGTCGGGCAAGCTCAGAGGGGGGAGATCCCGGGCTGATCAGCGGGCTGAGCGACCGACTCAGGCTCTCGATCGTCCGGATCGGAGACCCGGATCTCCCAGCTCGCAGCATCGGAGGGCCTGTGGGTCGCACTGGGCACCCGGGGGCGCACCTGGATCACCGAGGGCACGCCACGGACGACTGCTGGGTTCGTGCCTGCCTCGTGGACCGCGGCCCCCATCGCCCCGGCGGCGCCCGCGGGCGTGGACGAGGGCCTGGGCAGCAGGGCCTTTCGGGGGGCGATGTCGATCCTGGGGGTGCGCCCCCTCCGATCGTGGCGATCGGAGCCCGGCGCCCCCTCGACCCCGATCCCACGGAAGGCGGGGACGTTGGGCTGGACCGGGACCTCCTGAGCGACATCGAGGCTGCCGGTGAGGACCTGGGAGGCGGTCTTGCCGACCACGTACCCGATCGACAGCCCCACCAGCGCCAGGGCAGCGACCCCGACCCCGATCCCGACCCGGACGGACCAGGGCATCACGGCCTCGGGGGCCCCGTCCTCCTTGGGCTTGGAGGGGCTCGGATCGCTGTCGCTCCAGGTCGGCTGTGGGGCCACTGAGATCGCCGCCGAGGCGGTGACGGCCGGTCGGGGGGTGGGGGCACGGATGTCGACCACCGCCGGGGCCGGAGCCCGGCCATGGCGCCCCCTCGGGATCGGAGGTGCGTCGATCGCGGTGGTGGCGTCTTGGGGTGCAGAGAACGCACGAGCACCCGGTGGACGGGGTGGGTTGGCGGATGCGTGTCGATCCGGGGCTGGGGTCGCCGTGATCCTCAGCTGAGCGGGATCCGGAGCGTCCCAGGGCTTGGTGTTGTCGTCTGTACCCGCCATGTTCCCTTCTGCGTCACCCGAGTGGTCACCCCTGGATGGTAACCCGAGGAGAGCGTGGGCCCCGGCGAGAGCGGCTCAGGCTCCGGCGGTCGCCAGGAGCTTGCCGCTGCTCGGGTCGATGAGCACGAGATCTCCCCCCATCCGGATCAACGCCGCGATCCCGGGCGCCATCCGGATCTCGAACAGATCGTCCGGCGCGTCGAGGTCTTCGGGCTCTCCGTCGGGCAGGACCATGGTGCGCAGGGTGGTCTCGCCCTGCCCGTCGTCGCCGGCCACGGCCCACAGGACCCTGAGGTGCTCTCCCTCCTGGACCGCGTCCAGGGCGACCACCCCGGCGAGGGAGCCCACGACCTCGGCGACCGGAGCGTGCCTGCGGCCGATCTCGGCGGTCCGCAGCCCCCCGGGGCGATCGCCGACCCGGGGCACGACCCACACCGCGATCAGCACATCGGAGCCCGTGATCGGAGCGACCAGGCCCCGGATCCCGGGGAAGCCCTCGGGGGTGCGCCGTGGAGAGCCCGCCCGGGAGCCGTGGATAGGGATCACGACCCCACCCTTGCACGACAGCACGGGCTGGCCCCGGAGGAAGCCCTGAGCGGTGCCCACCCGCCCTGAGTCGAGGACCTCTGGTGGATCCGCGGACAGATCGGAGACCACCAGGGTGGGGCCCCGTCGGGCGAGGCCGAGCATGTGGACCCGCCCGTCGACCTCGAGGAGCACGGGCTTGACCACCGGCTCGTAGCCCAGGGGGGCTGAGCGGGAGGCCCCCAGCTGGCCGTCCCGCAGGGGATAGACCCCGACGACCACACCCTCGGGGCGATCCCGGAGCACCATCACGGTGAAGCCCTCAGCATCCGCCGCGAGCTGGAGATCTATGACGGACTCGGCGGGGACAGGCACCGCGCCGTGCTGCAGCCTGGAGCCTCCGAGGACCGCCCACCGCACCGACCTGCGCTCGTCCCCCTCGGGGTTGATCCAGGCGATGGCGTAGCGCTTGCCACGCCGGGCCACCGACACCGAGGTGAAGACCCAGGGGGCGTCTGGATCCCAGGGGACCCCCCACGCCGCCAGCTCCTCGAGGATCGACTCGGGCAGGCCCAGCTCGACGGGCTCGAGGCCCGACAGATCAGCGTCGGTCAGATCGACGCCGGTGAGCACGGCGCCCTCGAGGTTGGCGTCGGCCAGCACCGCCCCCTTGAGCACTGCGTTGGTCAGGTTGGCGCCCGACAGGTTCGCCTGAGACAGATCCGCCGCGGACAGATCCGCCCCCGACAGATCAGCGTTAGACAGGTTGATCCGCTGCATCCGCGCCTGCCCCAGCCGCGCCCCGACGAACCTGGCGCCGGGGAACCGGGCCTCGGTCGCCAGCACACCGTCGAGGTTGGCCCCCGAGAAGTCCGCCTCCGCCCCGCTGGCCGCGGTGAGATCCGCGCTGCGCAGATCCGCGTTCGCGAACGTCGCCTGGTGGAGCTTGGCCTCGGACAGATCCACCTCGGGCCAGAGCACCCCCTCGGCGTTGCAGCCCCGCAGCTTGGCCTGGGGCATCCGCACGTAGGTGCCCCGGCTCCCCTGGAGGTTGGCGTCGGAGAACGTCGCCTGGGCGAAGTCTGCACCGGTCAGATCAACCCCGTCCATCCAGGCCTCCTTGAACCTGGCGCGCAGCCCCAGCGCGTCGGTCAGGTTCATGCCCGTGCCATCGATCCCCGACAGGTTCGCCCGCATCAGGTTGGCCTCGGTCAGATCTGCACCGGTCAGATCGGACTTCTCCATGTTCGCGTTGGACAGATCTACGCCCTTGAGGGAGCTCCCCGCCAGATCGGCGGCAAAGAGCTCGGGGCGGGATCGCTCCGACCGCTTCTCGTTGAATCCGCTCACGTCTCCGGCAGCGAGCATCGCCGCCCAGCCGACCTCAGCCAACCGTGCCTCCGCGTGGTGGGGAGTCCTAGCTCATGATGGGCCGTGTCGCAGTCCCGATCCCCCAGGAAGGCTCCTGCTGGGGACCCGCCCTGCGCCACGCCCGCACCGTGGTGGTGATGAGGGCCAGGACCACCGTCCCGCCCACCGGGGCATTGTAGCGCGCCACGACCCCGACCAACGCCCCGAGCGAGCCACAGCCCCGCCCGAGCAGCAATTCGCTCCAGGCCACCGCGGCGACGGCCGCTACCCCCAGCGCCGGGAGAGCGCACAACCCACCGAGATCAGCCGCGACAGAGAGCAGCCCTCGCACCCCGGGCATAGAGTAAGTTTTTGACAAAATCACAAATATATATCGCTCGAACCGCTTCAGCAACCCGGGGGCCGTCCGGTGCGCGCTCGGACCTGAAGCGCTCGGGGAGATCATGACGCGCCAGCGGCCGCCCCCAGCAGGGCCAGGTCCCGAGCGCCGCCCCCAGGGTGCTGCAGGGCGGGACAGGGTGCTGCAGGGCGGGACGGGATCCTGCAGGGCGGGACGGGATCCTGCAGGGCGGGACAGCAGCCCCCCGGAGAGCCCGCCGCCAACCCCAGCGGCCGCGAGGCCCCGGACTTCGAGACGTCCGTCGACAGCTCCGGAGGCCGGCGGCCGAGCCCGGAGGCCGCGCCGGGCTCGACCGGGATCCCCGCCGCCAGGGCTGTGATCTGCTCGATGACTCTGGCTTTGCCTCGCTCAGGGAGCTGGCCACGGGCCGTGGGCCACGCCGTCGGGCGCCTCGTCCGGGGGGGCGGTGAGCTGGGGCCGGGCGCCGTGCTCCGATCCTCGGTGGGTGCTGGGCCCCACCACCGCGGCCACCCTAGCGAGGGGGCCCCTCGATCGATAGTCAGTGGTGGCAACGTTGGGGGGGCTGTGGTACCACCCACAACCTTCCCCAAGGAGCCTGCATGGCGATCGCCACCGCGCAGCACCTGCCGCTCGATCCAGAAGGCCGCCCCGACAACCTGCAAGACATCGAGATCTCCCGCGACCAGCTGCTGGAGTGGTATCGCCGGATCGCCCTGATCCGGCGGGTCGAGGAGCTCGCAGCGAAGGCCTACACCCAGCGCAAGATCCTCGGCTTCTGCCACCTGTACATCGGCCAGGAGGCTGTCGCTGTCGGGGCCATCGCCGCGTTGAGGGACGAAGACACGGTGGTCACCGCGTACCGGGATCATGGCCAGGCGATCGCGAGGGGGGTCTCCCCCCGGGCGGTCATGGCTGAGCTGTTCGGTCGTCGAGATGGCGTCACCCACGGGATCGGTGGATCGATGCACATGGGATCGGCCGCCCACAACTTCTTTGGCGGGTTCGGGATCGTGGGGGGGCACGTGCCCCTGGCCGCAGGCGCTGCGTTCGCGTCGAAGTACCGGGGAGACGGCACCGTCGCGCTGTGCTTCTTCGGCGACGGCGCGGCCCAGCAGGGGGCCTTCTTCGAGGCCCTGGCCCTGGCTCAGCTGTGGAAGCTGCCCTGCGTCTTCTTGTGTGAGAACAACTACTATGCGATGGGCACCAGCCTAGAGCGCCAGTCCTTCCTCACCGACATGTCCCGCCGGGGCGACGGGGTGGGGATGCGCAGGTGGCAGTTCGGCGGGTTCGACGTAGCCGACGTGTACCGCAACGTGAAGGCCGCGGTGGATCACGCGCGCTCGGGCCAGGGGCCGGTGATCCTCGAGGCGGTCACCTACCGCTACCGGGGACACTCGATGAGCGATCCGGCGAAGTACCGCAAGGAAGGAGAGCTCGAGTCCTTCAAGGCCAAGGATGCACTGAAGAGCGCGGCTCGGCGCCTGATCGAGGAGCACCAGGTCGATCAGGACACCCTCTCCCGGATCAAGGACGAGATCGAGGTGATCGCCCAGGACGCCTACACCTTCGCCGGGGCCTCCCCTGAGCCGGATCCAGCCCACCTGTACGACTACACCTACGCCGGCACCACGTCCGACTCCAGCGGGGAGATCTGATGGCTCAGCTCCAGCTCCGAGAGGCGCTGCGGCGCGCGATGTCCGAGGAGATGCGCAGAGACGATCGCGTGCTGCTCATGGGAGAGGAGGTCGCCTACTACGACGGCGCCTACAAGGTCTCCCAGGGCATGCTCAAGGAGTTCGGCGACAGGCGCGTCATCGACACCCCCATCGCGGAGAACGGCTTCGCGGGGCTGGGGATCGGGGCTGCGATGGCTGGCCTGCGGCCGATCGTCGAGCTGATGACCTGGAACTTCAGCCTGGTGGCCTACGATCAGATCGTCAACAACGCCGCGAAGATCTACCAGATGACCGCAGGCAGCTACAAGGTCCCCATCGTCTTCCGGGGCCCCACCGGCGCCGCCGAGAACCTCGCCAGCCAGCACAGCCAGGCCCTGGAGTCGATCTACGCCCACTTCCCCGGGCTAAAGGTGGTGAGCACCGCCGATCCAGCCGACGCCTATGGCCTGCTCAAGGCCGCCATCCGCGACGACGATCCCGTGATCTTCATGGAGTCCGAGCTGTCCTATGGTGCGAAGGGGGAGGTGTCTGACGAGGAGTACCTGGTGCCCCTGGGCGAAGGCAAGATCAAGCGCGGGGGCACGGACGTCACGCTGATCACCTGGAACAAGCAGGTCCACACCTGCCTCGAGGCCGCGGCCGTCCTCGAGCGACACGGCGTCAGCGCCCGGGTCCTCGATCTGCGCACGATCCGTCCCCTCGACGAGGCCCTGCTGTTCCGCTGTGTCGCTGAGACCCACCGGGCGGTGGTGGTCCAGGAGGGCTTCCCCTTCGCCGGGGTGGCCGCCGAGGTGATCGCCCGGATCCAGGAGGCCTGCTTCGATCACCTCGACGCGCCGGTGCTGCGGGTGTGCAACCGAGACGTGCCCCAGCCCTACGCGACCAACCTCGAGAAGCTCGTGTTGCCGTCCATCGATCGTGTGGTGGATGCAGCCCGAACCGTGTGCCATCGCTGATCCCCTGACAGGAGCCTGAACGTGGCCGAGTTCTACGAGATGCCCTCGATCTCCCCGACGATGGAGGTGGGGACCCTGGTCGAGTGGAAGGTGGCTGAGGGTCAGTCCTTCGAGCCCAGCGCCGCGGTGGCTGAGGTCGGCACCGACAAGGCGAACATGGAGGCCGAGATCTTCGACGCAGGCGTGATGATCAAGCACCTGATCGCCGAGGGAGACGAGGTCCCGCCCGGCTTCCCCATCGCCATCTGGGGCCAGGACGCGGGCGAGGACGTCTCCTCGCTGCTGGCCGAGTTCGAGACCCGCAGGGCCGCCCTGGCAGGCGACGCCCCGGCCCCGGCCCCGGCCCCGGCCCCGGCCCCGGCCCCGGCCCCGGCCCAGCCCTCCGCTCCGGGCTCTGCTCCCCGAGCACGCCAGCCCACCGCGACCGGCACGGTGGAGCGGACCTGGGAGGGGCGCTCCATTCACCAGCTGTTCATGGATCCTCCGGGGGACATCCGGTTCGCCGCAGACGGGGAGCGGGTGGCGGCCTCGCCGCTGGCCCGCAAGGTGGCTGAGGCGATGGGGATCGATCTACGCAGGGTCGAGGGCACCGGCCCCGGAGGTCGGATCACCCGGGCCGACGTCGAGGCGGCCCCACGGGCGCCCACCGCCCCGGGGGCAGGCCCGGTCCGGGCCGACGAGCACGTGCGCAACACCCCTATGCGCAAGACCATCGCCAAGCGACTGCTCGAGTCCCACCAGCAGATCCCGACCTTCTTCTTGACGGCGACCTACGACATGCAGGGGTTCGTCGATCTACGCACCCAGCTCAAGACCAAGCTGCCCGAGCTCAAGATCAGCTACAACGACATCCTGATCCTCGCGGTGGCGAGGGCGCTGGCGGATCACCCCGAGGTCAACGCCTCGTGGGGCGACACCGAGATCGTGCGGCACGGCCAGGTCGACGTCGGCGTCGCGGTCGCGCTGGAGCAGGGCCTGATCACCCCGGTGCTGCGCAACACCGATCACAAGACCCTGTCCCAGATCGCGACGGAGGTGCGACAGCTGGCCGCCCGCGCCCGGGAGCAGCGCCTCACCCCCGAAGAGTACACCGGCGCCACCTTCACGATCAGCAACCTCGGTATGTTCGGTATCGAGCACTTCACCGCGATCATCAACCCCCCCGCGTCCGCGATCCTCGCGGTGGGATCCATCGAGCAGGTGCCGGTCGTGATCGACGGTGGCTTCGGGCCGGGCTGGCGGATGAAGGTCACCATGACCTGCGATCATCGAGTGATCGACGGGGCCGTGGGGGCCACCTTCCTGCGCACCCTGCGGGGCTACGTAGAGAGCCCCTGGCTGCTGATGGTGTAGCCCCCCCGCCCGAGGGCCGGGCGGAGCCACAGACGCCCCGCCGCTGACACGCGCCAAGAGGAGAACCAACGTTGGCCGACTTCGACGTGATCGTCATCGGGGCGGGCCCAGGGGGCTACCCCGCCGCCATCCGCGGCGCCCAGCTGGGGCTCCGAGTCGCCGCCATCGAGCGCGAGAGGCTCGGTGGCGTGTGCCTCAACTGGGGGTGCATCCCCAGCAAAGCCCTGCTCAAGACCGCTGAGCTGGTCCGCAAGATCCAGCACGCGGGCGACTTCGGGCTGTCCGTGCCCGAGCCACAGATCGACTTTGCGGCCGTGATCGCCCGGAGCCGCGAGGTGTCCCGGCGCCACGAGCGCGGCGTCGCGGGGTTGTTCAAGAAGTATGGCGTCACCCACATCCAGGGCGAGGCAACGCTGCAGGGCCCCGGCGAGGTCGTGGTGGGCGATCGGGTGCTGACCGCAGATCACGTCCTGGTGGCCACCGGAGCCAGGGCAAGGTGGTTCCCAGGGATGGAGCCCGACGGAGAGAGGATCCTCACCTACCGGGAGGCGATCGTGCTCGATCAGCGCCCCGCATCGGCCACGATCCTCGGGGCGGGGGCGATCGGGCTCGAGTTCGCCTACTTCTGGTCGGGGCTCGGGGTCGAGGTCACGGTGGTGGAGGGGCTGCCGGAGATCCTGCCCCGGGAGGATCGGGACATCGCGAAGGAAGCACGCAAGCACCTCGAGAAGGCAGGCATCCGCTTTCACCTCGGTACCTTCGTCGACACGGTGACCCGGGAGGGCGCCGGGACCCTGACCCGACTCAAGGACGGCACCGAGCTGCGGGCCGAGCTCACCCTGTTGGCCCTGGGGATCACCCCCAACACCGAGGGACTAGGGCTCGAGGCGCTCGGGGTCCGGCTCGATCAAGGCTTCGTGCCTGTGGACGCCTCGATGCGGACCAACGTGCCGGGGATCTATGCCCTGGGGGATCTCACCCCCGAGGGGGGGCTGGCCCACACCGCCACCCGTCAGGGCGAGCTGTGCGTGGAGCGGATCGCAGGCCACACCGTGCCCAACATCGATTATAGCTCCATCCCCTCCTGCACCTACTGCCAGCCCCAGGTCGCGAGCGTGGGCCTCACCGAGGCCGAGGCCCGAGC
>DRPG01000252.1 GCA_011376105.1 Deltaproteobacteria bacterium
AGCGAGGAGCGACGGGCCCTGCGGGAAGGACGAGCCACTGAGCTCATCCCACGCCCAGCGCCCCCACCCACCACGGCTCCGACCGCTCCGGCCCCGATCCTCCCGACGAGCTCCAGCGTGGACCCAGGACGTGACCCTGTCACGATCCCCGAGATCGGCGCCGACGCTCAGCCCGGAGGAGACGCTGTGCAGAGCACCAGCGAGGGGGCCCCCGAGCCCAGAGCGGGGGCGGGGACGCCCGACGGAGCGGGGACGCCCGACGGAGCGGGGACGCCCGACGGAGCGGGGACGCCCGAGCCCAGAGCGGGAGCGCCCGAGCCCAGAGCGGCCCCCTCCCGGCGAGGGCGGCGAAGGCACCAGCGAGGGCGGGACCGAGACGAGCACGTCCCCGGGCCTTGACGAGACCCATCCCACCTCCCGCGTCTCCCCCCTGCCCCCCCCGGGCGGTGGTCGGGCACGGCGGGCACCAACGAGATCCCCTTCGCGCTGGAGATCCTCTCCTGTGACGGCGACGAGATCACCGCCCGGGCGATCTTCTTCGCCTCCTCCGGCAGGATCTCCACGGCTCGCTCGATCGAGGGACGCGCACGGTGGAGGTCTACCCCCGAACAGCCCCACGACGCTCCGGGGAGGGATCGGCGATCAGCCCTCGGGGCGATGCTGTCAGGGAGAGCGCCCCCCTCAGCCCTGGTCGGTCGAGCTGCCCAGCTCATGATCAGCGCACCACGCTGAGGCCCTGAGCACCAGGTAGGCCACGTACACGATCGCCACCGCCCCGCCCAGCCTAGGCGCAGCGATCCAGAGCAAGGCCCCGGCGGGCAGCAGGCCATGCAGCAGCCCGCTCGCCACCACCCAGCGCCTCGCCCGATCCCGCCCGGCCCAGCGCTGGAGCCCCCGGGGCAGCCAGGCCGCGGCGGTGATCCCCAGCAGGGGCAAGGCCAGGGGCACCGTCGCCTCGCTCCCGATCCAGCCGAGCTCGAAGGTGGCCCACGACAGCGGCGCGAGGAGGGGGTAGCCCTGGCCATGGTGGAACTGCAGCACGTCGAGGCTCAGGTGGAGCACCACCCCGAGCCACAGCGCCTGGAGCGCCGGACCCCGCTGCCCCCGCACAAAGGCCAGCGCGATCAGCGGGCCGACCAACAGCATGCCCGAGGGCCCGTGCAGCGCCCCCCAGGACCAGATCACCTCGTCGGGCAGCGGAGCTCCGGCGAGCTGGATCCGCTCGAGGGCCAGGGGCACCGCACGCCCCAGGGCGTCGGGCAGGACCGTCCCCACCCCGATCAGGGGCACCCAGGCTGAGCGGAGGAACGCACCGGGCAGCAGGGCTGAGCACAGGTGGGTGACCAGATCAGCCACGGATCCGCAGCCCGTCGGAGGTGATCTGCAGCGAGGCGAGACCGATGATCGCCGACACCGACAGGCCGAGCAGCCCGAGCAGCTTCTTGCCCCTGCGCCCCGGGGCCGCAGCCCGCCAGGACTCGATCAGCTCCCCCTGCTGGAACACGCCTCCGATCGTCCACTCCTCCCCGACCGACAGCGCCCGGGGATCTCCGTGCACCACGAAGCTCAGCGCTCCCCGGCGGACCTCGTAGCGATCCGGAGGCCACAGCCTGGACACCTCGAACAGCGACAAGACCCCCTCCGTCCCGTCGGGGGCGCCCTTCAGGCCGGCGTAGCCCACCCGGCCCCTGTGGGTCGCGGCCACCCAGGTGGACATCAGCCCCAGCAGGGAGAGCCCCAGGACGAGGGCCGACGCAGCCCGGATCACTGCGAGGCGTCGGCGGTGGCCGCCTCGATGCCGTAGGCGGTCAGCAGGGCGTTGACGTCGGTGCGGCGTAGATCGAGCCCGCCACCCGAGGGCATGAACAGGATGTCCTTTCCCTTGAGGGCCTCGGCGACCTTCAGCTTGACCATGTTTCGCCCCCCTGAGCCCGCCAGGGCCTTCGCCTGAGCCGTCAGGCCCTCGGCGTTGGCGCGCTTCTCCGCGAGGATCGCCTCGGCCTGGCGCTGGCGCTCGAAGTAGATCGCGTCCGCCTCCAGCCGACGCTTCTTCGACTCGCCCAGGACCTCCTCCATCGACTTGGAGACCTGGCCCTTGGCCTTCTCCAGATCGCGCTTCATCTCCTCGGCGGCGGCCTCGGTCTCGGAGCTCAGGCGTGCCGCCTCCTGCTCCGCCACCTTCTTGTCGCGGATGATCTGCTCATAGGTTGTGTTGAACTTGTGCTCCCCCAGCAGGACCTGCTCGATGAGCACCCCCTCCTGGCCCAGGATCCGATCGAGGCGCTCGCGGGCCTCCTCCGCCATCTGGAACCGCCGATCTGCCTGGTAGTACTCCTCGGAGGTCAGCTGGTTGAGCACGTCGCGGATCACGGTGCGGGAGACCGGACGCACCAGCTTCTGCTCGACCTCCAGCGTGCTGTCTCCGACGAACTGCAGCACATAGGGCGCCAGCGAGGGATCGACGCTCCACGCCACGGTGACGTTGACCGAGATGTCGTTGCCGTCGATCGTCTTGAACCGGAGGCTGTCGTCGCCCTTGCGGCTGCCCTCACCGGTCTCGCGGAGCATCTCGAGGTTCTGGACACCGACCTCGAACACGGTCCACTCGGACGTGGGTCGGAAGAAGAAGTAGGTCTGCCCCTGGGGGTAGACCTCCTGCTGGACCCCACGGCCCCCGAGCAGCGAGACGTGCACCGTGCGCACCCCCACCTCGGTGGACTCGGTGGAGGCTGCACAGCCCACAAGGAGGCAGGCACCGATCAGGCCGATCCATCTCATCGTTACCACCCCGTGATCAGGCGATCGAGATCGAGGGGGTTCACCCCCCCGCGACTGCTGTCGACCATGATGACCTTGGTACCCCGAAGGGTCTCGGCCATCTCGAGGCCGACCATGTTGGAGGCGCCGGCCTGCTGCAGCGCTGCGTTCTCGAGCTTGGTGCCCTCAGCCTCGGCCAGGGCCACCAGCAGATCGCCCTCGGCGACGCGCTGACGGTAGTACAGATCCGCGTCGGCCCGGACCTTGCGGACCTCGGCCCGACCGCGCTCGATCTCGACGTCGATGTTGGCGCGCCCCTCGGCCAGCACCCGATCTTTCTCCGCCTCCCGGCTGGCGGCGATCGCCTCGGCCTTGTTCTTGAACACCTTCTGATCCTGGATCTTGCGCTGCTCGATCGCTTCCTGGTAGCGCTGATCGTAGATGTAGTCTCGCAGCAGCACCGCCCAGACCTGGATCCCCCAGGACGCGAGATCCTCTTGGAGCAGCTCCCGGGCGGACTCAGCCGCATGGATCCGGCGCTCGTCGTCGTAGAAGTCTTCGGCGTCGAGGCGCCCCAGGGTCTGCCTGAGGATCTTGTCGGCCCGACGGGCCACGATCTTGGTCTCGTAGATCCGCCCGACGCCGACCTTGGTGACCACCGCGTATGGATCGACGACCCGGTACAGCACCGCCACATCCACCGTGACCTGGTAGCCCTCGCTGGTCTGGATCCGGATCGCGGGGGCCACCCGGTAGTCCTCGGGGTACTCCCCCCCGGCGTCGGAGTGGGCCAGCTCGTCGTCGTTCAGATCGAGGATCTGCAGATCGCGCGGGAACACGTGCAGCCGCTCGTACCCCGGGATCACCAGGTGGAGCCCGGGCCCGTGCAGCTCCTCGCTCACCCCCTTGCCCGGCCCGAAGTACACCTGGCGGACCCCCAGCTCGTCCGATCCGACGGTGGTGGTCATCGTGAGCCAGACCACCGCGACCAAGAGCAGGACCAGCCCGATCCCCGCGAGGCCAGCCACGCCCCCTAGGGCGCGGGCGACGCCGTCGGAGCCCCCCAGGTTCAGGTTGACGACGTTGCGTCTCCGCTTGCTCATGGGTCCTCGCGTGTCGGAGTGGACGGAGCGCCCAGCTCGGCCATGGCCTCGCGCTGGGCGTCGGACAGGTACAGCCCCTCGCTGTCCTGAATGCGGGCCATGTCGTCCACGATCTGGACGACCTGGTTGGTGTAACGGCGCCCCCCCAGCCAGGCCCCGATCGAGGGCCACAGGGGCAGCGACAGATCAAACAAGAGCAGCGGCCACATCAGCGGCGCGGCCGCGAGCCGGACCATCAACAGCAGCCCCACCGCCGCCACCCCCACCAGGGCGAAGCGCCCGAGGGGCTCTGCGAGCCAGCCAAACCCGAACCCCTCAGCCTCGGCCCGGTTCATCTGCACCGCGAGCCGCACATAGCGAGGCAGGGCCGTCTGCAGCACCTCGCGCTCAAGGAACGCGGCGTGGGCTGAGGGCTCCTCGAAGGCCAGCGCTCGGTACTCGGCGATCACGGCCTCGATGTGGGCCGATGCGGTCTCCTCGAAGGCCGCACGCGCGGCCCGCTCGTCGTCACCGAATGTACGCCTCGCGCCCTCCAGGCGCTCGATCAGCCTGGCAGTAACGTGATCGAGCCGGTAGTCCGAGGGCACCATGGACAGGGAACCTACCACACCCAGCTCGGCCTTGACGCCCGGGGGAGACACAATAGGAGGTCCGAGTCGGGCGATTAACTCAGTGGGAGAGTGCCACCTTCACACGGTGGAAGTCACTGGTTCAAATCCAGTATCGCCCACCACACCTGATCCTGACAAGGCACCATCGACGCGAGGGCCGGCCCCAGTGGCCGGCCCTCCTCTGTCTACAGACATCCAGATCACGTCCCCCAACGGGGGGTGTGGGGGACGGGGGGTGGGCGTCGTCCACCCCTCGCACGCGATCGCGACCGTGCCACACAGAGGAGATCCGCCCCGGAGGGATGAGGTCGCTGTGGCGAGGGGTTAGCCTCGTGTGTCTGGAGGAGGGCGGCTTGTCTGTGCTTGTGGCGTTGTGGGTAGGTGTCGTCGCGTACGCAGACACCGCAGAGGAGATCATCGAGCGGGCCCGGGCCGCGAACCAGGTGGAGAGCTCGATCCAATCCCTCCGGATGGTGGTGGTGTCGAAGACCGGCAGCGAGCGGGTGAAGGAGCTGGAGCTCCGCTCCCGGCGCGAGGCCGACAAGGTCAGCTCCTACATCGAGGTGAAGGCGCCGTCGGATGTCGCCGGCACCAAGCTGCTGATGATCGATCACGACACCGCCGCAGACGAGCAGATGACCTACCTGCCCGTGTACAAGCGGGTGAACCGGATCAGCGGCAGCTCCCGCAAGGGCGCGTTCATCGGCAGCGACTTCAGCTATGAGGATCTCGACATCCGCGAGGCGGCTGAGGGCCGACACACCCTCGTCGAGGAGACAGATCTCACCTGGGTCATCGACACCATCCCCGAGGACTCGGTCCAGTACTCCCGGATCCGCGCCCACATCAGCAAGTCCGATCACGTCGCCCGCAAGGTGGAGTTCTTCGACAAGAAGGAGCAGCCCCTGAAGCTGCTCGAGGTCCAGCAGGTCGCGGTCGAGGGCGACATCTCCCTGCCGGTGCTCTCCAAGATGTCCAACCTCCAGCGGGGGACCCACACCACCCTCGAGATCACCGAGCACAGGCTCAACCTCAGCGAGGAAGAGCTCCCCCCCGAGACCTTCACCGCGGCCTACCTCGAGCGCTGAGCCCCCTGCGGGCGCTGAGCCTCAGCGGCAGGCGCTGAGCCTCAGCGGCGGGCGCTGAGCCACCTGCGGGCGCTGAGCCACCAGCCCGGTGGATCCCACCCCGCCGACGCCGGGCGGGACAGCCGCAGGTATGCCTCGAGGTGCTGCTCGATGAACCCCCGGGCCTGTGGCCGCTGCACCTGGGGATCGAGATCGAGCAGGGCGAAACTAGTCAGCAGGCCCCGGATCTCGATCCCCAGAGAACCCGCCAGCCAGGGATCCTGATCGCAGATCGCCAGGGCGGCCTGCAGGTAGCGCCAGGCCCGCACTGGATCGGGCGGGAGGCCGGGGGCGCCGTGGAGGTAGCCCTCGCCGAGGGCCACCATCGCGAGGGGCTCCCCCCACACGTCGGCGGCATGCAGCAGCACCTGGGCCCCCTCTGGACGGCCCGCCCCGAGCTGTAGCTGCCCTAGGTAGGTGAACCCGAGCGCCACCTCCGCCCGGGTGGTGGAGGAGCAGATCCGCTGCTGCACAGCCTCGATCCCGGACGCCGCCAGCGCTTCGGCCAGCGGCAGGTAGCGCCCGGGGGGCAGCACCCCGTAGCGACGGGGCACCGCTCC
>DRPG01000253.1 GCA_011376105.1 Deltaproteobacteria bacterium
GCCGAGGCGATGGTCACCTGGCCCTGTGCGATCTGTGGCAACCCGGTCACAGCGGAGATCAAGGCCGAGTGTCGGTTCTCCTGTGGTCGGGTGTTCCACCGGGGCTGCTACCAGGCCAGCAGCGCCCTGGCGCCCGACGGCTCCACCTGCGCGGTGTGCGGGTTTGTGCCCGGCCAGGGCTGAGGGCGCCTGTAGACTCTACTCGAGCCCAGGCGATCCCGGCCCAGGGTCGGTCGCGCAGGGCGGATCACCCCTGTCCGGGCGCGCCAGGATCCTCGGGGGGCGTCCAGCGTGCCAGCAGGCTCACCGCCCCGTCGGCCCCCAGCGCGCGGCAGGCCAGCCCGGCCCGGCGTCGCAGGGCCTCGGCGGCCTGGGGATCGTGGGCTGCGTAGTGGGCCTCTGCTCCGGTCAGGGCCGCGGCCGCCAGCGCCAGGCCATCGCCCCCCGCCTCCGCCCTGTCGAGCAGCGCTCTGCTCCAGCGGAGGCTGGCTCCGGGATCGGGGATCCACAGGGCCCCCGACGCGAGGCACAGCTCAAGGACCCCCCCGAGGGGATCGTCGGGGTCGGTGGCCTGGTGTAGCTCGGTGAAGCACGCGATCAGCTCGGGGATCGGGGCCCCGCAGGCGGCCTGGGTGAACCCGAGGGCCCGCTGCTGCCCGGGCCCCGGAGGCGCAGCTGCGACCCACGCCAGCGCGTCGGCGGGGGTGCCGTCGGCCCAGGCCCGGGCGAGGGGATCGGGGGCTGGATCGGAGGCTGGAGGCGAGGGCGAGGGCAGATCCACCTCCGCGACCGCGACCAGGCCCACGACGACGTGGGTGTGGGCTAGATCCAGCTGGCGGCAGGCCCGCTTCAGGCCGTTGTGGAGCCCACGTGGGGCCACAGAGCCCGCCTGAGCCGCCCGAGCGATCTCGACCAGCAGCTGGAGGATCTCCTGGACGTCCCGATCGAGGCAGATCGCGAGGTGCAGCAGGGGCTCGGTCCTCGCCGGCAGGCCCGAGGCCACCCGCGCCTCGGTCAGTGCGATCGCGGCGGCGGCGGCGCGGGTCCGCAGCTGAGCGGCGGCGGCGGCGGTGGCCTCCGCCGCCCGGACCGCGGCCTCCTGGAGCTGCCGGATCGGATCAGGTCGACCTCCAGTGTGGGCGGCCAGCACCGCGTCCAGATCGAGGGGATCGTCCGGATCGGTGGAGGGCGGCTCCGGCGGGCGCAGCTCCGGGACCAGGCGCCGCGGGGAGCGCCACGCGAGCAGGGCCAGCACGTCCCTGGTCAGCGTCCGATCGCCGGGCCTCGTCGTGGGCGGCGTGGCGGGGGGGTGCCGCAGCCCGAGGATCTCAGAGAGGATCGTCTGAGCCCTGGGTAGCTTCACCCCGCTGTCCCTGACCTGGTGCACGATCTCGTCCACCACGTGTTGTCGCCCGATCAGCTCGAGGCTCAGGTGCTCTGCCGGGGCGTGCGCGGGATCGATCCGCAGCAGCGCCCGGGCGATGGCGAGGGCCCGGAGCCGGGCCAGCAGGGGACGGCCGTGGGGATCGATCAGGCAGGGGGCCGCGGGCTGGATCAGCCGAGCCAGGGCCTGGTGGACCAGATCGTCGGGCCAGCGGTGCGTCGCTCCCCGGATCCAGCCGCCCCCCCCGAGGACCGCGACCTCCACCGAGGGCTGGAGGCTACCGGGTACCGGCTCGGGGAGGCCTCCGATCGCATCGAGCCACGCCCGATCCTCGGGGGGCAGCCGGGATCTGTCGGGGATCCGGGGGGCCTGCTCCTGCTCCTCCTTGCGCTTGATCCAAGCGTTCTGGCTCGGGGGGGGCCCGTCGGGGGTCAGCGGGCCGTCCACGGGCGGATCGTCGTCTCCACCGAGCTGTAGATCTGCGCCGTCTTGCTCCGCGCCCTGATCCGGAGCGAGCTCATCGGTGTGCAGCTCCGGGATCAGCTCCGGGATCAGCTCCGGGATCAGCTCCAGCGCCGGCGTGGACACCCCCAGCAGCTCGGCCACGCCCTGGTTGCCCAGCTGATCCTGTGCTGGATCCCGCCGACGCTCCCGCTCGGGCGCTGTCTTACGCTCCTGCTCCTGCTCCTGCTCCTGCGCGGCCCCCCGATCGGGTCGCTCGATCTGCAGGGGATCGGTTCGAGCGTGGCGTCCCCGGCGATCGCTGGGTGGCATGGCGGATCCTCCGGAGGGCGCCTGAGGATCTTAGCGCGGCTCGGTCTCTCCGGACGGAGACGTGCTCGGGCTCGAGGTGCACGCCGTGGCTCGATCATAGGTGATCTTCTGCTCGTAGCCGACGGTGAACCCGAGCGCCCCTGCGACCAGGGACGAGCTCTCGATCGTCGGCAGGATCTCCTCGCCGACCACCTTGCCCCGCAGGTGCATCTGAGGCTCGATCAGGGTGATCCGGATCAGCCCTTTGCCGGCCTTGTATCGAGGTGGGAAGTCCACATCGAGCTCGGTGGCGTGTGGCGCTCCGTCGGGGAAGAAGGTCGAGAGCGTGAGCCGGGGGGAGCGGGGGGAGTCGTTGATCGGAGCGTCCTGCAGCAGCTTGACCCCCGCGGGCTCGTCGAACCACTGTGCGTAGCTGGTGGTGGCGGACGGCTTGATCGCCTCCATGATCTCGTCGAGCAGGTTCATCGCCTCGCTGGAGCTCGAGGTGATCTCCAGCCCCGAGCTCGAGCCGACGCTGATCGACACTGAGCCCTCCCCGGGAGGGGGGGGCTCCTGCTCGTCGGCGTTGACCACCGCCTGATCGATCTCTCCGATCAAGGGAAACACAGGCACAAAGATGTGATCGTCGGTGTCGAGCTCGAGATCGCTGTCGTCGGTCACGGTCATGGTGTAGTCGAACGATCGCCAGGTGCCTCCATCGATCTGGCCCCTGAAAGAGCCCGAGGCACGCAGGGTTCGCTTCTCAGCACGCTTCCACAGCCCGGGCGGGGTGAACAGCGCCAGCTGGACCTCCAGGGTCCCGCTCAGATCCCAGCACCCCTGTGGCCCCTCGAGCAGAGCCCGGCTCCTGGACTCCCAGTGGTCGAGATCTTCGAGATCCACGCCCTCGGGGGCAGGGCCCGCCAGGGCGATCCCGATCCAGAGTGTGATCACGTCTCCTCCTTGTGCGCTGTCGCCTGGTGCTGGTCGACGCCCGGGCCGGGGGTTGGACACCGCGACGGGCCCATCGCGCGACCAGAGCCCAGGGTAGGTGCTACAGCCGCAGGCCCGCCCCGATCCGGACGTCGATCTCGGGGCCGATCGTGGTCTGGCGGAGGGTGGTGTGCAGGCTCCCGCTCAGGGGGCGGCCCATCCAGGCCAGGCCCAGGCTGTAGCCGGTCTCGTCTCCGAGCAGGGGCAGGACGGCGTCCGTGGGATCGGCCGGGGGACGGGGCCCCGCGGCGATCACCCCCAGCTCCATCCCCGCGGTCGGACGCAGCGGCCCCAGGGCCAGGCTGACGGTGGCGCGCCCTCCGAGCAGCAGCGCGTCCTCGAGGGTCAGCCCCGCGCCTCGCCACTCGGTCCGATCCGAGCGCACCACTGGCCCCAGCCTCAGCCCCACCGGCCCCAGCCAGGGACCCACCTGAGCGCTAAGCACCAGCCTGCGGCCCATGGCCCGGCCCACCGGGAAGATCGCGGTGAGATCGGTCTGGCCCCCCAGCTGCACCGCGGCCTCCCCCAGCGGCCACCACCGGTGCGACAGCGTCGCGCCCACCCGCGTGGCCCAGGTGGTGGGCTGGCCCGGCAGCAGGGCGAGGGCCAGCTCCGGGCGGATCCCCAAGCGACCCCGGAGCAGCCCCTCCGACAGCGGTGCCCACTCGTCGAGGCTGGAGCCTGACTCAGCCGAGGTGCCGTCGATCGCATCCAGGGCCGATCGCAGCGCTCGATCGGCGCTGAGATCGACGGTGATCGGCTCGGGCTCGGGCTGAGCTTCGGGCTCAGGCTGAGCTTCGGGCTCGGGCTCGGGCTCGGGCTGAGCTTCGGGGATCTCGTTGTCTCCGTCGGGCTCCTGGGCGAGGGCCGGGGTGAGCAGCGCCGCCACGAGCATGGACATCGGGCCTCCTGGGACCAGGCTGACGTATCTGGCTGTGCTTCATTCGAGGGCTCCGGGGGGCTCGTCGATCGGGTCTGGGGCCCTGCTCAGATCCGACGCCACGGGGTTAGGCTCCGTCCCCTGGGGGCGATGGTTGGCACAGGCAGGACAGGATGTCATCGCGGGCATGTCGGCGACCGGGAGGAAGATCCAGGGGCCGGCGGTGGATCTGGTCGAGGTGTTGCAGCCAGACAACGCTCTGAAGCACCTCGCCCTGGTCCACCACGCGCCGTACTCCGAGCACCCCCTGATCCGCTCTGAGCTTCAGCAGATCCTCGGCTTCCTGGAGCGGCCTGAGGTGCCCGGGATCGCCCGGTTGGTGGCGCACGAGCCTGAGACCGGCAGCTTCGTGTACGCCACCGGCACCGTGTGGACCGTCGCCGAGGTCGTCCGGATCTTTGCCGATCAGGGTGAGCAGGCTGGGGTGAAGGCTGGGCTCGAGCTGTGCTACCTCATCGCTGAGATCCTCACCGAGGCCGCCGAGATCGCGAGCGAGCAGCAGGTGTACAGCCACGGCAACCTCAACCCGTGGAACCTGCTCCTCAAGGCAGACGGGCAGCCACAGGTGATCGCCTATGGGATCCCCCAGGTGGAGCTGCTCTCCTGGCGAGAGGACGGCGATCGGGTGCCCTCCGAGGACTCGTTCCGCTATGTGCCACCTGAGCGCCTCGAGGGGGAGGACGAGGATCTCTCCTCGGATCTGTTCTCCCTGGCCCTGATCAGCCTCGAGCTGATGATGGGGCGACCGGTCTACGACGGGCTGGTCGAGGATATCCGTCGCCAGGCGAGCCGGGGCGAGGGGATGCGCAGGCTCTACCAGTGGCGGGAGCACCTGCCCCAGAGCGTGCGGGAGGTGTTGGGCAGGGCGCTCAAGCCCGATCCAGACACGCGCTATGGCTCGGGGCTGGACTTTGTACACGATCTCCACGAGCTGCTCGGTGCGATCGATGTCGAGGGGCCGAACCTGATCGAGATCATGGCCCGGGTGCGCGCGACCGAGAAGCGGGGGCGGGCTGTGGTGGGGGGGCGGACCGCGATGCTCACCCCCGAGGAGCGGGCTGAGCTGGCCGCCGATCTAGCGGAGTTCGAGGAGCGGGAGCTTCCTCCGCCGCGCAGGCCCCGTCCATCGAGGCGGATCGCCCCTGAGCCAACCCCGGGTGGAGCTCGATCGTCGGGGGATCCCGAGGTGTCCCGGGGGTCGGACGGCGCCCCCGGGGAGGCCTCCTCCGGAGGGGGGGGATCGTCACAGCCCCGGCCGAGGTGGGAGGCCCCCGCCCGATCGGAGGCTGGAGCGACCGTCTCTCCGCGGGAGCGGCTGCGGCGGCGGCTCCGCCGGGCCTCGACCGAGGCCCCCGCCGACTCCCGGCCCAGGGCCGCGCGGCCGAAGCCCTCGACCGGAGGGCTCGATCGGGTTGAGCGCCGGGAGCGTCTCCGGCAGCGGCTGCGCGCCCGGGATGGATCGGGTCCCTCGACCGGGGTGATCGAAGCCACGGGTGTCTCGGATCCGCCTCGTGCCTCGGATCCGCCTCGTGCCTCGGATCCGCCTCGTGCCTCGGATCCGCCTCGTGCCTCGGATCCGCCCCGTGCCTCGGATCCGCCCCGTGCCTCGGATCCGCCCCGTGCCTCGGATCCGCCCCGTGCCTCGGATCCGCCTCGTGCCTCGGATCCGCCGCGCCCGGCCCGGAGATCTCGATCCCGGGAGCGATCGGGGCGCGCGCACCCGTCGGGGCCCCCACGCTCGGTTCGTTCGTCCGATCCACCCCCTCCGGAGGAGGCCTCCGGGGGGGTGGTGGGCTCTGGAGACATCGATCTGGATGGTCCCGACGACGTACAGCTCGAGCCCGTCGACGACGGGCTCGGGCCCAGCTCTGCGGCGGCGCTGCTGCACAGGCTCCGCACCAGCAGCTCCGGGGAACGCCGCCCCCGCCGGGCCGCGATCTCCCAGCGCTCCGGGGCGGGCGAGGAGCCCGGGGCGTCCTCCGCCGCCGGGGCTCCGGGCGAGGAGCCGCCCGGGGCTCCGGGCGAGGAGCCGCCCGGGGCTCCGGCGGTGGATCCAGACGACGAGCCCACCCCGGAGGTGGCGCCGAGCCGGTACGCCAAGCCACAGCCCTCCCTGGTGGTGGAGCATGGTGGGAGGACTGTCCAGGTGCCGGTGGGGGAGGGGGAGCGGGCCGCGACCGTCGCCCTGCGTGCGGCGGTCGAGCTCGGCATCGTCCCGGTGGATCCTTCGGGGCGGCTCATCGGGATCCACCAGCTGGTGCAGCGGGATCAGGCGGTCCCCGGGGGGACGCCGGCGGCCACCCTCGGGGGCGCCCCCCTGAGGCTGAGGCTCGCGCGCGCTGAGATCCGGATCGTCACCTTGGAGGTCCACACCGATCCCCCCACCCGGCTGCGTACGCCGATGCTGCTCTCAGCTCCTTCGTCGTGGTTGATCGCGGGGCTGGTGGACTGGCTGCTGCTGCCCGTCGGGGCCTGGACCATGCGCGTGGGCGACGATCCGGTCCCTGCGGATCTTCCTCTGCGCGAGGTGATCGGTGACGCTACTGAGATCTCGCTCGTCCCGTCGGGGATCCTCAATGTCGGCTGATGCGCGGGCCTCGTTTCGGTTACGATGGCGGTGATCGAGCGAACCCGACCCACCGGCGCCTCCTCACGTCCGGGGCTGCGGGCTCATGTTGTGCTCGAACCCCTCAGCATCGCCTCCCCGGGGACTGGTGGCGCAAGAACGTTGGGACGTCGTCGTCAAGCTACTCAACGGGCCCCTCTCAGCCATGGGAGAGCAGGTCCTCCGGGGCCCCGTGGTCCGGATCGGGGCACGCCCGGGCCCCGGTGGCTTCACCCTGACCGGGTACCGGGGGCTCGACGCTCGCCAGTGCACGATCACGGCCTACGAGGACGGAAGGGCCGAGGTCGCTCCGGTGGGAGGCAACCAGGTCCGGATGGCCCCCCATGCCAACGTCCGCTGGCAGGATCTCGATCCGATCAGCGGCCCTGAGCACCTCAGCCGAGGGTGTGTGATCCACCTTGGCCCGGTGGGTCGGGGCGCGACGATCGAGTTCGTGGAGTGCCGGCGCCTTGGGGTGTGGCGGAAGGGGCGGCTGGTGTCGGAGGTCGCGGGGGGGCCCCCCGGCGCGTCGGAGCCGGTGCCTGAGGCCTACGACGTGCGACGGGTCAGCCTCCTCCGCACGAGCGTGGCGCCCCTGTGGTTCATGGGGTGCTCCTTCCTGATCGCGCTGACCACCGCCGCCTCGCTCCTGCTGGTGGGGCTGGCCGCGCACCTCGTCCGGCCGGTGGCCACCATCGGCCCCACGGTTGAGGGCTACGAGATGTGGGCGTCCGTCGAGGTCTCCGAGGACGATCTCGCCCAGGAGCTGCTCGAGGGGCTCGAGCAGCCCTACATGCGCTTCATCATGGAGCCCAACATCGAGGCCGCCGCGGCCCGGGAGCGGGGCTGGGAGGAGCCCGAGGCCTGGGATCAGCGCTTCTTCCAACACGTGACGGCCTCGGTCCGACGCCACGCCAGCTCGTGGAGCTTCTTCCGTCGCCTCGATGCGGTCCGGGTGGAGTACGCCAAGGTGGTGCTCGCGCTGCGTCAGGCCGATCTCCCCGAGGTCTTCGCCGGGATCCCCTACCAGGAGAGCAGGTACAACGCCAGCATCACCAGCGAGGTCTGTGCCGAGGGGTGGTGGCAGTTCATGCCGGAGGTGGCGTACCGCCTCGAGCGGGAGGGCCTTGACTTCCGGGTCGCGGGCTGCTCCTTCCAGACCGACCGCAAGATCTCGTGGAGCCCCACCGAGAAGGCCCCGCCCCCCAGGGTCCGCGAGAACGGTGCCTACATGAGCGAGGGCAAGTGCGTGATCGACGCCTGCAACGTCGACGATCGAAAGAACCTCTCCAGGGCGACCGCGGCCGCGATCTTCACCCTGCGGGAGGCCTGGAGCGATCCCCTGTTGCGGGGCTCTGGCAGCGCGGTGCAGCTCACGATCACCAGCCACAACGCGGGCTACGATGACGGCCGCTTCGGATCGAAGTACCGCAAGTCGGTCAACGTGAAGCCGGCCTACGAGCGCTGGATCACGAAGAACCCCGGCCAGGGGCTGCACTTCACCGGCCAGAACATCCGCTGCCCGGATCTTACCAAGCGCAGCGCCTGCGGTGGTGTCTACCTCGCCGAGACTCAGCACTACGCCTACACGATCGTCGCCCAGCACTTCCTCGCGGTCTGCTACTACGCTCAGAACTACCCAGAAGAGCAGGCCTTCAAGCCATGGCGGTTCTTCGTCTCGTCTGATGGCTACTGCGATCAGTTCGACATCCCCACCCGAGAAGAGGTCAAGCGCAAGGTGGTGAAGTGATGTTCCGGCCCTGGGTGGTGGCGGGGTTGTTGATCGTAGGGATCCTGGTCAACGCCGCCCTGCTGGTGTTCGAGCGCCTCCCCACCCGGGAGGTGATCGAGACGAGCAAGAAGTACGATGAGCCCCTGCGCGGCCTGCAGTACCTCGCAGGCAGCCGCCGCTCGAACTTCCAGGTGATGGGCCTGGAGTTTGAGATGGCAGAGGCCGCAGCCGGCCGGATCAGCCGCTTCCAGCAGCGGCAGGCGAGGTTCCTCAAGATGCTCGACGAGCAGGCCGCCGAGGTCGTCGACGTGTTCTGCCCCGGGGAGCTGCCTCAGCCCTACGCCGCGCTGGCCTACCTCGTCGAGGAGGAGAACGGGATCCGGAGGGTGATCGACGCAGGCACCCTCACCCGGTTCGAGCGCCAGCCCTGGTACGATCTCGATGGCCTGACGCCGAGGCTGTACGAGCACTTCGAGCTCACTGAGTCCCGCAAGGCGGAGGCCTCGTTGATGGCGGTCTCCGCCGTGCTGCTCAGCCGAGAGGAAGACGCTCTGTCGGGAAGGAGCCCCTGGTCGCTGGGGTTGGTAGGGGGGTGGGGGTTCTCCAGGCTGTCCAGCAAGGAACCCCGGATCCAGGTCCTGGCCATCGAGTACTTTGCCTTGATGCACTTCCTCACCGAGCTCGCCAACACCCAGACCGGGATCTGCAGCTGATGGGTCTGCCTGTGATTGAGTATGTTGTGTCGGGATCCGGGCCGCACAGTGTCGCCCGATCGGATCCCGCGAGCCAGCCGGTGGGGGGTCGCCCCAGCCAGGGAACGGGGGCCAACCTGTGAGCATCGGGCGTCGCCGGTTTCGGATCATCAAGGAGATCGCTGAGGGCGGCTTCGGGAAGGTCTACCTCGCAGAGCAGATCTCGAGCGATGGGTTCTCGAGGATCGTGGCCGTCAAGCTGCTCCACGCCAAGTGGTCCAGCCACGACGAGGTCGTGATGCGCACCCGCGACGAGGCACGGCTGCTGGGGCTGATCCGCCACCAACACATCGTCAAGGTGGAGGATCTCACCAGCATCGACAGCAAGTGCGCCATCGTGATGGAGTACCTCGAGGGGGTGGATCTCAAGTGGATGATCCAGTTCCTCAAGGACAAGGAGATGGTGTTCCCGAGGGCGGCCTTGTTTGAGATCGTCCTGGCGGTGGCCAGCGCGCTGGATGCGGCCTATAACGGCACCCCCCTGCAGGGAGGCGATCCCCTGCACGTCATCCACCGCGACATCAAGCCCAGCAACGTCTTTGTGACCGTGGCCGGGGGCGTGAAGGTGCTCGACTTCGGCACCGCCCGGGCCAACTTCGCTGAGCGGGAGGCCAAGACCCAGGCGCTGGCCTTCGGCAGCCAGGGCTACATGGCGCCCGAGCGCATGCTTGGAGAGGAAGACACTCCCGCCGCCGACATCTTCAGCCTCGGCATCACCCTGTACGAGCTGCTGGCCCTCGAGAGCTTTGGCCGGATCCCGCCCAGGCCCAACAAGTTCAAGAAGAAGATCGAGGATCGGGTCGCTCAGATCCCGCTGGAGGGAGACGAAGACTGGTGTGAGCAGGTGCGGGACACCCTGCGCCTGATGATGTCCTATGACTCGAGCGAGCGCCCCAGCGCACCCCAGCTCGTCGAGATCATGGAGATCCTGGCGCAGGACGCGGGCGACATGGGGCTCCGCCGCTTCTGTCGCACGCTGGTGGCCGAGGCCAAGACCAGCCTGCCCGATCCAGACACCGGGGATCCGCTCGCGGGCTCGGTGGTCGACGAGGATCTCTCCGCCAGCACGGGCTCCTCAAGCACAGGCACGGCCACCCCCCCCGATGCACCCACCCCTCCCCGGCTGCCCGACGGGCTCGGCGACACGGTCCAGCCCACCGATGGAGCCCGCTCCAGCACCCGCTCCGGCGCCCGCTCCGGCGCCCGCTCCGGCGCCCGCTCCGGCGCCCGCTCCGGCGTGATCGACGGCGCCGCACCCACCGATGGCCCCAACCGAACGGTGTTGTTCGTGGGGGCTGGGCTGGTGGTGGTCTTGATCTTGATCGGGATCTTCGTGTTCCTGTTTGGCCTCACCACCACCGCCCTGGTGATCGGGGGAGGCGACGCTGATCCGGTGGTCGACGTGAACGAGCGGCCCCCCGAGCCGGATCCCGGGGATCCAGAGCTAGCTGCTCCCAACGGTCAGATCACCGATCCGGGGGACTTCAAGGGGCCGACGATCCCCTGCGTGCTGCGGTACAACGATCCACGAGGGGGCACGATCCACATCACCGGCCCCAGCGGCTTCAAGGCCACCTGGGACGGCACCTCCACCTTCGATCTGGGTCTGGTGGGGGAGGGCCTGTACAAGGCGGTGATCACCACGGCCGACGGCGACAAGCTCCGGCTGAAGAACTTCCGGGTCGAGGCGGGGCATGCGCGCTGCGTGTACACCTTCGACGTCGGCGCTGAGGTCTGGAGCGGAGGGTGCGAGTGAGCTTTGAGCACCTTGGGGTGTCCCTGCGTCACGAGGGGCGGGTCGTCCTGCTCCAGCTCGATCATGGCAAGGCCAACGAGATGGGCAGCCCACAGCTGTCGGAGCTGGAGCTCCTGGTCCGGCACCTCACCGACAGCCCTGCGATGGCGCTGATCTCGTTCTCGAGGCGGGTGTCGCGCAGGGGCACCCCGATCTTCGTCTCGGGGGCCAACGTCACCGAGCGCGCTGGCTGGGGGGACGAGCAGGTCAAGGCCCATGTGCGCTGGCAGCGATCGGTGCTCGCGGCCCTGCGGGCGGCGCCGGTGTTCCACGTGGTGGTGGTCGAGGGGATCGCCCTGGGCTGGGGCACCGAGTTCCTGCTCACCGCCGACTGGCGGATCGCCTGTGATCGTGCGGTGTTCGGCCTGCCCGAGACCGGCCTGGGGATCGTGCCCGGTGCGGGGGGCACCGCTGAGCTGTGGGCCGAGATCGGGATCGCACAGACGCTGCGCCTGGGCATGACCGGGGAGCGGATCGATCCAGACGAGGCGATGCGGATCGGACTGGTCCAGGAGCGGGCGCCCACGGTGGATGCAGGCCTGCAGCGAGCGCTCGAGCTCGCTGCGGTGGTGATGCGTCGCTCCCCCACCGCGGTGGCGGCGTTCAAGGAGGGGGTGCTCGCTGCGGTGGGCCGCGCCCCCGACGAGCGGTCTGCGATCGAGGCACGGGCCTACGAGCGCTGCGTCGATCGTGGTGAGGCGGGGATCGGTCGGGCCCACTTCAAGGAGATCTTGAGCGGCGAGACGCCGCCGTGGAGTCCCAAGAAGCTCCCCGAGGAGAGTGAATGAGCATCACCCGAGCGCAGATGTGGAGTTCGCTCCCCGAAGAGGTCGACGTCCTCGTCGTGGGCGGGGGGATCACCGGCAGCGGGATCGCCAGAGACGCAGCGCGCAGGGGGCTCTCTGTCGCCCTCATCGAGATGCGGGATCTAGCCTATGGCACCTCATCCCGCTCGAGCAAGCTGGTCCACGGTGGCCTTCGCTACCTCGAGCACTACGAGTTCAGCTTGGTGTTCGAGGCCGTCTCCGAGCGACGGATCCTGATGGACATCGCGCCTCACCTGGTCAACCCGATGGGGTTCTTGTTCCCGGTCTATTCCTCGAGCCGACGGCGCCTGTGGTTCATCAACGCGGGCATGTGGCTGTACGACGGGCTGTCGCTGTTCCGCTCCCCAAAGCTGCACCACAACCTGAAGCCGGGCGAGGTGGAGGAGCGGGAGCCTGCGCTGCTCACCGAGGGCCTGACCGGCGCACCGCTGTACTACGACTGCAGCACCGACGACGCCCGGTTGACCCTGGAGACCGCGTTGGATGCGGTCGCCGCCGGCGCCTCGATCACCACCTGGGCCCGGGTGGTCTCCTTCGTCAAGGACAGCCGGGCTCGGATCGTCGGGGCGGTGGTGGAGGACGCGCTGGGGGGGGGGCTCAAGGAGATCCGTGCTCACTCGGTGATCAACGCCACCGGGCCCTGGACCGATCGCACCGTGGCGATGAGCAAGACCCTGGAAAGTGGACCGCTGCTGCGGCCCACCAAGGGGGTTCACATCGTGGTCGATCACGGCAAGCTGCCGGTGGAGCACGCGGTGGTGGCGCTGCACCCCGACGATGGTCGGGTGCTGTTTGCGATCCCCTGGGGAGATCGCACCTACATCGGCACCACCGACACCGACTTCGACGGCGATCCCGCCGAGGTCGCGGCCACCGGAGAGGACGTCGACTACCTGCTGGAGGCCGCCGCGGCCTACTTCCCCCGGCACGTCCTGGCGCGCTCCGACGTGATCTCGACCTGGGCAGGGCTGCGGCCGCTGATGGCGCCTCCACAGTCCCAGCACAGCCTCGAGGAGTCGTCGGTGAGCCGGGAGCACCGGATCGTGGTAGGCCAGGACGGCCTGATCACCATCGCCGGGGGCAAGCTCACCACCTACCGCCGGATGGCCGCTGAGGTGGTCGACACCGCTGAGAAGCTGCTCCGGTTGGCCAACCGGCTGCCGAGCGGGCTCAGGGCCGCACGCACCGAGGACGAGCCGCTGCCTGGCGCGGTCGGCTGGCCCGAGGACGATGATCACGCAAAGATCGCCGCTGAGGTCCGGGTGGCCTCCGGTGGGGGGCTGTCTGAGGCTCAGAGCCAGCACCTGGCCAATACCTACGGCATGCGGGGGCTGGAGTTGGCTGCACGGGTGGCCAAGGACGCTGAGCTGGCGACACCCCTGGTCGAGGGCCGGCCCGAGCTCCTGGTCCAGGTAGACTGGGCGATCGAGTGGGAGCTAGCCGCACGCCTCCCCGATGTGCTCGTGCGGCGCACCCAGCTGTTCTACCGCGACCACGATCAGGGCCTGGGGGCGGCCCCCCTCGTGGCCCGGAGGATGGCCGCCCTGCTGGGCTGGAGCGACGAGCGCCTCGCTGAAGAGATCGCGCTGTACGAGCAGATCGTCGCTCGATCCCGCCGATGGCGGGAGGGCTGAGCCAGCGGCGGAGCCCACCGTCCGCCGCTGCCGTCTTGCTGGGGCTGCCTGCGGGAGCCGGGGGCCGGGCCGCTGGGGGTCCTGGATCAGGGGGGTGGACCCGGCCAGGAGGTGCCCTCCAGCGCAAAGATGGGCAGCACCGGCAGTCCAAAGCCATACGAGGGCCTGGCCTCGCCGAAGCCGGTGATCACTGGCTCCACCACCCGTCGGTTGTAGACGTTTTGTATGTCTAGGCTCGCGGTGAGCTGCCAGGTGCGGAGCACCAGGCGACGAGCGATCCGAAGATCGAGGCCATGGAACGGCGCCAGGCGATCCTGATCCGCGTCGAGGTTCAGCTGCACCGTGCGCTGCAGCAGCAGATCGTAGGCCAGATCGGGGGTCGGCTGGCCCTCGATGGGGAGCCTGGGGAACCCCGAGCTGTAGCGGAAGCGGGCGCCCAGGGTCCAGCCCCGCGGCAGCCCCTGAACGATCCTCAGCTCGACGCGGTGGGGCTGCTCGAACAGCCAGGTCTCGCCCCGGGTCCCTGGATCCTCGGAGCGGTCGGCGCGCATCAGCTGGTACAGCGCTGTCAGATCGAGGGCGTCTCGGTGGGCGGAGCCGGTGGCTTCGAGGCCCCAGGTCTGGCTCTCGCCGCCGTCCACTGAGCCATCGAGCTCGATCTCACCCAGCTGGTGCCCTCGGCGGACGTACCCATCGAGCTGCAGCTGGGCCCGACGATCTCCGAGGAGCCCCCCCACCTCGAGCTGCTCGGAGGACTCCAGCGCCAGGTAGCGCCCGTCGGGGGTGGCCAGCAGCAGGGTGGTGAGGGGGAGCTGGTGGAGCTGCCCCATCGCCGCATGCAGCTGCAGCCAGGGGGACGGGGTCCACCGCAGGCCGCCACGGGGGGACAGGGCGCTGCGTGGCGGCTGATCGGGGATCGCCACCGCGTGTAGCCGGGCCTCGCTCCACAGCGTCACCGGCGTGTGGGTCGACAGCCCCGCGTAGGGCTCCACGGTCCAGATCGGGGACGCGCGGCTCTGCTCCTCGCGCTGCAGGGTGAAGTGTCTGCGCTGGACCTCCAGCCCTGTGCTCAGCTGGGCATGCTCTGACAGCGGGCCGAGGCCTTCCAGGCGGAGCCCTGGGTACAGCTCGGCGATCGACTGGGGGATCACGTCGCCGGTGACGTCGTGTCGGTTCCAGGCGAGCCATGGCCTCGCGGTGACGATCGGGCCCAGGGGCACGGTGGCCTGTAGCTGGATCGCGCGCTGGGCGAGCTGGAGCACCCCGTCCCCGGAGAAGGAGGGCGCATCGATCGCGTCGGACAGGCCCAGCAGCGTGACGCTGCCCTCGCCGATGCTGGCCCG
The DNA here is from genome assembly GCA_011376105.1 of Deltaproteobacteria bacterium. Taxonomy (GTDB): domain Bacteria; phylum Myxococcota_A; class UBA796; order UBA796; genus DRPG01. The sequence goes on from DRPG01000253.1 coordinate 14,759, forward strand.
GGCCTGGACGTCCCAGAACCGGGGGGCGATCCCCGCGGCCTCGGGGGACAGCACCGCGGCGAGGATCCCGTCGAGGTAGGAGCGTCGGGCCGCCACCGCGATCCCCCCCCAGGGGGTGGGGGTCTCGGCGAAGGCATGGGCAAACACCAGGTTGAACCCTCCCACCGCCCGGGATCGTCCGCCGACACGGCTCGGCACGAGATCCACCGCCCCGCTGATCGCGTCGCCGTAGCGTGCAGGAAACACTCCGGGCCAGAAGCGTAGGGCCTCGATCATCTCGGGGTGCAGCACGCTGGTGAACCCACCGAGGTGGTAGATCAGGGGCACGCGGACACCGTCGAGGAACAGCCCCGTGTCGTCGGGATCACCACCCCGGACCAGCAGCCAGCCTGCGTCGAACGGTGTGCGGGACAGCCCCGGGCTGGCCGCCAGCAGCCGGAGGGGATCGCCGAGGGTGCCCGGGATCCCCACCGCCTCGGACAGCTCGACGGTGTGGAGCTGTGCTCCGGCGCCCTGCCCGGTGTATCGGGCGACCAGCTCGTCGCGGGGGCCCTCGGGGACGAGCCACAGCTCCACCTCGAGGCGTCGATCCTGCGTGACCTCGAGGAGCAGCTCCCCGGGGGGACGCCAGCTGGGATCGAGGACCCGGATCGGGGTGGGCCCGGGCGCCACGTTCCGCAGGGCGAAGCGGCCGTCGGCGTCGGTGGTGACGAGCCGATCCCCCACCAGGAGCTGGAGCCGGGGCAGCGGGGCCCGGGTGCCTCCCTCCCGCGCCTGGCCCGCGACGTTGATCGGCGGGGCCTCGAAGCGCCAGCGCTGCTGCACGGTGGCGGGCCCGGCCAGGCGACAGCCGGCCAGCGTCGCCTGGACCGCGACGATCAGCTCAGCGGGGCCGGACCAGGCGGAGGCGGCGATCACCTGGCCTTGGGCGTCGAGCTGCAGCGTGGTGGAGACCTCGGCGGCCCCCAGATCGAGGCCAGGGGGGTAGGGGACCTCGGGGCAGCCCGCCCCCGCCGGGCAGGGCAGGGCCAGCAGCGCCGCGATCAGCGACAGCGGGGCGCGTACATCTCCAGGGTGTAGTCTCGCACCATGCGGTGGCTGCTGAACAGGGGCAGGCACGTGGCAACACTCCGCCGAATCCGCTGGATCCATGCCCGCGGGATCCCTGCAGGGTCACGATCGAGCCAGTCGGCTAACACCTGCTGCTCCAGCACAGTGTACAGCGACTCAGCGTCGACGCGATCCTGAGCGGCCTCGTCGGGCAGCTGCGAGCCATCTCCGATCGCGAAGCCGTTGGTGCCGTCGAAGCCCTCGGGCCACCAGCCGTCGAGGACCGACAGGTTCAGCCCCCCGTTGAGGCAGACCTTCTGGCCGCTGGTGCCGCTCGCCTCGTGGGGACGCCTGGGGTTGTTGAGCCACACGTCACATCCGCTGGTCAGCAGCGCGCCCAGCGCGATGTCATAGTCGGGCAGCAGCACGATCCGATCCCGGAACCGGCGGGACTCGGTGTGGCGCACCACCTCCGAGAGGATCTCCTGTCCGTGGGTGTCGCGGGGGTGGGCCTTGCCGGCGAAGACCACCTGGACGTTGCCCCGCTCGAGCAGCTCCGAGAGGCGATCGAGATCGTCGAACAGCAGGTTCCCGCGCTTGTACGAGGCGAACCGTCGGGCGAACCCGATCGTCAGGGCGTGGGGATCGAACTGGCGATCGGTGGTGTGCCGGACGTGCTCCACCAGGCGGTGGCGCAGCCGGCTCCGCAGCGCCCACAGCGC
>DRPG01000254.1 GCA_011376105.1 Deltaproteobacteria bacterium
AGGGGTGATGAGGGGAGACGGCACGTCTCCCCTTGGGTGTAGGTCTGTCCGCAGCAGCACTCCCCCTCGCCGAGCCGCCCGGGCTCCCCCTCCCCTCCACACCCTCCACACAGCCCGCGACCACCTCCACAGGACACCACTCCCAAAAAAGGTCTGTCCGCAGCAGCACTCCCTCTCGCCGAGCCGTCCGGGCTCCCCCTCCCCTCCACACCTTCCCCACAGCCCGCGACCACCTCCACAGGACCCCATCCACAGGACCCCACTCAGCCCGAGAGCCCAGCGGGGGTTCTAGCCAGCGTGGCGGCCCTCAGGGGGGGGTTCTAGCCAGCGTGGCGACCCTCGGGGTGGTCTAGCCTCGTGGCTCGGGGAGGGGCGAGCGGAGGGTCGAGCCGGCGAGGAGGCTGGGCAGGGCACGCCACTCATGGGGGTGGACCATCACCGTGTAGAAGGCCACCGACAGGAAGCTGAACGGCCCGACGTCCATGGTGACGAAGATCACCAGGTGCATGCTCAGGCCGATCCCCATGAAGATCCACCGCAGCTTGATCTGGTTGGACCAGGCCGCGAGTCGGCCGACGGGTTTGGGCTGGGCGGCCCACCACACCGCGAGCAGCCACAGCGGCGCGGTGACCTCCCAGATCCAGGTGATCGTGGTCGCCAGCTGGGTCAGGGGGAAGACATAGGCGATCCAGCTCATGTCAGTCCGGTGCCAGCTAGGCTGCTGCAGGATGTAGTACAGCGCGCTGGACTCCCCCCCTGGCACCCAGTAGGCGCTGACCTTCTGCAGGCCTGTGGCGCCGTACATCAGCACCAGCTGCCAGCCGGCCAGCCAGCGGGGGAACGCCACCACCTCGACTGAGGGCCACCACCGTCGGTGCTCCAGCCAGGCAGAGACCGACAGGGTCGCCTCCCCGCCCGCCAGCACACAGAGCCACAGTCCGTTGGACAGCAGCTCATCATAGCTGCCACCGGCGTGCCCATTGAGATCCACCACGTTGGTGGTCACCAGCAGGGTCACCAGCGCCATCAGGCGCCCGCCGAGGCCTAGGGTGAGCAACACTCCGCCGATCAGCGAGCCGATCACCAGGGGCCAGACCACATCTGGGGAGGGTCCGCCCAGCATCGCCACCAGCCAGGGACCCTCGCCGAGATCCCGCATGCCTCCGAAGTCTCGATCGATCCACAGCACGGGGACCAGGCCCCTCAGCACGACCGTTCCGACGGTGTACAAGACCCCTAGGCCCATCCCGATCCGGAACAGGGCGAGGCTGGTCGCGTCTTCCCTGCTCGAGGTCGCCTCGACCCAGCGCTGCCAGAAGCTCACCGGTAGTCCTTTAGCTCGCGCACGTTCTTCAGCTCGCGCTCTTCCTTGGCGGGGGTGCCCGAGCGCACTTCTTCGGGGGAGCGGGTGCGGTAGCGCACGAACGAGGTTCGCACTCGTTTAGCCTCGGGGAAGTCTCGGGCGGCCTGGACCGCCACCCAGTCGGTGAATTCCTTGCGGGCTCGTCGAAAGTGGGGCCAGGCGTAGCGGAAGATGGCCGCCCTGCTGCGATCGTGATCGAACCAGGGCCGGAGCCAGCTGTGCTCGCTCGAGCGCGCGACATACACCGGCTGCCAGCCCTGACCGGTGTCGATCTCGATCTCGAGCCGGCCCGGGTAGCGGTGGGGGGCGACGAACATGCGCCACGACTGCCAGGAGCCGGTATATCGGAAGTAGGGGAACAGGGGCTCGAGGATCTTCCTTCGGCCGTCTTCATAGGCGACGGCAAAGTTCCACAGGTTGTCCTCGAGCTCGGCCGCGGTGATGTCGATCCCCCAGCCGTTCACCCGGGAGGTCCACAGCTGGAACTCCGCCTGGACCGTGGGGGTACGCCACGCCGCCCGGCTCATGCCTCCTCCCACCGACGGCAGCGCCATGGCGGTGATCGCGAACAGGTGCATCGCCACGAACAGTGCTCGACCGTTTTGGATCAACAGATCGAGGGGTGTGTTTGGGGGTGAGGGGGGTTGGGTGGGTTTGGGGGGTTCGCTCAAGGCTCAGATCCGGCTCGGGCGGACAGCCCAGGGGCTATCACGCATCGTCTGGCCAGGCGACGCTGGATCCCCTGGGCCGGGGCGCCTAGCGCTCTACCAGGACCAGCCCTGGCTGGAGCGTGCCCTCCAGGTCCCGGGCGACGAGATCGAGGCAGTAGCTCTGGCCGTCGGAGCAGGGCTCGCAGAACACCCCCAGCCCGGCGGACAGCTCACACAGCGCGCCCTCGTCGTTGGGGTTCAGCAGCAGCCCGATCTCCCGGGTGTCGGCCCGGCCCGACAGGATCCCGCCCCCGATGGAGCGCCCATCGGCGGAGAACGTGGCCTGCAGCACGAAGTCCTGCACTGGGATGTCGATCACCTCGTCGAGCGAGTACTGCAGGGTGATCTGCTCGGCCTGAGCGTCGATGAATGGCTGCTGCGAGAAGTCGGACAGGGGGAAGTTCCAGGTGGGCACGCCCTGGGCCTGGCTCACCTGGCCGAGGGTGTCGGTGCTGCCGGGTGCACCGAGGAAGTCGATCTGATCCGCGTCGGCGAACCGCACCCCGAGCAGGATAGGATCGGTGAGGTACACCGCGATGATCGAGGCCAGCTGTGGGGGCTCGATCCACTCGGCTCCGGCGAGATCGAGCAGGTAGGTGTTGCCCACCAGCGAGGCCGCGGGCTCGGACAGGGGGGTGCCGAGGGGGCTCGTGGTGAACGGGATCTCCTGGGTCTGCTGGCAGTCCTGGAGCACCAACACATAGTCGGTGTTTGCCTCGAGGGAGCGCTCGGAGGCCAGCTCGAAGGACAGGTTCCCGTCCGCCCAGGCCATCTGAGTCTCGATCAGGTTGCCGTCGGCGTCCTGCAGCCAGGCGTTGTACCGGTTGACCCGATCGGTCTGGGTGAAGGCCCGGGGCAGATCCCGCCAGTACCAGTCGGTCTCTCCCCCGGCGGGCTCGGAGGCCACGAACACATCGGTGCAGGCACCGGTCTGGGTGGAGCCTTCGAACCAGCCGGTGTCGAGCAGCACCTGGGGTGCACCGTCGCTGCCGCTACAGGCCACGAGGATCAGCGAGGACAAGGTCGCAGGTCTCACTCCCCCTCCAGCGTGATGTTCAACACGTACCAGCCGGCGGGGCCTTCGTTGGCGGACTCCTCCAGGATCTGGACGTACACGATCTCGTCCCCGGGAGAGCTGTAGATCCCGTCGGGATCGGGCTGGGTGCCGGCGACGGCGCCGCCCTCGATCGTCTTGAGGACCTGGAGATCCTCGCTCCAGACGATCGCGGTGAGGTTGGCTCCGGAGCCAAAGTCGTAGGCATCGACGTCGATGTGGAGATCCGTCTTGCCATCGGGGATCCCGATCCGGTACCAGTCGAAGTCCTCTAGGGCGCCGTTGCCATCCATGGTGCCGAATATCGCGTCACCGTCGCCGAGGATCGAGGACTCCAGGTTGCTGTCGTTGGGCTCGATCTCGGTGGTGTTCCAGGTGACGGGGGCCTTGGCCTCGCTGACCAGCAGGCGGTAGGTGTAGCGCTCTCCGCCTCGGAAGTACTCCTCGTTGGCGGAGACGAAGTAGGGCCCGGCGGGGGCCTGGAACACCACCGTCGCGTCGGTGCTCTCGACGTTGTTGTGCTTGATCACGACCCAGTCGTCGTTGCCCAGGAACAGGGACATGTCGGCGATCGAGCCGTCATCGCCCTCCAGCTCGACCAGGATCCAGCCGTCGTCATCCAGCTCGAAGCTAAAGTAGTCGACGTCGAAGGGGGCATCGATCACCCCGCAGGCCCGCTGCTCCAGCACCAGGGGCACTGCGTCGACCTCGGCGTTGTTGGGCTCGATCTCGGGCGTGGCGCACGGGGGCGGGGGCGCAGTGTCGGCCGTGAGCGCGGTGGTCCCGGTGGGGGGATCGGGTGGGCTGGTGTTGTCATCGGTCACGGGGGGCAGGGAGGGCTGACACTGACAGCCGCCCCACATCAGCGCTGTCAGGAGCACGAGCCCCGTCTGCAACTTCGTCATCGTGTCTCCTCGATCCTCCAGCCTACCCGTAGCTTCACAGACCCGCCAGGGGCAGGCTCGAGTCCGCCAGGGGCAGGCTCGAGTCCGCCAGGGGCAGGCTCGAGTCCGCCAGCGCCTGGTGGGCCCCCGTGTCCTTCAGCGCCCGGGTGGCGGCGAAGACCTCGGACGGTGTGGGGGCAGGGCCGAGCTGAGCCGACGCCGCGGCGACCCGCTGGATCAGGCTTGGAGATCCCGGACGAAGGAAGGGGTTGGTGGCCCGCTCCTCCTCGAGGGTGGACGGCACCACACAGCCCCCTGCGCTTCGGATCGCCCACACCGCCCGGATCCGCTGGGCCAGCGCCGGGTTGTCCGGCTCGACGGACCAGGCAAAGCGCAGGTTGTCCTGCGTGTACTCGTGGGCACAGCACACCAGGGTCTCCCCGGGCAGCTCGGCCAGCCGCATCAGCGAGCGGTACATCTTGTCGGGGGGCCCGTCGAACAGGTAGCCACAGCCCCCGGTGAACAGGGTGTCACCACAGAACAGCGCGTCGCCTAGCAGGTAGCTGACGTGCCCGTCGACGTGACCCTCGGTGCGCAGCACCTGCGCGGTCAGCGCCCCCAGCCGGACCTCGTCGCCCTCGTCCACCCCACAAGTCAGCCCCGGGACGGCGTCGGCGACCAGAGCGGGCCCGATCACCTCGAGGCCCTCGAGCCGGCCCAGGCGCTGTAGATCGCGGTTGATGCCGATGTGATCGTCGTGGGTGTGGGTGTTCCACACCGCCGAGAGGGTGATCTCCTCGGCCTCGCAGGCCGCGAGGGCCTCCGCCGCGGACGGCCCGTCGATCACCGCGGCGGCGCCGGTCTCGACACAGACCGCGATCCACACCAGGTTGTCGCTCGCCGCCGCGATCCGATGGATCCGAAGGGCCCCACCACACGCCTCGATCGGTGGCGTGGGCTGAGTGACAGTGTGCACGGTTCCTCCAAGATCATCTCGATGTCCAACGCCCGCTCCCGGGCATCTTCCCGCCCCTCCTCCCTCAGTGCCCCCTCCTCCCTCAGTGCCCGCTCCTCCTTCAGTAGTGTGGTGGGGGCTCGTCGGTCAGCTCCTCCTCGCCTGCCTCCAGCTGGGCCGCGATCGCGACCACGTCTCGGCGGAGGCCCTCGACCTCGTCCCGCAGGGCGCACAGCACCTCGTCGAGATCGGTCAGCAGCTTCTCCTGGAACGCAGCCTTGATCTCCAGATCGGTCACCCGCTCGATCAGGCGCGCTAGTCCAGCATCAGCTTCATGCACTGCACGCTCCCGCCTGACTTGAGGAACTCGGATGTGTCGACCTCGACGACCTCAAAGCCCGCCTCGCGGACCAGCTGGTTGGTCCTCGACGCGCCCCGCTGCACGATGAAGTGCCGTTGATCGGGGCAGTGGCCGTTGCACGACAGCAGCCCCACCGCCTCGTCGAGCGGCGCCCGGAGCAGCCTGGGGAAGGAGGCTTCCAGCAGGGCGAGGCTCTGGGGGGTGAAGGCCTCGGCGCAGATCAGGGCGGTGTGCTCATCCAGCGGGCTGAAACAGGTGTCGAGGTGGTACATCCGGGTGTCCACCAGCTCTAGGGCCACCACCGGGGCGTCGACCTCGTAGTTGCGGTGGCTGTAGGCGTTGCGGGTGGTGCGCCAGCCGAAGCCACCGTAGACCACCCGCCGGCCCGGGTGCCAGTTGACGTCTCCCATGCCCTCGAAGTGCGTGTCTTCGTCCTCGATCGACACCAGGCGCCAGCCCCGGGCCTCGAGCCAGCGCGCCACGACCGGCACCTCCGCCCGGCGCTGGGGCGCGTGCATGTTCGACAGGATCGCGGTGGGGGGGCCCTCGATCGGCTGGGTGGGGAACGACTGGTTGGCGATGAACACGAGATCCACCAGCCCCGGCTCGGCGGGCAGGACCTCGACCACCAGCCCCAGCCCCTCGTACACGTCCTTGAGCGCCGCCCACTGTCGGCTCGCGCGATCGCGATCGACACCGCCCACGTGCTCGGCCATGTGGGGGTTGATCACATATTCCACGTCGAAGTAGGTGGGCTCCGCCATCAGCACCGTGGTGGACGGGGGCCGGCTCGGCTGTGCCAGGGGATCGATCAGCAGCTCTGAGAACGATGTCTCGGTGTTCATGGCTCAGACCTCCTCGCTTGGTGCGTCCCTGAGGATCGGAGACGGGGTGCCGACGCTGGTGAGCCACAGCTGGTGGATCGCGCGGGTCGCCCCGACGTGTAGCAGCCGCCTAGACACGGCGGAGTCGGGGTAAGCCGACGCGCTGACCTCGACCAGAACAACGTAGTCGAACTCCAGCCCTTTGACGCTGCCGATCTCGGTGATCTCGACGCCCGGGCTGAAGGTGAAGTCCTGGGAGACGACCCACCGCAGCCGGGGTACCTCGCTGCGCTCCAGCCCGTCGTGGTAGATCCTGGAGATCTCCGCTGAGGGGGTGAGCAGCGCCACCGACGCCAGCGGCTCGGCCCGGACCAGCGCCTTCAGGGCGTCGGCCAGGAACGCCACCGCGGCGCCATGATCGGTGAAGCGGAACAGCTCCACCTCGGGGCCACTGCGGGTGACCAGCGGTGGATCTTCGTCCTCCTGGAGGTCCCCGAGCAGCCCCAGGGCGAAGCGGATGATCTGCTGTGACGAGCGGTACGCCACCCGCAGGGTGCTCACCGCGGTGCCCTCGAGCCCCAGGTGGCCAAAGAACTCGGCCCAGGAGGTGAAGCCAGCGTCCTGCATCACGTGCTGCTGGGTGTCCCCCGCCAGGGTGATGCTCTCGTGCTGATCGAGGCAGCCGATCAGCACCCGGATCTCCAGCGGAGAGAAGTCCTGGACCTCGTCGACGGCGACATGGCGGAAGCGCAGGGGACCTCCCCCCTTGTGCCGCAGCGGCCCGATCCGGAGCTGCCAGGCCCGCAGCAGCAGCGCCTCGTCCTCTGGATCCAGGGCCGCTTCGACCTCGGTGTCGCCCTCCATCGCAGCCACCACCTCGTCGAACCGATCGCGGCACCAGGTGGTGATCTTGTGCAGCTCAGCCTCGGAGAACGACGTCACCTCCGCCTCGTGCAGGACCCGGTCCAGCAGGGAGCGATCGGTCAGCGCGCTGATCACGTCGTCGAGCGCCTGAGCGGCGGTAGCCGGGGCAGCGACCCGCTCTACCTGCTCAGCGATGACCCGGAGCATGATCGGGTGAAGCTTGAGCTTCACGACCCCAGCGGGGGTGTCGTCGCGGATCCGCTGTGGCAGCCGGGGGAAGTGGCGCAGCCGCTGATCATGGGCCCAGGAGCGGAAGTCGCGGACCTGGACGTGATCGACGCCCAGCGCCGGCAGCACGTGGGACACATACTCCCGCAGCGCGGGGGAGAACACGACGAACAAGGTGGCCGCGCTGTCGATCGAGGGATCCCCGTAGGCGAGGTAGGCGATACGGTGCAGCGCCACGGTGGTCTTGCCCGAGCCCGCGGTGCCCCGGATCACCACGAAGCCCGACGAGGGCCTGGTGATCAGCGCAAACTGCTCAGCGTCGATCAGCCCCGCGATGTCGGGCAGCCGCTTGTCGCGGCGCTGGCCGCGGCCCCCCAGGTCGGTGCCCAGGCGCCGGTGGGACGCCTGCCCCACGGGGTGGGTCCACAGGGCCGCGCCCTCCCCTCCGGCCAGCCGGGCGGGCTGAGCGCGGGTGTGGCGCCACCCCGAGCCCTCGTCCGCGTCGAGGGCGAACGTGCCCTCGGGGGCGTCGATCCGCTCCAGCACACCCCGACGGATGGTGACCGTGCGACGCGCCGCCACCTCCCCTACATGAACCTTGCCGCCCAGCTCCTCCTCGTACTCCTCCCCCTGCTCGTACGCGTAGAACAGCCTGGAGATCGGCGCGTGCCGCCAGTCGACGATCCGGATCCCCCTGGAGATCCGGGTGGCCTTGCCGAGGAACACGTCGCGGCTGCGATCACCCTCCCGCAGGCGCAGGTGGGCGAAGTAGGGGCTGTCGGGATCGACCTGGGGACGCTCTCTGGCCTCGCGGACCTGCCTCAGCAGCGCATGATAGCGGTTGAACTGCTCCATCAGGGAGCCGAGATCCTCCGCCTTGGCCGAGGGCATCTCCTCGCGAAGGCGCAGCAGCTCCGCCACGATGTCGGCCTCGGATGGAGGGAGATCGTAGGGTTCTTCGTCGAGGAGCGTGCGCACGTTCGAGAGGAGCAGCTGCTCCTCGTCCACGATCGGGTATCCCACAGAACCCTCCCGCTGAGGGAACTCGCCCCGTAGTCTGAAACGGGCCCGGGGTCGAGCCCGATCCCGCCACCGGATCAGGGCCGGGCGCTGGGGGGCTGAAGCCCCGGCTCCACCTGGAGCGCCAGGGCCCGCGTCGCCCGCCTCAGGGCCCGCATCACCGCCGGGACCGTGGCGCCGAGCTCCCGTGCCAAGCTCCGCCAGGAGCGCAGCTGCAACACCCGGGCCTCGATCAGCGCGCGCTGTGGCTCGTCCAGGCGCTGCAGCGGCCCGGGGTGGGCCCGGACGAACGCGGTGAGGAGCACCACCGCCGACTCGTAGCTCCTCGGCCCGAACGCATAGCCCACCACCGCCCTACGGATCGACTCTGGATCAGGCGCGATCGGCTCGATCCGATCGCGGCCCAGCTCAGCGATCAGCTCAGGCGACAGCGGAACCGGCCCCTCGGCGGCCAGCAGCCGCAGCTGCAGGGGCAGGCTCGCCGCCAGCCGACCCCGGAGCTCCGCGACCAGGGCCTCCCCCCGGGGGCTGCACCCCCGGGCCAGGACCACGCTGGGCTCCCCGGTGTGCCCCCCCCGCGACGACCCGAGCCGGATCGGGACGTAGCCCACCCTCCGCCGGAACCGCAGGGTGACAGGGTTCGCGGAGAACATCGTGCCAAACAGATCCGGCGAGGCCCAGTCGTGCACGTGCGCCACCAGCCGCTCCCCCAGCCCCCTGCGCCGCAGGGCCGGGTGGACCGCGATCCGCACGCTGCGCACCATCTCCAGCACCCCGGCCTCGGGCAGCCCCGCGTGGCAGCACAGGGTCTCGGCCAGGGCGTGCCCCCGTAGGCGCCGCCCCCCCCACGCCAGCGCGGCGGACAGCTCCGGCGTCAGCCCACCCTCCCGCGCCACCAGGGTGGTGGCCACCGCCCGACCGCGCCACAGCAGCGCATGGACCGACAGGTTGGGCCCGTCCAGCAGACGGTGCAGATCCCGGGGGGTGGTCCGGTAGTGGGCGTGGACCAGCAGCCCGAAGACGTCCCCCAGCAGCTGCTCGTCCCTCGACAGACGATCCCTCTCCAGCTCAGTGGCGATCACCGCATCAGCGGTGGCTGCCTCGACCTCCTCGACCGGTGCCGGGGACACGTCCAGGGCCAGGATCCGAGAGATCAACGCCTCCAGGGGGTCCCCTGGGCTCCAGCGCACGGGGGTGGACAGCTCCAGGCGGTGGAGGGGGCGCCCGGACGCCTCGAGCCACGCAAGGAACCGAAGCACAAAGCCCCGACCAGTACCCTCGTAGCCCCCGGTGGTGGTGGCGAGCGCGATCGCTGCGCCGCGGTGGCGGGTGACCAGGGCCTGCAGCACCGGCACCGGCACCTGTGCGGCCTCGTCCACCACCAAGACGTCGAGCACCTCAGGGCCCTCAAACAGCACGTCGAGGGGGGAGAACCCGATCCCCCCAGACGCAAAGCGCAGGACCTCAGCGACGGCGGTGGGACCCGGACCGGTCACCGCGATCCGACAAGCACGCCCCAGCCGGGCGAGCGCCAGCCCTAGGGCCGCCGACTTGCCCCGGCCCCGATCGGAGATCAGCACCACTACCCCGGAGCTCCCCCCCCCAAGGACCCGGGTCAGGGTGTCGATCGCGTGCCGCTGATCGGAGGTCAGACCCCCTCCATCCAAGACCTGGACCGCACCAGCAGCGGCACCCCCCGGCGCCTCCGGACGCCCCTCGGTCTCCCCCAAAGGCGCGATGGCTCCTCGGGTAAGCGCGCCATGCAGGCGGAGGCGATCGGTGAGCAGGGACGGCGGAGACGGCGGAGACGGCGGAGACGGCGGAGACGGCGGAGACGGCGGAGACGGCGGAGACGGCTGTGGGGCGCCTTCGATCGGGGCGAGGTGGCGGATCAGGCGCTGGTACAGGCGAGTGCCCACGTCCCCGGGGCCGAACGGCCAGACCACCAGCCCCGGCTGCAGCTCCGTGGGCAGCGTGCCCCGGGGGCCAAGGCGCAGGATCAGCGCGCCGCCCCCCCACACTGAGCCATGGCACACCCCCAACACGTCGGGATCGAGCTGCCGGTGGAGCGACAGGACGACCACGTCGAACGCAGCCCCCAGCAGGGTCTTCACCCGGCGGGGGTCGATCGGGATCCAGCCTGGGGGGAGGGCTCGGGCCTCCGGCTCGTCGCTCACCCACAGCACCGTGGCCCCGTCCGGGATCCACCGACGCGCCAGGGCCCCGGTCTCCGCCGGCTCACCCCGCAAGACGATGCAGTCACGGTGCATGGTGTCCCCGGCTGTCGTGGGAGCGGACGCTACAGGGAGGCGTAGACGGCCCGGGAGAGGGCCAGGGCTCGGGGAGAGCGGATCCGCCAGTCCATCCGGTTCATGACGTAGGCGATCGCCAACCCCTCGTCTGGATCCGCCCAGCCCAGGGCGCCACCCGCGCCGGCGTGGCCAAAGGAGGCGGGGTTGGGCGAGAACAGGGACAGCTCCTCCTTGAGGAAGCCCTGGGACCAGCCCACCGGCTTCTGGAGCACCTGATCCCGATCAGACCAGGTCTGACGCTGCCTCAGGGGTAGGATCGCCCCGGGGCGGACCAGACGCACACCGTCGATCTCCCCCAGCAAGGCGGCATAGGCCCGACTCAAGCCGTCGGCCGTCGCCACCCCGCCCATCCAGGGCAGCTGCAGCGCGAGCACCGCTGGATCGTTGAGGGTCTCGAAGCGACGCTCCCCCAGGGAGGGGTTGAGCAGCGAGCGCCCGGCGAAGGTGCGCCTGCCCAGCAGCACCCTGCGGAACATCCGACCCTCGGTGTTGTTCCGGGCCAGCATCGTCGGCAGCTGGTGACGCAACGCCGTCGCCCGATCCACCGGGACATGCCTCGCCCTGCGTGCGTTGATCGCCTCGGGCAACCCCAGCCACAGATCCGCCGACAGCGGGCCCGCCACGTGCTCCGCCAGCCAGTCCCCCACCGTGGTGCCGGTGATGCGCTGGAACAGCTCCCCGGTGTAGGCTCCCCAGCTCTGAGCGCCATAGCCCTGGTCGGTGTCGGGTACCCACAGGGGCACCTGATCCACCATCGCCTGGTGGACCTTGCCGTCGCCCCGCCCGAAGTCGTCCAGGGTCAGGGGCGTGTCGAGGGCGGACAGCCCCGATCGGTGGTTGAGCAGGGTGCGGATCGCGATCCGTTCCTTGCCGTGACCCACCAGCTCAGGCCACACCCCGGAGGCCGGCGCGTCCAGATCGATCTCGCCTCGATCCTCAAGGACCAAGAACGCCATCGCCACCAGGCCCTTGGTCGCGGAGAACACCACGCAGGGCGTGTCCCGCACCCAGGGGCGCTGGGTCTCGGGATCCGCGATCCCACCCCACAGATCGACCACCACCCGCCCCCGTCGGCGCACCACGAAGCCGGCGCCGAGCTCCCCCCGGTGAGTGAAGTTGTCCTCGAACGCAGCCCGGACTGCCTCGAAGCCAGGCTCGACATGTCCCTCGATGGTCACGGTACCTCCCGCAGCTCGGTGTAACTGCTGCCCCCCGGGGCCTGGGGGGGCCCGCGTCTCTGCTTGGATCGAGACCGCTCCAGGGGCTGTGGAGCCGGCCCGCGACGAGCCACGGCCCGCGACGAGCCACGGCCCGCGACGATCTCCGACAGTGTGGATCAGTCGAGATCGTCCCGGAGCCACTCGCCAAAGCGCTCCCCCACCATCAGCGTGGGCAGGTGGGTGTTGCTCGCGGGGATCGAGGGGAACAGGCTCGCGTCGGCCACCCGCAGGCCGGCGAGCCCGTCGATCCGCCCACGGGCGTCGGTGACGGTGCCCATCGGCACGGTGCCACAGGGGTGGTAGCCCGAGTCGGTGGCCACCGGGATCCACCGCGACAGCAGGGCCGTAGACCGCGCCACCCAGCGCGTGGGGTAGATCCCCCGCGACAGCGGCGCCAGCGC
>DRPG01000255.1 GCA_011376105.1 Deltaproteobacteria bacterium
CACCCCATCATCGCTGCGGAGCTCGCTGGCCTCGGGGCGCAGCAGCAGGGTGGTGGGCCAGGGTTGGACCAGCAGGGCGGACTGCAGGGACAGGGCGAAGCACACGCCTGAGCGGACGTCGGGGAACCAGCCCAGCTGGCCCAGGGCCGGGGACGCCACCTCGCTGCCCCCAACACTCGCCAGGGTCTCGCGGACACAGGCGCGCACCAACGCCTCGCTGCGCGCCAGCGCGGCGGGGACCCGGGCGCGCAGCGCGCTCGCCCCCACGATCTGGACCAGCGCGAGGCAGCTGGGGATCGCGACCGAGGGATGGAGGAGAGGGCTGCCCATGGATGTGCATTCTGCACCACACTCTCGCTCGGCTGTCGAGGGGGATCGCCCCAGGGGAGTGGCGCGGACATGGACGTCGTCTTGCTGGATGGACCGATGGGCACCGAGCTGGCCCGCAGGGGCGTGTCGACCGGGGGGCGAGCGTGGTCGGCGACGGCGATCGACGAGGCCCCGGAGGTGATCCAGGCGATCCACGCCGACTACGCAGCGGCCGGCGCAACGGTCCACACCGCGAACACCTTCCGGACCACCCCACGGGCCCACGGCGCGGGCTGGGCGCGCGCGGCACGGCGGGCGGTGGCCCTGGCCCGCGGCGCGGTGCCTGCCCAGCACCGGATCGCGGGCAGCATCGCCCCGATCGAGGACTGCTACCACCCGGAGCGCTCCCCCCCCGGGGCCGGCGCGCTGCACGCTCGGCTGGCCTCCGTGTTGGCGGACGCCGGGGTGGATCTGCTGCTGTGCGAGACCTTTCCCCACCCCGGGGAGGCGCTCGAGGCCAGCCGAGCGGCCCGAGCCACCGGGCTCGAGACCTGGCTGGCCCTGACCGCCGGCCCCGACGCCGATCTGCTCTCCCCCGCCGAGCTGGCCCGGACCGCACGGATCGCCTGGGACGAGGGCGTGTCCAGGGTCCTGATCAACTGCACCCCGGCGCGGGCGATCGCCCCCTGGGTCGACGTGCTGGCGCGATCCGGAGCGCCCTTCGGGGTCTACGCCAACGCCGGCGCCCGGGACGGAGGGCTGGGCTGGGGCAACGCGCCGGAGGGCCCCACCCGGTATGCAGCCCTCGCGATCGACTGGGTCCGGGCCGGGGCGGTGGTGATCGGCGGCTGCTGCGGCACCTCGGTGGCCCACACCCAGGCGATGGCCCTCGCCCTCGCTGCACGAGACCCACAGCGTCGATAATGCACGGCATGGACCCTGCCGCACGACGTGCCCTGCTCCGCCTCCGTGATCCCGACGGGGGCTCGCTGCAACAGCTCGCGAGGATGGTGGTGGATCAGACCACCGCCACCCCCCTGCGCAGCCTCGCTGCCCCACGGTGGATCGCGGGCCAGCTCGCGGCCGCGCTGGAGGCGGGCACCCGGGGCGATCACCTCCGCGCCTGGGTGGATCGCCGGATCGCCAGCGAGCGGGCGCGCTGGGGCGAGGAGCAGAGCCCCTTCCGTAGCTATGTGCCGGGCGAGGCGATGGATCCGCTGCGCAAGCTGCTCGGCCGAGCCTATGCCCCCGAGGAAGAGCTCCTCTTCCGCCTGATCGATCAGCCCGCGATCCGGGGCCTGATCCGCACGGTGCTGGCCGACGTGGTCCATGCCTCCCGTCGCCGCCTCGGCGAGGTCGACGGGATGCTGGGGGGCCTGGGCAAGCGCGCCGCCCGACGGAGCCGTGGCCTGCTGGGCAACGTCGGGAAGAACCTCGGGGGCATGGCCGAGAACATCGTGGGCGCGGTCAGGGAGGAGGTCGACACCGCGCTGGACGGCCGGCTGACCGAGTTCCTCCAGGGAGCCACCAGCGAGGCGGTGCGCACCATCGCACGGTACGCCTCCGATCCAGCCCACGCAGAGAGCTTCGGACAGCTCCGCCTCGCGATCCTCGACGTGGTGCTCGACACCCCCATCGCCGAGCTCGCCCAGGAGGCCGACAAGCTCCAGCCCGAAGACATCGTCGACGTCGTGGTGGGCGGGATCCGGGCCGCGGTACAGCAGCCCGACTTCGTGCCCCGCATCGAGGAGCGGATCGCGGCGGTGATGGAGGAGGCCGGCGACGGCACCCTCGGCGCCTGGCTCGCGGAGGTCGGGCTGGCCGACGTATGGATCGAGACCACCACCGAGCTGGTGACCGAGCGGCTGCGGGCGGTGGTCGAGACCACCACCTTCGAGACCTGGTGGGGCGAGCTCCACCGCAGCGGATCCACGCCGGACCCCAGCGACCCGTCGCCCTGATCTCCGGCGTGCAACCGACGACGTCCCACAGTCCGCCGGCCGATCCACGCCGGGCCCCAGCGACCCGTCGCCCCGATCCCAGACACCTCCGGGGCCGGGGCCTGGCTCACCGCCCCGCGGTGCTCACCAGCAGCGATCGCCACCGGGGCCACAGCACCTGCCAGCTGTGGCGCCGCTGGGCGACGGCGTGAGCCTCTCGACCCAGCCGGGCCAGATCCAGGCCTGAGCCGGCGGCCACGATCGCGCCCCGCACGGAGTCGACGTCGGCGCCGGCCACGGCGATCCCCGAGCCCCCCAGCGCCTCGGCCAGCGGAGCAACATCGGGCCAGACCACGGCACGGCCCACCGCCATCGCCTCCACCGCGACGTCGGGGAAGCCCTCCGGCAGCGAGGTCGGGTACAGCACCAGGTGGGCCCGCGCCAGCTCCCCCCGGAGCGCCTCGACCTCAGGGCGCAGCGTGATCGGCTGATCCACCGCCGCGATCTCCAGCTGGGAGCGGTAGCAGGGATCGGCGG
>DRPG01000256.1 GCA_011376105.1 Deltaproteobacteria bacterium
CTGGGCAGCGCTTCACCGTCGAGCCCCAGGCGTGGGGGGGGTACCTCGGAGGAGGGGGTGTGATGAGTCGAAGCCACGGACGCGATCCAGGGGTGGAGGGATCGATTGCTGAGACAGTGCCGGGTGTCTTGTCCATCGGGCGACATCGCTGGAGGGTTGAAGGGTTTGTCTGGGGCGGCACCCCGGGACCCCGGCGCGGGGAGCGTGCCTGCGCACCTCCGAGGGAGGATCAGGGTCGATCCAGACCGTCGGTGTGGCTGTTCGCAGCAGATCCTCGACGCCGTCACCACGACGTTCGCCGCGGGCTACCACGAGGCCCCCTACAACCAGATCCTCGAGGACGTGGGGGTGTCGGAGGGGGCGTCCTGCCACCGCTTCGACGACGAGGAAGATCTGTCCCTCAAGGTGCTCGAGCCGCTGCGGGCCACGGGCGACCCCTGGGCTCACGCCGGGGGCTGGCCAACCGGCTGGATCTGCTCCAGCGGTGCTCGGTGCCTCAGCGGGGCCTGGTGCGGGGGGGCGGGACCGCCTCGTGATCGTAGGGACAGTGGCGGCACCCGCTACCACAGCACGAGCCTCGGGTGAGGTGGGCATGCTCGGTGAACACCCGGTAGCCCGTCTCGGGATCGATGTACGATCGTGCTCCCCTGGCCAGGGCGGCCTGGTGTGCTGTACGCCATCTCTCCATGAGGCACCCGTACCCTGATCTGTGCCTCGGGGCTCCCTGGATCCCGATCCAAGGGGTCCAGGATCGGGTAGGGTGTTCGCCACCTGTTCCATCCCCGGAGAGTCGATGTTCCTCATCACGCTGGCAAGCCTCGCCACCGCGAACCCGGTCCAGCGGGGCGTGCAGGCCCAGATCCACCCTGCGGGGTTCGAGCTCGTCTCGACCGAGCTCTCCGGCCTCGACTTCCAGATCGGCCCCACGGAGATCGCCGGCAGCTGGGAGTGCTACTCGAGCATCGTGGTCGATGGCTTCAACCTCGACATCCAGCTTGAGCGTGTGACGCTCGAGCCCAGGGATGGATCCCTCGGGATCGACGTGCAGCTCGGCTCGGTCCGGGGTGAGCAGATGGGGATCTCAGGGGTCAGCGGCTGGTTCGATCTGTGCCTCGACTTCGACACGACCGTCGAGTACATCACGCTGAACGACGGCCACCTGCAGGGATCGCTGGCCAGCGAGGTCCGAGACGGCGTCCTCGAGCTGTCGTTCTCCGATCCTCCGATCTTCACGGGCGAGTTCTCCTCGGAGATCTCCTGGTTCCCCGACAGCCTCGTGTGGGCCTTCATGGAGGACAGCGTCCTGCAGATGGTCTCGGATCTCCTCGAGGACACGCTGCCGGGGATCGTCTCGGACTTCACCTCCGATGAGCTGCTGTTGGGCACCTGGGGCACGGCCACCGAGTTGAGCATCGACGTCGCTGAGGTCTCGACCAGCACAGACGGGCTGTATGTCGCGGTGGATCTCGATCTGAACGGAGACGGGGGGCCCACCGGCACCCGCCTCGATCTCGATCCCCGGGGGAGCTCCCACCTCGCCGTGGGCGTCACCGGCGCCATGGCTGCAGAGTTGCTGGAGGTGGCCTGGGCCGAGGGGCTGCTGGCCGCCGACTCTCCAGCGCTGACCGCCCTCCTCGACGATCTGATCGAGGTCCTGGGCCTCGGTGACGACGTGCAGATCTCGCTGAGCACCGGGGTCCCCCCCAGCATCTCCATCGACAACAGCGGGCTGCACGTCGCCGCGCCCTCCACTCAGCTGGTCGCCACCAGCGGCGGAGAGGTCTTGCTCGAGCTCGCCGGGGATCTCGCTGGAGATCTCGAGGTCGACATCGCGTACGGTGGGATCCGCTTCAGCGCCCACGATCTGTCGCTGGACGTGACCCACATGGACGCCTCCCACCTCATCGAGGAGGATCCAGACACTCTGCAGGACTTCCTCGAGGGGTGGGTCATGGCTGCGGCCACCGCGGCCCTCGCCGATCTCGAGGTCTATGGCAGCCACTTCGAGGCGCTGGGCTATGTGCTCCGCCTCGACGAGACCCAGACCCAGGCCGATGGGATCGCCGCCTGGGTGACGATCTTCGACGCCGACGATCCCGCGGTGGATCGGATCCCCCCCGACACGATCGTGGAGGCCATGGTGTCGGGTAGCTCGATCCGGGCCTCCTTCGCCGCCACTGACGATCGCCCGGGGGAGCTGATGTTCAGCTGGCGGCTCGACGACGACAGCTGGTCTGGCTGGTCCCTCGAGGACGAGATCGCCCTCGAGGCCGAGCCCGGAGATCATCGGATCGAGGTGATCTCCCGGGATCTGTGGCACAACCAGGATCCGAGCCCTGCGGTGGCCACGCTCTCGGTGGAGGAGCCGGCGGTGGAGGAGCCCACCAAGAAGTGCGGCTGTGGCACACCGTCGCCCACCTCCCCGATAGGCCTGCTGGGGGTGGCCTTGCTGCTCCTCCGCCGCCGGACGATCCAGGGGCGTCGCTGATCGTCGAGGGGGGTGCCCGATCTGCACGGGCGCCCGGTCGAGCGAGTCACCCGTTCAGCTAGGCGTCGCTGATCGTTGGGGGGCCTCTGTGGGAGCGGATCGAGGACCTCGCTACCAGGGATCTTGAGTCGGTGTCGTCGACGGGATCGTGATCGCGAACGGGATCAGCGCACAGAGCCCCAGCGCCAGGGTGCTGATCAGGCCAAAGGCCAGCGGGTAGGTGGCGACGGCGTAGCCCGCCGCCATCAGCGTGTCGCGCTGGGATGGATCGACGAGCTCCAGCGCCTGCTCGGTCACATAGCGACCATACAGCCAGCCCCCGAGCCCGGCGAGGCCCGGCACCAGTGCCCCGAGCAGGATCAGGAAGTTGATGATCCGGGCCGGCCACTGCATCGGAGCCAGGGTCCGGGCACCGAACGCCAACACCATCGCGAGCACCAACATGCCCACACCGACGATGTCTAACCCGAGCACCGCCCACATCGCGGTGCCGCCCTCTTGGAAGTAAGACATCAGACCGTCCTGCTCTCTACGCCGTGGGTGACCAGCGTTCCCACATCTTCACCTAAACACAACTTCCGAGCAGCTCCCCGAAGATCGAAGTTGAACACGTGCACGGGCAGATCGTGATCCCGGGCCAGCAGCAGCGCCGACTGATCCATCGCGCGCAGATCCTTTCGGATGGCCTCGTCACTGGAGAGGGTGACGTAACGCCTCGCCGCTGGGTTCTTGTTTGGATCTGAGTCATAGATCCCATCGATCCCGTGCTTTGCGGTCAGGACCGCATCGCAGCGTGTCTCGATCGCGCGCTGTGCGGCTGGGTAGTCGGTGGTGACGTAGGGCTGACCGATCCCCCCCGCGAGGATCACGACCCGGCCCTTCTCGAGGTGTCGGATCGCCCGGAGCCGGATGTAGGGCTCGGCGATCGACGGGATCGGCATCGCGGTCATCAGCCGGACCTCGCGCTCCGTCGCGGCCAGCGCGGCCCGGAGCAGCACCCCGTTGATCACGGTGCCGAGCATCCCCATGTTGTCGGCCTCGGCCCCTTCGATGTTCCAGTCCGAGGCGAGGTTGCCCCGGAAGATGTTGCCGCCCCCCACCACCGTGATCACGTCGACGTTGATCTCGCGGAGGGTGAGGATCTCTGAGACGATGTGATCGATCGCCTCGCGGTGGAAGGTCTGGGTGCGGTCGCCGCCGGCCATGGCTGCGCCCGAGAGCTTGAGCAACACGCGCTTGTAGCGCATCGGCGACTCCTTGGAGGGTGGGGTGGACTCGAGGGCCCCCTGACCTGGGGGATCAGCAGCCCCCATCTAAGCGATTGTGGGGCCCTAAGCGATCGTGGGGCCCGCCGCTGGTCGGGATCAGGGGACGGGGCTGGCCGCTGTGGGCGGGCTGGCGCCGAGGGGGGGCATGCTCTTTCCTCCAAGGAGGGGAGTGCTCCTTCCTGGCTTTTCGTCCAGCTGCCCGTCGGGACACGGTGCTCGGTCCGGGCGCACGACGGGCTCCTAGTCGTCGAGGTAGCCCAGCTCCCGGAGCTGGTCCTCTGCGTCGGGGTGGAAGCCGGTGACCTCGATCCCGTCGGGCTCGGGCGCCCAGGCGAGATCCACCGCTGCGCTGAACCGGGGATCTCCTGCGTACATCACCACGTCCCGTGCTGCGCTCGGTGTCATCCGCCCCTTGCCCTCGGCGATGGAGCCGGTGCGCAGCTTGGGACCAATGAAGGTGATCGCCAGCCCGTCGGGCTCGAGGGGATCTCCGTTGGGGATCAGGTACAGCAGCGGTGGCGGGCGGGTGAGGGGCGGGACGGTGAGCTGGACCCGCCCGTCGACGAGCTCGATCGGGATCGTCGGGCCTGCGCCCCGGGGATCGTAGCCCCTCCAGACCTCCTTGATCCCCTCGGGGTGGGAGAGGGTGACCTTGACCTCGTGGGGCCAGTTCATCGAGCGCAGGGTGGTGCGCCACACCCGCTGGAGCCTGCGATCCAGGGCCTCGGACAGCGCCTGTGGGTAGGGTGTGAGATCGGCGGAGGGCGCGAGATCGTGTAGCTCCCCCGGATCGTCGCTCAGCTGGTACAGCCGCTGCACTCCCTCGCGATCCCACCACTTGTGGCCGTCGACCCAGACCCCCCAGCCGTCGTCGCCATACAGGGGCCGGCCCAGCGCCTGGGGTCGCTGCTGGAGCTCGCCCTCGGCCCCCTCGTCGCCCCAGGCCAGGGGCACCAGGGAGCGCCCCGGGCCGTGGGTCTGGGGCAGGCCCACCAGCTCCAGCACGGTGGGGGTGATGTCCAGCAAGGACACGGGGGCTGAGTGGGTCCCCCCAGGGAGGTGGGGGCTCCGGATCGCCAGCGGCACATGGAGCAGCTCGTCGAACAGCGTGTGACCGTGCTCGAAGCCCCCGTGCTCCCAGAGCTCCTCGCCGTGATCGCTGAACAGCACCACGTCGGCCCCGTTGCCTGCTGCGTGCAGCAGGTACAGCAGGGACTCGTCGACGGCGCGGACGTTCTGATCGTAGCGACCGACGACATAGTCCTTGACCGCCTCGAACCCGTCGTCCTCCGGGGACCAGTCGTTCAGCTCGTGGCGGGCCAACGAGGTCAGCCCCTCGGGCCGGTCACCGGCGAACATCCCCCGCAGCCGGCTGGGCTCGCTGTAGGGGATGTGGGCCTCCATGAAGTTGATCATCAACAGCAGATCGCGATCGTCGTGGGCGGCGATGATGTCGCGGGCCCGACGGGACAGCGCCTCGGCGTCGAGCAGGTGCTCGAAGTGGTAGCGATCCCAGCCCCGGTGCAGATCGAAGGGGTGGGACAGGAACGCGTTGGCCACGATGGCCTCGGTCCGAAAGCCCGCCGCGCCCAGGCGCTCGGGCAGCGACTCGATCTCGAACCAGCGCTCAGGCTGCTCGCCCGAGAGCACCGCCCGGGTGCTGGGCAGGGTCCACGGGGCCACGGTGCGGGCATCGGTGAACACCGCCGCGTGCCTCGACCAGCGATCGAGCAAGGGGGTGGTGTCGCGCTCATATCCCATGAACCCGAGGTGATCGGCCCGCAGCGTGTCGACGAAGATCAGCACCACCCGCCGGGGATCCGGATCGGGGGTGTAGATCACCGGCCCCTCGAGGAACACGTGATCGTAGGTCGGGGTCGCGCCGGGATCGGTCTCGATCCAGAGCTGGATCGCCTGCCCCGCGAAGGCCGACAGATCCATCCGCGCCGGGCTCCAGGTATCGAGCCGGGGCGAGATCGTGCCGATCGGGGTGCGCTCGCCCTGGTGCTCGACTGAGACCCGGATCGTGGCTCCGTCGCTGCGCTGAGAGGAGGCGATGGCGGGGGGCAGGATGGTGGCCTCGAACGCCAGGCGGCCCGCCTCGGGGACGGTGACGGAGAACGCCGCGGAGGCGGGCGCGGGCAGGTACAGCCCGGTGTGGGAGGTCGCGCCGACGGTCAGGGTGCGCTGCGCGAACGCCTCGGGCCGTAGGTCGGAGGAGGCGAGGTTGAGCTGATCCTCGGCCCGGGTGGCCCTCGGGAACACCACCGTGTAGTCGCTCGTGTCGGGGGCGGGGGCGGAGGCGGGCAGGCCGATGTACAGGAAGTCGCGATCGAAGCCCCAGGTGCCCGGCGAGCGGCCCCGGCGCTCGAACGCCAGCGCGCCCCCGGGGCCCCGCACCTCGAGGCCAGGGGGGGGCTTGACGCCAAAGGCGTGGGTGCCCCCCGAGCGGGACGGGAGCAGGTTCTCGTGGACGGGCAGGGGGGTGCGGTAGATCCGGGTGCCCCTGCGATCTTCGTGGTGCTCGAGGGCCCCGACCAGGCCGAAGGCCTCAGGGGCGGGCTCCCCCCCGGGCCGGCTCGAGTCGGGCAGCTCGAGGGTGAGCTGGAGCTGCCCACGGGCCAGCGGGATCGCACAGGGGGCGCTGGAGGGGCGGGTCGGGCTGCCGCCGGGGACCTCGTCGAGGAAGTTGGGATCAGGGCGAAACCACCCACAGGCTATCAGGCTGAGCGTCCACACGGCGCCTCCGTAACCTGGCTCGGGGGCGGGGGGGGGTTAGGCTCCGCCGGCGTGTCCCCACCGAACCCGCTGCCCGGGCGCCAAGATCAGACCATGGACGATCTGCTGGAGATCCTGGAGGCGGCCCTGCTGCGTCGTGCCGCGCTGCTGGAGGCGGCCGCCGCCGAGGGCACGGACTGCTACCGGCTGCTGCACGGGGCGGTCGAGGGAGCCCCGGGCGTGGCCATCGATCGCTACGGGCCGGTGCTGCTGGCACAGACCTGGCGTGCACCCCTGGAGCCTGGAGCGATCGAGCTCCTCGCCGGGCGCGCGTCCGAGGCGGTGGGGACGGAGCTGATCGGGATCTGGAACCACCGGGCGAGGCCCATCGACTTCGAGGCCTGGCACCCCGTCGGTGCGTCCCTCGATGGCGCCCCCCTGGTGGGCCACGAGCTGGGGCTGGCCTTCGACGTCAGCCCCCGCCACCGGGGCCAGGATCCGCTGCTGTTCTTGGATCTCCGGGTGCTGCGGCGCTGGCTGCGACGGCGGGTCCAGGATCGATCGGTCCTCAACTTGTTCGCCTACACCTGCGGGATCGGGGTCGTCGCGGCCGCGGGGGGAGCGAGCCGTGTCCTCAACGTCGACTTTGCGCGATCCGCCCTCGCCGTGGGCCGGGCCAACGCTGAGCGCAACGGGGTGGTGGAGGCACAGCAGTTCCTGCGGCAGGACTGCTTCCCGGTGCTGCGGCAGCTCGCGGGGCTGCCCTTTGGCCGGCGTGGCCGCAGCGCCCGGTTCGTCCGGCTGCAGCCCGAGCGCTTCGACGTGGTGGTCCTCGATCCCCCCCGCTTGTCGAAGGGCCGGTTCGGGGCTGTGGATCTGGTGGCCGACTACGCCAGCCTGTTCAAGCCCGCGGTGCTGTGTGCGGCGGAGGGCGGGGGGGTGGTGGCCACCAACAACGTCGCCTCGGTGCAGCTGGAGGACTGGCTGCAGCAGCTGCGCCGCTGTGCGGCCAAGGCCGGGCGCCCCCTCGTGTCGGTGGAGGTGCTGCGGCCCGAGGCCGACTTCCCCAGCCCCGACGATCGACCCCCGCTGAAGATCGCCTGGTGCCGGGTCTGAGACGGCGACGACAGGCTCAGACCGGCGGACCTTGTCACGATAGACCAAGGCAGACACCACGATAGACCAAGGCAGACACCACGATAGACCAAGGCAGACACCACGACGTCGGGGGACCCATGGCCAGCGAGGATGTGAGCTTCATGCGGGCGCTCTGCACCGGACGGATCGAGTCCGAGCTCATCGTCCCGTTTCCCACCCTGCCCGAGTCCGATCGCGAGACCCTGGGCATGGTGGTCGAGGCGATCGATGATCTGCTCGGGCCCCATGAGGCGGACTTCCGCGCCTGGGATCGGGCCGGCGAGCTGCCGACCTCGTTCATCGAGGAGCTCAAGGCGTTCGGGGTCTTTGGGCTGGTGATCCCCGAGGCGTACGGGGGGATGGGGTTCGGCAGCACGGCCTACTCGCGCACCCTGCAGCAGCTCGGCCGCTACGATGCGTCGGTGGCGGTCACCGTCGGTGCCCACAGCTCGATCGGCATGCGGGGCCTGCTGCTGTTCGGCACCGAGGCCCAGAGAGCGCGCTGGATGCCGTCGCTGGCGACCGGAGAGCGGATCGCGGCGTTCTGCCTCACCGAGCCCGGTGCCGGCTCCGACGCTGCCTCGATCCTCACCACCGCGGTGCGCGACGGGGACGAGTGGGTCCTCAACGGATCCAAGCTGTGGATCACCAACGGGGGGATCGCCGACTTCTTCACCGTGTTCGCCAAGACCGGTGAGGCTGAGGCCCGGCGCAACATCAGCGCGTTCGTCGTCACCGGCGATCTGCCCGGGGTCCGGATCGGCCCCCACGAAGACAAGATGGGGCTGCGCGCCAGCTCCACCACCATGGTGTACCTCGACAACGTGCGGGTGCCCGCCGATCACCTCCTCGGGGAGGAGGGCAAGGGCTTCAAGGTCGCGATGCAGATCCTCAACAGCGGCCGCACCGGGCTGGGAGGGGGCTGTGTGGGGGGGATCAAGCGCCTCATCGAGCGGACGACGGCCCAGGCGACGGCCCGGGAGCAGTTCGGTCGGCCGATCTCCTCGTTTGGCCTGATCCAACAGAAGATCGGCCAGATGGTGATCGAGGCCTACGCCGCGGAGTCCGTGGTCAACGCGGTCAACGGCTTGATCGACGGAGGCAGCAAGGAGTACGCGGTCGAGGCTGCGATCAGCAAGATCTATGCGACCGAGGCGCTGTGGAGGTCCGCGGACGAGGCCCTGCAGGTGGCCGGCGGCAACGGCTTCATGTGCGACTACCCCTACGAGCGGATCGTGCGCGACTCGCGGGTCAACCGGATCTTCGAGGGGACCAACGAGGTGCTCCGGCTGTTCGTCGCGCTGACCGCGATGAGCGACGTGGGTGCACAGCTAAGCGAGCTCGCCTCGAGCGTGCAGGGGATCTTCGACGATCCGATCAAGGGCTTTGGCCTGATGAGCGACTACGCCCGCAAGCGCGCATCGCTGGCTGCAGGGTTCTCGCGCTCTGGGAGCCACCTCACGGGGATCGTGCCCGAGCTGGGCAGGCCGGTGGCTGCGTTCGAGGGGGCGGTCCGTAAGCTGGCCACCGCGGTGGATCGGATCCTGCGGAAGCACGGCAAGGACATCATCGGCAAACAGTTCGCCTCGCGCCGTCTGGCCGACATCATGATCGATCTGTTCGTGCTCGCCTGTGTGATCAGCCGGGTCAGCGCCGCGATCGAGGCCAAGGATCCAACCGCGCCCCAGCAGCGCTCGATCCTCGAGGCGTTCAGCCGCCAGGCCCTGCGGCGGGTGGAGGAGAACCTCTCGCGGATCGACGACAACGAGGACGAGCTGATCAAGGAGATCGCCGCCCACGCCCTGGAGACCGGGCGCTTCGTCTGGGACAACCTCTAGATCGAGCCCGCTGAGGGATCGGGGGCGGAGCGCGCTGGTGCCTGGACACGACGCCCCATGGGGCCGTGTCCGCGGGGGCCGTGTCCGCGGGGGCCGTGTCCGCGGGGGCCGTGTCCGCGGGGGCCGTGTCCGCGGGGCCGTGTCCGCGGGGCCGTGTCCGCGGGGGCCGTGTCCGCGGGGGCCGTGTCCCCACGGCCCGCCACCCCGCGCTCGATCTCCTCCGGCGCGAGCCCACGCCGAGGGAGAGCCTGCGCGCCAAGGGGGGGTGCCTGCTGGGATCACGGCTTCCTCCTCTGCGTCCCCGGTGTCCGCGTCGATGCAGCGCGATCCTCCACGCGATGGCCCTGGTGATCGCGGTGGGGAGGCGTCTGCAGCCGGTGTGAGCTGCTACGGTGGCTCCTCCTCCATCCCATAGGCTCTCCGGACTGTGTTGCGGGTGCCTGCTTTGGCTCCCCACTCGGCGAGGATCTCCAGCGCACGTTGGACATCCTCGAGGGCATAGCCCCCGGAGCGGAGCCTGCGCGCCAGGCTCTGGATCTTGCGGTCGCGCTGTCTGCCTGGCTTCTTCTCCTTGCCCCTCAGCACAAGATCTGATGCAGAGAGGTGTTGCGGCTCCTTGTCGCCGGTGGGCTCCCCACCGGTGGGCTGCTCGGGACACCACCGGTCCAGGATCGCCAGGATCTGAGCGGAGCGCTCTGAGCCCTTCTTTCGGGCTCGCCTGGCGATCCCTCCGCGGAGGTGGGCGTGCAGGACGGCTTGCACCTCGGGCTCGGAGGTGTCGAGCAGCCTGCGGGGCTCCCAGCGGAGCTCAGGGATCCTCGAGCCGGGGTCTTCGCCGAGGACGAGCTGCTCGAGCGCTCTCTGGAGCTCCTGGCTCCGGCGCTTGTGGACCTTGAGCAGGTGAGCAAGGCGCTCAGTGGCGGACTTGGTGAGCAGCTGCGCCCTCTCTCTCGCGGCCTCCTCGTCCCGCAGGAGACCCCTGTCGGAGGCATCGAGCTGCGCCTCCTTGAGCAGGCGGCCGTAGCCCGCCCGGGTCTTGCCCCCCACACCCAAGATCCTCAACGCGTCCAGCAGCAGCACCTCTGCACGATCGAGCCATGCCCCGGATCCCTCGAGCACCACCCGGAAGTGACCTCTGGCCCCTGCGAAGGTCACCGGGTTGGGGCCCTCCCAGCCCCTGGGGGGGGCCTGGCCCCTGTAGTAGTCGGCGTGGTGGGGGGTGAGCACGTCGTCGGCAAAGCGTCCGTCGGGCTCGATCCAGGCGTCGAGGAAGTCGACCGCGCCTGCCTGGCCCTCGTGCCCTCCGGCTCCGAGCAGGATCTCCAGGGCCTCTCCGCCGGGACCCCAGGGATCGCCGTCGGGGAAGCGCTGGTTGCACAGCGCCCGGACCGCGCCCTTCAGCGCGCTCCCTGGGATCGTGGGGGCCCCCCAGGGGTAGCTCGTGGTCAGCCCGTTCTCTCCGGGGGCGGCCTCGCCCAGGCCCACGAGCACCAGGCCCTCTGTGCGGAGGCGGATCACCCGACGCCACGGCACGCCGGGCGGGGTCCGGCGCTGCCACCTCCGAAACGCCTTGCTGTAGGACGGCGGCAGACGAGTGTCCGCCAGCGCACAGATGAACCGGCGGTACGGCTCGCCGTTGAGGGGCGGCGCGAGGCGCTGCAGCAGGAGCCCGGGGTTGTCGCCGGGGACGCGGCCGTCGCCGAGGCATCGGGCCACGTGCTGGTGGGGGGTCATCGCGTCTCCTTCTGGCGCAGCAGCACGTACAGTGCCTCGGCGAAGCGCAGCGCCTCGCGGTATCGAGCCATTCGCTCACGGGAGTCGATCCGATCGAGGTTGACGCCGAAGCGGGCCTGCATGAGCTCGTCGAGCTCGATCTTCCCTCGATTCTTTCTCTTGTCCCTGTCCCTTCCCGACTCTCTCAGCCAGGCCAGCGTGGCCATCAGCCCGGTCGAGCGCAGACGCGGCGCGAGGCGCCTGGCCTCGGCGCGGCCGTCGTCGGTCAGCAGCTGGGCGAAGCGGTGGGCCTCACACAGATCGCTCGCGTCCATCACCGTCCTCCGTACCAGGCCATCCGGCCCGAGCCGATCGTCGCGTGTCCTCCGACAGTGAACACCTCTCCGTCGGGGGGGAGCAGCCGCTGATCATGCCCCCGCACTATGGTGAACAGCAGCGACTCCGGAGGGAGCGCCTCGACGGTGAACAAGTGCCCGTCGCGCACGACCCCGTCGGCGTCGATGGAGGCGCGGGTCCGGATCGGGATCCATGCCTCAGCGGCGAACGCAAGCACGTCGTCGTGGACCAGCAGCAGGCGATCGAGGGGGGCGTCGTCGCCCAGCCAGCGCGCCATCGCCTCGGCCCACACACCCACGGCTTCGTCGGTCTCGACGAGCAGATCGAGGTCTTCCAGCACGACGCGATCAAGCTCGGGGACGACAAAGTCGGTGTGATCGGCCGCCTTGGCCCGCTCGACGCTGGTCCGGGGGATCGGTGGAGCGTCGTCGAGCCAGCGCGCCAGGCGCCCCAGCAGCAACGGTGAGGTGAGCAGGGCTGCCCCTCTGGCCAGACAGCGCACCGAGAGCGCGATCAAGGCGGCGTCTGAGATGGATACCTCACCCCGAGACAGCGGGATCTGGCCGGGCTCGGAGCCGAACACCTCTCGGACGCGCTCAGGGGGGGCTCCGAGCCTTCGGCAGCGGCTCCGCAGCGCACCCTTGAGGCTGGTGCCGGGCACGGTGGGCAGCCCCGTGTGGCGCTCCCGGGCGATCGGGAGATCGACGGAGCCCACCGTCTGTCCCTCGCCGACGTGCACTGGCGTGATCGCCTGCACGATCCGGATCATGGCGCGCCTCCGATCGCGTGCTGCGTCCAGCCCGGGATCCGAGCGACGTCTGCGGCGAAGAGCCCGAGGCCAGAGGGATCGAGCATGCCACGAACACGATCTGCGCTGACCTCCCTGGGGAAGGGGGTGGACAAGATCGTCATCACCGGGTGCCAGCACGATCCAAGCTGGATCGGGCGGAGGTGGATCGGGCTTGGGAAGCGGTCGTGCCCCTCTAGCCTCATCGTGCGCCGACGCTTATCGTCCCAGGACTGGAACAGCAGGGGCAGCCCCAGCGCCGCCCTGGGGGATCGAAACGATCGCCCTGCGGTGAACTTGATGTAGTCGTCGTCGCGCCATCGGTGGGGGGTGAACCCGAGCCGGATGGGCCGCTCCTGCCCATGGGAGGTGTCCATCCGGACCGCCCGCATCGCCCGCAGGCCCGTTCGCCAGGCCTCCATTGGATCGTCGCTGGGTGGGCCGATCAGCAGCGTGCCACCGCTGAGGGAGGGCCAGGGGGCTCTGGCCCTGGACAGAGCCAGCTTCGTAGCACGGGTGACCAGGGAGCTAGGATCCGGGAGATCGGGGGTCAGCTTGGGGTGGGACGCTGAGACGGCGCCCAGTCCTCGTCGGGTGCGTCCACCGATCCCGCCGAACAGCAGCCACGCCGACAGCGCACGGCGAAGCTCTGGGGCGTCTTCGGCCGGGACGGACACCTCGAGGGTGCAGCGCGCATCGTGGTGGAACACCTCCTGTGCTCCGTCCCTCTGGACCCACAAAGCGTACTCCGCTCCAGGGGGCTTCCTCGCCTCCGTGGACGAGCCTCCGGTGACGCCCACCCGGACGCGGCTGGCGATGGCGCGTTCCTGGAACACGGCGCCGAACAAGCGGCCCTCTGCGCTACGGAGCTCGTCGGTGTCCTGGAGCGGGCTGGTCGCCCG
Source organism: Deltaproteobacteria bacterium (assembly GCA_011376105.1). Lineage (GTDB taxonomy): Bacteria > Myxococcota_A > UBA796 > UBA796 > DRPG01. The sequence continues at coordinate 13,209 of DRPG01000256.1, forward strand.
CCACCAGAACCGCAGCAGCCCACGGATCGACGAGCCCCGGAAGGGGCGGGAGGTGTCGACCTTGTCTTGCCGGGCCCCGCCGCGGTAGATCGGGGTGACCGCGGTCAGGTCGATCGTCCAACAACACAGCGTGTCGGGACGAGCCTCGGGCAGCGGGGGCGGATCGCTGAGGGGATAGGATCTCATGGGTGATCTCCTCCATCCTCTTCGTCCGAGGTGCGGACCTTCAGCACGCTGTGGGCAAACCGGCGGTACCAGTCGAGGCAACGCATGACCTCCCGGGTGAGCTGCCAGGTCTCAGCGAGCCCGGCGTCGCGGATCGCCCCGAGCAGCGCCTCGCGATCCTTGCCCCCGATCAGCTCGGCCGTCTCGAGTTGCTCAGCGAGGTGATCGAGCAACCATGCCTTCTCTGGCTTCAGGGCCGCGGTGTGGTGCAGCGCCGCCGCCAGGCCCGCCTGGTGGACCAGGATCGGCAGCCGGTGGCAGTGGGCACCATAGGCGCGCACACCGTCCCGGTGCTGATCACGGATCGTGATCGCGTGGTTGTGGGCGTCCCTGGCCCGGACATGATCGCGGATCATGAGCAGCCCCCCAGCAGTCGCAGTCGGGCCAGCCCGAGGCCAGTGGTCGCACCCCCACCGAGCTGGATCGGGGCGCGTGTGACGTCTCCGAGGACCTCCCAAGCATCCTCAGCGGTGATCTCCTCGCCGTTCGGGGCGTACTGGACGATACCCGCCAGCACGGTCTCAGGGGGCAGCGTCTCCTCGTACCACAGCGCTCCCTGCTCGACCGTCCCGCCCTCGCCGATCCGGATGTGGGCACGTACGTCGGTGGCCTGCTCCACCAGCCAGCCGAACAGATCGTCGTGCAGGACACACAGACGTATGGCGAGGGTGTCTCGCCAGTAGGGCTCGTCGGGGAACAGGGCCTGGCTCAGTCCTCCGGCGAGCCGCGTCTCCAGCCTGGACTCCCGGAAGGGGAGGCCGTCGAGCACGATCGCATCCCTGTCCACCAGCGCACTCTGCCCGACCACCGCGGCCTGGCCCTCCTCGGGGGAGGGGATATCTGAGGCGCTGAAGCCCGCCTGATCTGAGGTCACAGCCCGCAGGAACCGGTGCAGCACCATCGGGGCGGTGATCCAGGCGAAGGTGCCCCGATCGGATCGCACCGGGAACAACAGGATCCGGGCGTCTGAGACACGCAGAGCCCCCGGATAGGCGCTCGCGTTGTCTTGGTCGGGGCCAAACAGCCTCCACAGGCGCGACTCCAGGCCGTCCGCGTCTGCGCGCTCCCGGGCCTCGGCCCGCAGCACCCCCTTGACCGACGAGCCGGGCAAGAGGGGGTGGTTGGTGGTCGCCTCCCGGGCGATCGGCAGATCGATCAGCCCCACCCCCTGGCCGATCCCGGGGTGTAGCGGAGAGAGGGCGTGGACGAGGTAGCCACGGGTGATCACGGGGTGCCTCCAGGGGACAGGTCGAGGGGCTCGAGCTCGCCGCTCCAGGTGCCAAACAGCGCCAGGCCGAAGCCGTCTCGCTGAGCCTGTGGCTCGTCGGAGACCGATCTCAGCCAGCGTGACGCGACCCACGCGAGCCGCTCCTGAGGGTCTGTCGCGGTCAGGCGTAGGAAGTAGACGGCGCCCGCGGGGACCAGGCGGCGGGTGGGCTTGGGGGCGCGCTGTTGGTAGTCCCAGCCGCTGACGATCTCAGGGCGACCGTTGGCCTGGGCGACAACCTCAGCGCCGTCGAGCCTGGGCCTGGAGCCCTGCCCGAAGGCGCCGGGGGTGGCTAGGTACATACGCAGGGCACCCGCCGTTGCGCTGTCCAAGACCGCCTCGGGCGGGCCGGGCCAGGGGAGCTCGGCTCGCCTCCAGCGCGCCAGCCTCCGCTCTCCGCCCAGCGGTCGGATCAGGGACTCAGAGAGGTCTGCGTCGCTGCTGAACGCCAGCGCGTGTCGCCGGTGTTGCCTCTGCCCACCCCCCCAGGATCGGTGTGCCCCGCCCTTGACCGCCGTGTCGTAACGAACCCCGGTGACGCCGTAGAGCATGCCGTCTCTCGCGGTGCCGTTGCGCTCGAGCGCGACGTGGGTCCGGAGCTCGGGGGACGGCCCCTCGAGCCCGAAGCCGTCTCCCGGAGCGCGGCCCTCGAGCCAGGGACACAGCCCCCGGCGCCAGCTCCAGAAGGGCAGCGCGCTGGCGTCGGGCTTGCGGGGATCGTGCCCGCGCATGCCGACGCCCGGGCCGGCGTCGAGATCCCAGGCGCACCCCTCGGGCAGCACCAGCGGGACCAACCGGCGGACGCGGGGTGCGTCGGGGCGGGGCTCCATCACCACCGCGTCCGCGGGGCGGGGCAGCCACCAGTCGATCACCTCACCCCGGGGATCGAGCAGCGCACCAAGGGGGCCTCGGATCTCGAGCTGCAACACCTCCGCTCTGCGCTCGGGCATCCACCGCCCTCGCGGATCGGAGCCAGCCTGGCTGCGCACCGCCCCAGCGAGCTGTGAGGGCGGCGGGAGCACCCTAGAGCGCGAGACGCCGACGGTCCCGATCGTACGCCCATCGCCGAAGACGAGAGGATCGATGGGCTCGATGAGGTAGTCATGATGGATCTCATCGGCCACGATCGGCCTCCATGCCCGACAGCGTGCGGGCGACGAGTAGGCGATCAGCGAGCGCCCTGAGATCGAGCGCTGGATCGATCTCGCCTTCGATCTGGGGGATCCACAGCTGATCGGGCGTCAGGTCCTTCTGAGACAGGATCCGGGCGACCTCTGCAGCTCGGATCGGCCCCAGGTCGAGGGGAGGTGGGTCTCTCCCCTCCTGTGCGCTGGAGCTTCGGTCTGGAGCCTCGGGATCCGGCAAGCGATCGGCGATCCCCCGCAGCACATACGGTAGCCCCCGGGGGAGGCTCTGGCTGCCCTGGAACGCCCCGAGCAGCTCTTCAAACTGTTCAAACGCCCGCCACTTGCCGCCGGCTCGGACCGGCACGCCGCTCCGCTTGTCCACCTGGACGGCGAAGGCGTCGCGCTCCAGCACCTGCTTGGCGTGCTGCTCAGCGGCTCGACCGCCGGCTAGCGCGTCCTGCAGGGGGTGGAGGTGATGGGCAATGTGCACGCCTGCGCTCATCGTCGTCTTGGGTGCGCCATGGTCCTCGAACGCCTGCCCGACGTCTGCAAACGCGTCGTTGAGCTGCCCTGCACAGCGCAGCACGGTGGTGACGGGGAGCAGCGCGAGCACGTCGTCGCCGCCGGCGTAGACACAGTGACCGTGGTGTGCCTCGACGATCTCCTCGGCCCGTGCGGCGAACCGGGCAAGGATCTGGGTCACTTCTCGGTGCTTTCCAGGATCCTCGAGGGCGTTGAGGGCCGCGCCCATCTTGTCGCCGTCGGCAACGAGGACTGCGTAGTATGGCGTCGGGGGCTTGATCGGCTCCTGGCCGTGCTCGGCTGCTGCAGCGCTCCACTCTCGGTACAGCCGCCTTAGGGCTGTGGTGACCTCCTCAGGGACCTCGCCTCCGGGAAACAGGTCCCGCAATCGGCTCTCGTACAAGATGTGCCCGTCGGTGTGTCCCAGCACCGGATCGCGCCTGGGGGTCCTGGACAGATCTGCGTGGTGCCTCCTCAAGATGGCCTCGAAGCGCTCGAAGCACTCCCTGCAGGCGTCCTGGAAGGAGCCAGGCTCGTGGAAGCGGCGCCGGGTGGACCAGGACGCGACGTGGGAGGTCGAGAGCACCCGACCGCCTGCGTCCGGCTGGATCCGATGTCCGAGCCGCTTGAGCAGCCCCACACCACACAGCCGCTCCTTGGGGCCGACCCCGATCCGAAACAGCTGCTGGATGTCTTCGGGTCTACGCTCTCCCCGGTGCTGATCGATGTTCAGCACCGACTCGCGCTGTCCGTCCAGCGAAGACTTGTGGACGCTGTCTCCCCACGGGGGCTGCCCGAAGTGCTTGGATGACTTCCGGGCGGCGAGCAGCCTCTCCGCCAGCGCCCGGGCCCGCGGGTACCATCGATCCAGCAGGACGCTGGCGGACGCCCAGGCGATCTCAGGCAGATCGAGCACCTGCTGCCGAGCGCGAACGGCGTCCACCAGGCCGCGTAGCTCAGGCCGCGCGAGCAGCTCGCTGGTCAGCCCGTCGAGTCGCTGCCGCAGCGCAGCCTCCATCGCAAGCGCGACCCCGGCAGGGTCTGCGTCTACCAGATAGAGCGTGATCTTGTTGGAGATCGCCGCTCGCTCGTCGTCGACGAGGTCTTGGGTGGGCATGACGAGGTGTTCGCGTGCTGCCTCCGCTGCTGCTCTGGCCAGCTCCGACAATAACCAGCTCGAGAACCAGAGATCCCGCCCGCGGCGGGCGGTCGAGATGAAGCCCTGGACCGGGCCGATCGCGAACACCAAGACGTGTGCCGTCATGGGATCGTTACGATGGTGGTGGGGTCTCGTCTCACTGGGGTTGAACGGCCGTCCATCCGCTACCTCCGATCCCTGTGGGGGGGCTCTCGGGACTGAGACGCGGCACACCCGCTCGATCGGACACCCTGGCTGAGCTTTCTCAGTCACCCAGATCCCACCGAGACAACGCCTCGCCCCGGGGACAGCCGCCGGGGACGGCCGGGGGCCCCTCGTGGGGGCGCCTGTGCTCACGGTCGCGGTCCCCTTGGGTCGCCTCGTCCGCCGCGGTGATCGGCACGGCCCGTCCGGTGCTGGCCGAGCTCACGGTCGCGGCTCCGTTGGGTCGCCTCGTCCGTCGCGCTCCGGGTCGTGGCTGATGGTGCATCCGGCGGGCGTGTCCGAAGTCTCCCGCTCCCTGCGTCTCTTCCACAGACGCCCGACGAACCTCGACGAACCCCGCCGGGCCCTGGGAGCCGAGATGACCGCCACGCTGGTGCCCGCACGCATGCTCAACGAAGTGGTGTACTGCCCCAGGCTGTTCGCGCTGGAGCACCTCAACCGGGAGTGGGCCGACTCTGCCGACACGATCCGTGGCACGACTGTGCACCGCAGGGTGGACCAGGCCTCCACAGCCACCCTGCCTGAAGAGCCAGCGCACGTCTCTCCAGCGCAGGTGCGCTCGCTCACCCTCAGCGACGAGGCGCTGGGTGTGGTAGCTCGGATCGATCTCGTCGAGTCCCGGGACGGCGTGGTCGTGCCGGTGGACTACAAGAAGGGCACAGTCCCCGACACCTCCGAGGGCGCCTGGTTGCCCGAGCGCGTCCAGGTCTGTGCTCAGGGGCTGTTGCTGCGCGCCCACGGCTACCGCTGCCCCGAGGGGGCGTTGTACTTCGCCGGCAGCCGCCGCAGGGTCGCCGTGCCACTGACCGCCACGCTGATCACCTCGACGCTGGAGGCGATCGAGCGCGCCCGGAAGATCATCGACGCAGGCGCCCTGCCCGAGCCACTCGTCGACAGCCCGAAGTGCTGGGGTTGTGCGCTGGTGGGGCTGTGCCTGCCCGACGAGCACAACCTGCTCAACGACAAGACCCAGCGGGCGAGGCCCCTCGCTCCACCCCTCGAGGAGGGACTGCCTCTGTACGTCGAGGCCCGGGGCGCCAAGCTGTGCCGGCAAGGAGGAGAGATCGTGGTGAAGACCCAGGACGAGGTGATCGAGCGCGTCCGAATCGCCGACACCTCCCGGGTGATCGTCCGGGGCGCGGCGTCGGTGACCACGCCGCTGCTACAGTCGCTGGCGCAGCGGGGGGTGCCGCTGTCGGTGCACGGGTGGTCGGGCCGCCTGACCGGGACCTTCCTCCCCGTCGGCGGGCACAACGTCCTGGGCCGGATCGCCCAACATCGTGCGGCCGCGGACGCAGGACGCTCGCTGGAGCTGGCGCGGCGGATCGTGCACGGCAAGATCGCCAACCAGCGGGTGATGCTGCGCCGCAATGGACGTGGCGTACCCCAGCACGTGCTCGAGCAGCTCCAGGGGTGGTCGAGGGACAGCCTGGAGTCAATGTCCGCACAGTTCCTGCTCGGCCTTGAGGGCACCGCCGCGCGTGCCTACTTCCAGCACTTCTCCTGCATGCTCCGGGACCCCGCCCTCGCGCAGGGCTTCACCCTGGAGGGGCGCAACCGCAGGCCACCCAAGGATCCCCTCAACGCGCTGCTGTCGCTGGCCTACGCCTTCCTCGTGCGGGAGGTGACCACGATCTTGTGGGGGGTAGGGTTGGATCCCTGGGTTGGCTTCCTGCACCACCCCAGGCCAGGGAGGCCCTCGCTGGCGCTGGATCTGATGGAGGAGTTCCGTCCGATCCTGGCGGACTCGGTCGTGCTCAGGGTGATCAACCAAGGTACGATCGGCGCCTCGGACTTCGACGCTCGTTCTGTCGGGGTGTCGCTGAAGGACGCAGCAAGGAGACGTTTCATTCGCGCGTTCGAGCAGCGCATGTCCGAGGAAGCAACACACCCGCGGTTCTCCACCTCGATGTCGTACCGGCGGATCGTGGAGGTCCAGGCACGTCTCCTGTGCAAGTCACTGCTCGAAGAGATCGAGGCCTACCCACCGCTGAAGGTGCGCTGATGAGGCTCCGGAGGAAGCTGTACCTGATCTGCTACGACATCTGCGGGGAAGGCTCCGAGCGGCGGCTGCGGCGGGTGTACCGGCTCCTGCGGGCCTACGGCGAACATGTGCAGCGCTCGGTGTTTCGCTGTGTGCTCAGCGACAGACAGCTGGCCGAGCTAGAGCAGGCGCTGCAGCCGGTGCTCGATCATCGGAGGGACCAGGTCTTGTTTGTTCCGCTGGGAAGCGCTGACTCGAACAGCGGATGGCAAGGCTGGACGATGGGCGTGCCGCTTGACGCGCCGGAGCGAACGGTCCGCATTATATGACGAAGAAGATCGTTGACATCGTCTGCGAGCGTCAGAGTGACGCGCAAAACTCTGGAGACGCTCGCACGGTAGATGGAATGGTGAGAATGAGCCAAAGTGAATCAAGTTCGGACAGTTTTTGGTAGACCAAAATCTGTCCGAATCGGAGACGCTCGCAAACGGCCCAAATCGTTCAGGTTCCCCCGTCGCTCTCAAGGCAGCCGTCCCATCCCAGTCTTCGGACCGGGCCCCATTGAAGCCCGAACCGCCGCATCCGCTGCTGCTCGGGCGACAGGCTCTCGTCCCATCCCAGTCTTCGGACCGGGCCCCATTGAAGCGGGCCTACGGGCCGGCGGTCTGGGCGCTGGCGTCCCAGTCCCATCCCAGTCTTCGGACCGGGCCCCATTGAAGCTGGCTGTCCTGGACATCGATGACCCCCGCCTCCTGGGTCCCATCCCGGTCTTCGGACCGGGCCCCATTGAAGCGGCCGACCAGCCCCAGCGATACACCGCGTTGCTCAGAGGTCCCATCCCGGTCTTCGGACCGGGCCCCATTGAAGCCCGGGGAGGCGAGAGAGCCCCCCTCTCCCCTTCAGCCCGGAGTCCCATCCCGGTCTTCGGACCGGGCCCCATTGAAGCGGCACTTCCAGGCCGGGGACCACCTCTTCATCGATGACGTCCCATCCCGGTCTTCGGACC
>DRPG01000257.1 GCA_011376105.1 Deltaproteobacteria bacterium
CACCGCACCCCACACGATGGCCAACCCCGAGCTGGCGTTGTACTGGGGCATCGACTACCCCGAGGACGCGTCCGGGGGCTGGGTCCCCGCTGAGTACCTTGATGATCGGCCCCACGCGGGGATGCTCACCATGAGCACCACCTGGCAGCGGTATCCGTCGATGGGGGGCAACGCCAACCGCCACCGGGCCAACGCGATCAGCAAGATGTTCCTGTGCGACGACTACCTGTCGCGCCCGATCGTGCTGAACCGAGCGGCGGTGGATCAGCTCACGATCGATCCTGAGAACGCGATCAGCCAGAACACGGGCTGTCAGAGCTGCCACGCCTCCCTTGATCCGATCGCCGCGAACTTCTTTGGCTTCTTCAACTACGACGCTGAGGAGGGGATCGAGAGCACCTACTACCGCCCTGAGCTCGAGGAGGACTGGCGGTACTACTCGGGGAAGGAGCCCAGCTACTACGGGCGTCCCACCGGAAACATCCCCGAGTTCGCCCACGAGCTCGCCGCGGACGATCGCTTCACAGACTGCGCGGTGCGCACCGTGTGGGAGGGGCTGACCCAGCGCGAGCTGCTCGACGCGGACTGGTCCACCATCTCCGCCCACAGCTCCGTGTTCCTGTCGAGCGACATGAACCTCAAGGAGCTCGTGCTCTCGATGGTCCGGTCGAGCGAGTACAAGGCCCTGTCGGCCTACGATCCCGAGCTGTCGGAGCGCCTGGTGGGGGCCAAGCTCGCCTCTCCTGAGCAGCTCTCGACGATGATAGCCGACATCACTGGGTACACCTGGTACTTCGACGGCCGAGACGGGCTCCGCAACCAGAGCCTGGGCCTGCCGACCCTCGCGGGCGGCATCGACTCGAGGTTCGTCACCCAGCGCTCCTACATCCCCACCGTGGGGATGGTGTTCATCCAGGAGCGCCTGGCTCAGGCCGCCGCCTGGTATGTCGCCGAGCACGATCTGAGCCCCGCGCGGGAGCGGGAGGCGCAGCTGCTGCGCTACGTCACCATCAAGGACACCCCCGAGAGCAACCCCGAGGCCTTCGAGGAGCAGATCCGCTACCTCTACCTGACGATCACCGGCCGCCCCCTGGCGCCCGAGGCCACCGAGCCTGCTGAGCTGATCGAGGTCTGGAAGGGCCTGTACTCGGTCGAGGCCTCCCCCACCCTCGCGTGGGCGGGGGTGCTGTCCGCTGTCCTCCGCGATCCCCGCGTCATCTTCTACTAGGACCCAGAGGAGGCAACCATGAGCACGTTCGCAGAACGCAAGGTTCGCCGCGACATCACGCGGCGTGCCTTCCTGGGGGGCGCCGCGGGCCTGATGGCCAGCAGCGGCCTGTGGTACCCAAAGAAGGCCTTCGCGGCAGGTGCCGAGCGCAAGTTCCTCTTCTGCTTTGCCGGCGGTGGGTGGAACACCAGCACCATCCTCGATCCCCACTTCGACACCGACGGCGTGGACATGGATCTAGACACGGTGCTGGGGCAGCGGGGCGGCGTCACCTTCACCAACGGTCCTGATCGCCTCGAGGTCGACACCTTCTTCCGCAAGTGGGCGGGGTACTCGGCCATCATCAACGGGATCGACGCCCACAGCGTGGGGCACGACTCGGGCACCCAGTTCATGATGACGGGCACGTCCGCGTCGTCGTATGCCGACTGGCCCACGACGTTGGCCTCGAACACCACCATCGAGTATCCGCTACCCCACGTGGTGTTCAGCGGGCCGTCCTTCGCGGGCACCTCGGGGGCCGCGGTGGTCCGGGCCGGTGGCGGCACGCTGCTGTCGCTGCTCGACGGCTCGATCAACGGCATGTCCGACGCCCCGACCCCCGAGCTGCGGCCCCCCGCCGACGACATGATCGACAAGTTCGTCTACAACCGGGTCGCCGACTTTGCCTCGCAGCAGCGCGGCCTGGGGCGGGAGCGCGCCGACGGCATGCTCGCGAACATCGAGCGCGCCATGGAGCTGGAGGGCCGGGAGTTTGAGGCAGGCCTCGACGATCTGGGCAACAACCTCCTCGACAACATGCTCAAGGCCAGCGAGATGTTCCGCCTCGGCCTGTCTCGCTGTGCGATGGTGAGCATCCCCGGGGGCTACGACAGCCACGGCGACAACAGCGTGCAGGCCCCCGCCCAGGTCGCGTTCTACGCAGCGCTGGACGAGCTGTTCGAGCACCTGTCCACCACGCCCGGCCACACCACGAAGTGGCTGATCGACGAGGTGGTGGTGGTGGCCCTGTCGGAGTTTGGGCGCACCCCGAAGCTCAACGGCGCCCAGGGCACCGATCACTGGCCCTACAACTCGATGTTCGTCGCCGGCGCCGGGGTCTCGGGCAACCAGACCCTCGGCAAGACCGACGGCGGGCTGATCGCCGAGCCCATCGATCTGGGCACGGGGCAGCCCCTGTCCGCCGCGGGCGGTGGTGTGATGCTCGGCTGTGAGCACGTCGGCCTCGCCCTGCTGAAGATCGGAGGCCTCGATCCATCCAGGTTCCTCCCTGGTGTAGACGTCCTCGACGGGCTCGTTCGCTGAGGGATCTCCTCGACCCCCGGCGTGGGTAGAGCTCAGGAGTTCTCCACCCACGCCGGAGGTTTTTCGCCACCTGATCGATGGATCGTGCGATGGACACCGCCGGAGGGCGTCCTCGGCGCTACAATGGGATCCCCCCGGAGGCCGTTTGTTGACTCCAAACCGCCGCCCCCCCCACAGCCGTCGGCCCTCGGCCCTCGGCGTGTTGTTGTTGGGCAGCGTCGTGTTGCTGCTTGCCCCGGGTGCGGGCTGCGATGATCACGTGATTGGATCGGGGATCCCCATCACCTCGAGCTGCCTGCGGAGCCCACCGCTAAGCTACGACAACTTCGGCGACGGCATGATCGGTCGCCAGTGTCGTCCCTGCCACAGCGCCCTGGTGCGGGAGGGGCAGCGGGGAGATGCGCCGCTGGGGATCGACTTCGACAACGAACAAGATGTGCTCGACTGGGCTGAGCGGATCTATGTGCGCACCGTAGACCTCAAGACGATGCCACCGGCCGGCGGCATGCTTGAGGAGGAGCGCGATCTGTTCGGAGAGTGGCTACGCTGTGACGTGTTCCCCAGGCTCGGCCAGGTCGATCTCCAGGACACAGGGGAGGCTCCGTGAACCGTCCCAACCCATCCCTCGCCCGGCTCGCCCTCGGGGCCATGTTGCTCTCGGCCTGCGGCCAGGAGGTCGGCTTCATCAACGAGCCCCCGCCCCCCCCCGCAGAGCCTCCAGGCCCCGACGACGACGATCGAGGCAACCCCCCCGACTGGCAGAGCTGCTTCCAGGGCTGGCGTGGGATCTACAGCAACCTCACCATCGATCATCCCGACGTGCTGCCCAGGCCCGCGGATCCAGTCGCGGGCACCGATCCTGAGCGGCTCGACTGGTGGGAGCGTGAAGCCTTCGAGAAGTTTGATCCAACGCTCGACTTCGGCCAGAACTGGTGGCCGGTGGACGAAGGGTTGGAGGGGGATCCAAGCTACTTCGCGGTCTACTGGCACGCCTGGATCCGGGCCTGGAGCGACACCACGGTGGAGTTGTCCCTCGGCTCGTCCGACGACGCATGGATCTACATCGACGGCTCCCCGGTGGTCGAGCGCCCCGGGATCCAGGACTTTGAGCGCCGGACCGTCGCCTTCGATCTCCGCTCGGGTCCCTACCCGATCGAGGTCTACTTCGCGCACCGTGCCAGCGTGACCAGCGCCCTGTCCATGCGGGTGATCTCCGGCGATATCAGCATCTGCTACCCCGACTTCAGCGAGGAACAGGATCCATGAAGACCCCTCTCTGGCGCCTGGGTCTCCCGGCGCTGGCCGTGCTCGCGCTGGGCTGTGGCGGTGACGCCGGGCCGCGGCAGGCCCCCGAGATCGCGTTCACGCCGGAGGTCCTCGACTTTGGGGTGGTCCCCGTCGATGGATCCCTCACCTTGCCGGTGGAGATCGACAACCTCGGTGGTGGGGAGATCGCGCTGCTGTCGCTGACCCTGACCGAGGGGGATCCCGCCGTCTGGAAGACCGATCGCAACGACGTGGAGCTGATCGTCGCGGGTGATCCGGGTGTTGTGCTGATCACCTTCAGCCCCGAGGATCAGCGCAGCTACACCGGAGCGCTGCAGCTGCGCACCGACGCCCCTGAGGGGGGCAGCGCGTCCATCACGTTGCAGGGCGTGGGTGGACCCTCGGTCGAGGACCGCGACGGCGACGGGTACTCCCGCGCCGACGGCGACTGCGACGACGACGAGCCCGGGATCAACCCCGGGGCTGAGGAGCTGTGCGATGGTCGCGACACGGACTGCGACGGGATCGTCCCCGGGGACGAGTCCGACGACGACAGCGACGGCTGGCGGGTGTGTGCAGGGGACTGCGATGACGGCAACAACACGGTCTACCCCGGCGCACCCAGGATCTGCGACGATCTCGACAACGACTGCGACGGCCAGGTCACCGATCACGACGACGTCGACGGCGATGGCTTCTCCATCTGCGACGGCGACTGTGACGACGACGAGCCCCGCGCCAACCCCGGCCGCCTCGAGGTGTGCGACGGGGTCGACAACGACTGCGACGGCGGCACCGACGACATCGACAACGACGGCGACGGTCACGCGGTGTGCACCCCCACCGGCGACTGCGACGACGACGACCCAACCGCGTTCCCGGTGGTGGTCTCCCCCAACGGCGACGACGGCGGGCTGGGCACCGACGGCGATCCCTACGAGACGCTGGGGCACGCTCTGGCCAACCTCGACACCGAGTGCCGCACGGTGGTGCTCGAGCCCGGCACCTACCCCGACGTGTCCGAGGCCTGGAGCGCCGCGGGCGGGGTCACCGTGGTGGGCCGCAGCGGCAACCCCGGCGACGTCACGCTCCAGGCCGCCGCCGACAGCCAACACTTCCGTGTCTCCGGCGGCGCGGGCCTGATCCTGCAGGATCTGACGCTCAGCGGCGGTGACGCACCGGACGACGGCGGTGCGGTGCAGGTGCTCAACGGCGACCTCACCCTCTCGGGGGTGATCGCGCGGGACAACGCATCCGCCACCGACGGCGGCGCGATCGCGGTGAGCTCGGGTACCCTGAGCCTGCAGCGGGGCTGTGTGCTGCAGGACAACTCCGCCGGCGACGACGGCGGCGCGATCGTGCTGGGGGCCTCCACCCTCGACGACGATGAGGGCACCACCTACGCCAACAACTCCGCCACCAACGGCGGCGCGCTGCGGATCGAGGGCGGGACCATCACCCTGCGGGGGGCCAGCTTCGAGGGCAACTCAGCGGTGGAGGGCGGCGCGATCTCGGCCACCGGAGCAGGCAGCCTGGTGATCGAGGGCAACACCCTGTGGTCCAACACCGCCTCCTCCGACGGCGGCGGCCTCGCCCTGCGCGACGTCGACAGCCCCCAGGGCCTGGTGCGCGCCAACCGGATCCAGGACAACGTCGCCGACAACGGCGGCGGGGGCATCGCCGTCCTCGGGGGCTCCGGGGAGCCGAGCGCGGTGCAGATCCACAACAACACGCTGGCGGGCAACGAGGCGACCAACGGTGAGGGGGCCGGGATCTGGGTCGACGCCAGCCTCAGCGACGGCGTGAGCCTCATCAGCAACGTGCTGCGCACCAACGACGGCGCGTCCGCGCTGTATGTGCTGCCCGGCGCCGGCGCGGTGGTCTCCTACAACACCGGCTTTGGCACCAACTCCGGGATCCACTTCGCGGGGGAGATCGGCGACGGCACCGGCGCGCCCCTCGATCCCACCAACGCGGTGCGGAACCCACTGCTCGTCAGCTTCAGCGACGACAACGATCCAACCAACGACGATCTGACCCTGCAGGCGAGCTCCCCCGAGATCGACGATGGACCTGCAGGGCCGCTCTTCACCGACACCGACGGCACCCGCAACGACCGTGGTCACACCGGCGGTCCTGCAGCCAGCCCCTGACCCTTGCTCCGGGAAGTGTGATGATCCCCTCGATCCTGTCCATGGCCACGGCGCTGGGCGCCAGCGTCACCGTCAGCCCGGGCGACGACCTGAGCGCGGTCACCTCGTCCCTCAACCCGGGCGACGTAGTCACCTTCAGCGAAGGCGTCTACGAGCTCGAGGAGTCCATCTACTGGGAGGGGATCGGCACCGAGGAGGAGCCGATCCTGCTCCGGGCCGCCGACGGCGTCGAGGCCGTGCTCCACAGCATCAGCGGCGGTGGCTACATCGCGACGATCTCCAACTCCGACTGGATCGTGATGGAGAACCTCGTCTTCGAGGGCGTCGTCGAGGAGACCACCGCTGGCTACGGCTACTACAGTGGCCCCAGCGGGCTGCGGATCGCCGACTCCTCCAACGTCACCGTGCGCGACTGCACCATCCGCGACGTGTGGGGCACGGGCGTGCGGCTCGACGGCAACACCAACAACCTGACGATCGAGCACAACGAGATCGCGAGCAGCGGCGACGGCAGCGGGATCTACGCCGGCTGTGGCGATGGCTCCTGCTGGATCCAGGACAGCACGATCACCAACAACCTGATCCATGACGTCGCCTACGACGGGATCAACCTCCAGCGAGGCTCCCAGGGCGTCGCGATCTCCCACAACGTGATCTTCAGGACCGGCGACGACGGCCTCGAGCTCCCCGACACCCAGGGGGGGCCCCAGAACCACGCCCTGAGCAACGCAATCTGGCAGACCGAGGGCGTCGGGATCTACGTGTGGGGCCAGGCCCTGGTGCAGAACAACCTGGTGTTTGAGATCGGCGATCACGGGATCTACACCCGCGACGACTACGACAGCCTGCACGACGTGCAGATCAGCCACAACACCGTCGCCCGCACCGACGGCTACGCCGCCCGGCTGGACGACTGGTACGACAAGGACGGCATGGTCTTCGCCAACAACGCGCTGGCCAACCCCACCGGCTACGGCCTGCGGTACGACGATCCCATGTCCGAAGAGGACGGGTACGGGTACGGGTACGGGTACGGGTACGAGGTCGGGGACACCGAGAACTACATCCGCAACAACGTGGTCACCGGCCTGGTCGAGGGCTTCGACATGCTGATCCGGCCCGACTTCGTGATCGAGGGCGGAGGCGCGGGCGACTTCGTCGACATGGACAACTTCGACTTCTACCCGACGAGCAGCTCCCTGCTCCGGGACCAGGGCGATCCCGATGGAAACGCCTACATCCCCCCCACCGACTTCAACGGAGCCCCCCGCGACGGCGCCACCCCCGACGTCGGCGCCTACGCCTACAGCGGCTCGGAGAACCCGGGCTGGGTTGTCGCCGAGGGCTTCAAGGACGTCGACGCCCTGAGCCTCCTGGGCCAGGGCGGCGTCTCGACAGGCTGCTGTGGCTCAGACAAGAGCAGCGGCTCCCAGGCCCTGCTCCTTGGCCCCCTGCTGGCCCTGGGCCTGCTGGCCCGTCGGCGCAGCTAGCACGCCACCACAGGCCTCGTGAGGGTCCGGGTCTTCATCCGGGCGTCCCCCGCCAACAAGCCCAGGGGAGCGCCCCACCGGCCCCACAGCCCAGCCAGCGGCGTGTATAGACCGGCCCTGTTCATCTCTCGGCTCACACCCGGATCGCATCCCTGGGACGTACACTCTGGGCCCACCCCCGCCCTCCACCGCAAGGAGGGGGACGCTGCGCCCCCCCCCAGGGCCGTGACGCAAGTCAGCGTTACGCATGGGGTAGGCTCCCGGAGAGGAGGGATCCATGCTCGCGCTCTCGCTGATCCTCGCCTGCCGCCCCGAGCTGATCGGCTATGTCTCCACCGTGCCCGTCGCGCCGCCGGCGACCACGTCCACGCTGGCCGGTCCGACCGCCCCCGCCGGGCCCCGGGTCGAGGGGGATCTGCTCGTGTTCCGGGTCCCGGCCCGGCACGCCACCCGGGTGGAGGCCTGGCTGTATGCCGAGCCCCAGGGGGCCGACGCCGTGCTGCGCGTCGTGCTCGAGGCCACGAGCGATCGCTTCGTGGGGGCGGTGTCCCTCGCCGAGCTCGACGCAGCGGGGCTCGAGGTGGTCTGGTACGGCCTGCGGGCCTGGGGGCCCAACTGGGCCTATGATCCCGGCTGGTCTCCGGGCTCTGAGCTGGGCTTCCTCACCGACGTCGACGATCTGGGCAACCGCTACAACCCCAACAAGCTGCTGATCGATCCCTGGGCCCACGAGCTGTCCCACGATCCGGGCACCGACTGGGGCTTGTTTGCCAGCGGCGAGCACCGGGCGCGCGACTCCGGGCCGGAGGCGCCCAAGGGCCTCGCCCTGCTGCAGCCCCCCGCCCCACCCCTGGAGGGGCCGGAGATCCCCCTGCGGGACACGGTGGTGTACGAGGTCCACCTCCGGGGCCTCACGATGCAGGATCCCGTCGTCCCCGAGGCGCTGCGGGGCACCTACGCCGGCGCGGCCCTGCGGGCGCCGTACCTCGCCGAGCTCGGCGTCACCGCGGTGGAGCTGCTGCCGATCCAGGAGACGAGCAACGATCAGAACGATCTCGATCCTGACACGGTCTACGGCGACAACTACTGGGGCTACTCCACCCTGGCGTACCACGCCCCCGATCGCCGCTATGCCGCGGATCAGAGCCCCGGGGGGCCCACCCGGGAGGTGCGGGACATGGTGGAGGCGTTCCATGCCGAGGGCATCGAGGTGTGGATCGACGTGGTGTACAACCACACCGCCGAGGGCGGGACCTGGGACGGGGGCGACACGGCCCCCCTGCTGTCCTGGCGCGGGCTCGACAACGCAGCCTACTACGAGCTGGACGGCCCCTCCGGCTACCGCAATGACAACGGAGTGGGCCCAAACCTCGACGCCACCGATCCCCACGTGCGGGAGCTGGTGCTGGACAGCCTGCGCTGGTGGTCCGAGGGCCTGGGGATCGATGGCTTTCGCTTCGATCTGGCGCCGATCCTGGGCAACGGCTGCTCCAAGGGCTGCTTCTCATGGGAGCCGGGGGATCCGGAGGGCCTGCTCCAGCGGATCGACGCCGAGCTCGACGCCAAGGTGGTGGCGGAGCCCTGGGCGATCACGGAGGGCACCTACCAAGGAGGCGCCTTCCCCGGCGACTGGGCTGAGTGGAACGACGGCTTCCGCGATCGGATCCGCAGCGATCAGAACCGCCTCGGCGTCGACGACGTCACCCCAGGGTCGCTGGCCAACGCCTGGTCCGGCTCCTGGGATCGCTTCGGCGACGACGGGCGGCAGCCGTGGCACTCGATCAACTTCATCACCGCCCACGATGGCATGACGCTCGCTGATCTGTACAGCTGCAACAACAAGCACAACGATCAGCCCTGGCCCTATGGCCCCTCCGACGGAGGCACCGACGACGATCGAGCCTGGGATCAGGGCGGAGATCCTGTGGCCCAGCGCCACGCGGCCCGGACGGGCATGGCCCTGCTGCTGTTGTCGGCCGGGGTCCCCATGTTCACCGGCGGCGACGAGTTCCTCCGCACCCAGCGCTGCAACAACAACCCCTACAACGTAGACGCGCCGGGGATCTGGCTCGACTGGGGCTGGAGCGAAGGCGGAGACCCACAGGCGTTCACCGAGCTCACCCGCAGCCTGCTGGCGCTGAGGGCCGCCCACCCCGTCCTCCGACCCGACACCTGGAGGCCCGACGATCAAGTGAGCTGGCTTGCCCCCGATGGCTCAGTGGCGTCCTCCGCCTACCTGGACAACCCCGACAACCACGCCCTGGCGCTGCGGCTCGACGGCGCACCGGCGCAGGATCCGGCACAGGCCCTGTTCATCGCCTACAACGGCTGGACCGATGGGGTCACCTTCACGCTGCCGCCCGCCCCCTCGGGGCAGCCCTGGCGGATCGCGGTGGACACCGCTCCATGGCTCGAGGGAGAGCACCATGCGTTCGCACCAGGCAGCGAGCCCACCCTCCCCGACGACACCTACCTGCTCCACGGTCGCTCAGTGGTGGTGTTGATCGATCCCTGACCGATCAACAACGCCCCCGGCGCTCCCGACAGCCGACGCCCCCGGCGCTCGCTGGCCCAGGGTACCCTCGGCGGGCACCGTCCGGGAGCCACAGCCATGGAGCTAAGCGTCACCCTCCTGTCCGATCCAGGGCCCATCGGAGCCCACCTCCGACGTGACGAATCCCTGCACGCCTACGAGCTCGCCGATCTCGATCCTGCGCTGTGGCCGCTGACGCGGTGGCACGGGGGCTGGCGCGGGGAACAGCTGGTGTCGGTGGCCCTGCTGTACCTCGGCTCCGATCCACCCACCCTGCTGCTGCTGGGGCGTGCCTCCGATCCCGATCTCGCTGCGCTGCTGGTGGCGCTCCAGCAGCAACTGCCCACGCGGCTGCACGCTCACCTCGCCCCGGGCCTAGAGCGGCACCTGGGAGGCTTCGAGCTCTCGGGGATCACGCCCTGCCTGAAGATGGCGCTGCTACGCCCCGGGGCGATCAGCGACGACGACGCGGTACAGGCCCTGGGTCCCGATGATCACGTGGAGATCGAGGCGCTGTATGCCCGAGCCTACCCCGACAACCACTTCGATCCCCAGACCCTCGAGACCGGCGCGGTGGTGGGACTACGGATCGATGGCGCGCTGGCGTGCGTCGCCGGGATCCACGCCCTGTCGAGGCGGGAGCGGGTGGCGGCCCTGGGCAACATCGCCACCGATCCCGCCCACCGGGGCCGGGGCTTGGCGCAGCGCACCACCGGAGCGCTGTGCCATCGGCTGCTGTCGCAGGTCGACACCATCGGGCTGAACGTCGACGCTGAGAACACGACGGCGCTGGCGGTGTACCGCCGTCTGGGCTTCGAGATCGTCGCCCCCTATGTCGAGCTGGACGCAGCGCGTTGGCCCGGGCCTGCTGGGGCGTGAACACCCCCACGGGCTCGAGCACGCTCAGGGCTGGAGACGATCCCCGGAGCCCTCGGGCTCGTCGAGGACCGCACAGCGCCGGGACGTACACACGACAGATAGCCCGCTGGAGACGATCCCCGGAGCCCTCGGGCTCGTCGAGGGCCGGAGCACGTCGATCCGGATGTCGACGGGGCGCGGGTTGGAGATCACCACCGCGGCCCAGGCCCGCTGCTACACCGGGTGCACGCCGCCGTCACAGACCTCCATCGGGGCTACTCGAAGTAGTAGCGCTCCATCGCCTTGCAGCGCTCCACCGAGAAGCGGACCTCGACGTCGCCGTCGTTGTCGCCGTCGTCGGTCTGGGCGGCCTCGGTCACGAAGATCCCGGAGAGCGTCTCGCCGGGCTTGTGCTTCGAGATGTCGAGATCTCCACCGTCGGAGAACCATGCGTCGCGGTAGTCGGTGAGATCGTTGGCCTGGCCCGAGAAGTACTCTTGATCGAGGAAGTCGGTGTAGTGGATGAAGGTGCCGTAGGTCTCGTCGTCTTCGGTCAGATCCTCGTCCCAGGAGACGCCCTCGAGCGTCTTCTTCGACAGATCATCGTCTGGATCGCCGACCCGCATCCGGAGCTCGAGGACCCAGAAGTCCTCGGGCATGTAGGTCTCCCAGATGTCCTCTGCGTCTCCGGGATCGTCCGCGTCCTCGAGCTCTTCGCTCACCAGCTCGTCGGTCTCACAGGGTGTGTCGACGTTCGACAACGCGACGATGATCAACCCGTCGCCACCTTCGTACAGCTCGTCGTCCTGGACGAAGTAACCTCCACGCAGATCGGGTACATCTCCGTCGATCTCACCCTTGACGGAGGCCCCACCACCGAGGCAGCCACCGAGGCCCACAACGCCCACACACCAGGCCATCGAACGCATTTGATCATCCTCCTTGTCGAACAGATGTAGCTCACCGATCAGGGCCCCACAGCGTAGATCGGTCGGGTGCTCTGCTCCGTGCGCTATCCGAGGTAGCGAAACAAGCGATCGAGCAGCCCCGGGGAGGTGGGCTCCTCGGGGGGGGCGGGGCCAAAGGGAGCGTCGGGCTCCATCGGCTCGATCCCTTCGATCAAGGCCTCGACCCGGGACCAGGCCTCGCCGCTGGGCACCCCTCCGTGGGCGCGGGCGTCGAGCAGCAGGCCGACCACCACCTCGGGCGGCACGCCCTGCAGGATCACCCCGCGTGCCTCGCTCAGGCGACCACACTCGGCCAGCACCACATCCGCCGAGGGCGCGGTCAGCACCCGGGCGTCGATCACACCCGGCCCCCGGCGATCGAGCTCTACGATGGCGGCGAGGGTGCGACCGTCGGCGTGGCTGCGGCTGAACACGGCGACGGGGCTGGCTCCGGGGAGATCGTAGCCCTCCGACGCGAAGCAGTCCCCCGGGGGCCAGCCGAGGCCAGCCTTGAACGAGGGGCTGGCTGCGGTGCTGCCGCCATCCCGGGCGGGCCGGCTCACACGGGCGCGCCGCTTGCGCTGCTTGGCGAGGCGCCTGCTGCGTCGCTGCTCACGGTCCTTGTTAGCCATGGTCGGGACCTAACCAAGCCCGGGGTCCGGCGCTGCCCGCTCAGTGGGGCTCCGGGCCTCTGAAGGCTGCCGACAGCGCCGCCGCGTGGTTGTTGAAGGGGGGGAACGACATCCACGCGGCGGTCGCTGTCGGGGGCCTCGAAGAACGAGGCCTCCTTCAGCTGAAGAAAAGGTACGTCGGTGTAGCCTTCGAGGCAGTTACCGGCGGGTTACGTACAGCCCGGGACCTGCACGTCGACCCCGAGGACCAGCTCCATCAGCTGCGCCTCCTCCCGCTCCCAGAAGCACAGCGTCTCAGCCTTTGCGAGGTAGCCAGACTGGTACAGCGAGGCGTTCGCGTCCGAAGGCTCGAGCAGCCTACGCCCCCCCGCCCAGTGGAGATCGCCGTGCCGCCGGGCGACCACCGTCCTCGCCTCGTCGAGCAGCTCCGAGACCCGCGCCAGCGCAGCCCCCGCCTCATCGGCCGAGCCGGCCCCCGCCGCCAGGGCAGCGGCCAGGGCCTGCGACGCAAAGCGTGCCCGCAGCACGTCGATCTGGATCCCGTCCTGTGCCTCCCGTAGCCAGCGATCGACGGCGTCAAAGCGCGACAGGCGCTCCAGCAACGCCTCGCTCTCCGCCGCCAGGGCCTCCAGCGCGTCAGACTGGGCCTGGATCGTGGCGCGCTCGTCCCCGGTCATCGCGGCGATCTCCACGAAGGCGGGTCGATCGGGCTGGGACACGATGCCCTGGGTGTCCCCCAGATCGAGGATCGCCTCCCGCCCCGCCAGCCAGGGCGCGAGGTGATCCTCGATCAGCGCCTGGTGCTGCAGATCCGTGAGCGACACCAGCACCTCTGCCAGCTCGACGCCGGGCTCACCCCAGGGCGCGAACATCTCGTGGAACACGGCACCGGGCTTGTCGGGCAGGGTGTGGGTGAACCGCAGGGTCGCGTAGTCGTTCTGCCAGTAGCCCCACTCCCAGCCCGACGAGAACAGCACATGATCCCGTAGCGTCAGCCCCTGCTGCCGCAGCCGAGCCAGATCGGTGTGGCGGGAGCGCACATAGACCGGCAGGTAGGTCGGCACGTTGATGTCGAAGGCGACCCAGTAGGCGCTCTCAGGGAAGTAGCCCACCGGCTCGCCGGCCTGGAGCCGCCCCTCCAGGAACGCACGGTGCTCGTCGAACGCGTCGTGGAGGTAGGCTCCACCCGCGTCCTCGAACAAGTTGTAGTACATCACGGTGTGGATCCAGGGCACCGTGCCCCGGATGTGCTTGGCGAGAAAGTAGTACAGCAGCTCCTCGCCCTCGTAGCTGACCCGGAGGTTGTCGTAGTTGCCCACGTGGATCACGGCTGAGACCTCAGCCGAGGGCACCACCGCCCCCATCTGGGCGACCGCCTGGTTGGCCGAGGCCACGAAGGTCTCAGGGTCTTCGCCGAAGAACTCTCCGAAGGAGAGGTTGATCAGATCGGGGCGCACCCGACCGAGCACGTCCAGCCTCCGCGCGATCTCCGCCGCGTCGTAGTCCTCGTCGATCAGATCGAAGGACTTCTGGAGGTTGCCGGCGCCGAACAGCTGGACCCCGAGCCCCACGGTGAGCCCCCGGGCGTGGGCGTGCTCCACGATCGCGCGGGTGTGCTCGACCCAAGCCTCGTTGGTCCCGGACTCTGCGTCGCCCAGCGCGACCCACTGCAGGTGGTTACCCCGGCTCTTGACCACCCAGTCGACGATGTCCTTGGCGCGCTCCAGCCCCGCAGCGGACGGCTCCCACAGATCGTACAGCCCCTCAGA
>DRPG01000258.1 GCA_011376105.1 Deltaproteobacteria bacterium
GATCGGATGAACCTGTTCCGCAACGACAGCGATCGGGGCAGCAACCACTGGCTCGAGGTCCGGGTCCCCAGCGTGCCCGGCACCGGCGCGCTGGGGGGGGTCTCGGGGCGGGTGGTGGTGCAGACCCCCGATCGCACCTGGTTCACCGACATCACCGCGGGCTCGAGCCGGGCCAGCCAGAACGCGATGAGCGCTCGATTTGGGCTCGGGCCCTGGGACGGAGCCACCTGGGTCGCGGTGCTGTGGCCCGACGGGCGTCAGTCGGTGGTGGTCAACGTGCCCGGGGATCAGGTGTTGCAGATGCCCTAAGCGCTGCCCCCTAAGGGCTGGTTAGGTCCGCGGTGGAGGGTAGCATGCTGGCTGAGATCGATGACGGGGTGTGGCTCGCGGATGGGCCGGTGGTGTCGTTCTACGGCTTCCCGTACCCGACCCGGATGGCGGTCGTCCGGCTGGGCGAGGGGCTGTGGGTGTGGTCGCCCGTCGAGCTGACGCCTGGGCTCGCCGCTGAGGTCGCCGCGCTCGGTGACGTCCGGTGGCTCGTCGAGCCAAACAAGATCCACCATCTGTTCCTCGGCCCGTGGCTAGAGCGGTTCGAGGGCTCTGTGGCCCTCGCGCCCCCCGGGCTGGCGCCGCGCCGGCCGGATCTCACCTTCGCGGGAGAGCTCGAGGACGGCGTGCCCGGCCCGTGGGGGCCCGACATCGAGCACGTCGTGTTCGGAGGGAGCCTGGTGATGGACGAGGTCGTGTTCTTCCACCGTCCGTCGTCGACCTGCTTCGTCGGAGACCTGATCCAGCGCCACGACGAGCAGGCGATGGCCGGGTGGCGGCGCGAGCTGATGAGGCTCGACGATCTCGCCGGGCCAGGGGGCTCGACCCCACGGGAGTGGCGGGCGACGTTCGTGGACCGCGACCAGGTGCGTGGTGCCCTCGATCGAGCGCTCGCCTGGGAGCCACAGCGGCTGATCATCGCCCACGGTGCGTGTGCAGAGGAGGGCGGCGCACAGGTGCTCCACGACAACCTGGCCTGGATCCGCAGGAGCTGGCCGGTGTGAGCAGGCGCGTCGTGGCCCCGGGTTGAGCCGGTTGGATCCACCTCCGGCGGGGCCCCTCGGCCAGCGGGTGGACGCGCCGTGGCCGGCTGTGACCGTCGAGTCGCTGTGTCCCGGTGATCATGTCGTGTCATGCCCGAGCGATCGCTTCGCAGATCGGGCTGGACGCGTGGGCACGGTGCCCTAATGGGTAAAGGTGGCTCCACCCGAGCCCAGAGGAGGTCCCCGATGCTGCGTGACTTGGTTCACCCGCTGCTCTGGTCGAGCGTGTTGTGGTCTGGCTGTGGGGGCCCGGAGGGCTCGGGGCCCCCCACCTGGCACGGCGACGTCGCTCCGATCGTGATCGAGCGTTGCTCAGGCTGTCACAACACCGGCGGGATCGCGCCGTTTCCCCTCGAGACCCACGCTCAGGCCAGCGACTTCGCAGACGCGATCCTGGGCTCGATCGAGGACGGGAGCATGCCCCCGTTCCTGGCTCAGGAGACCGACGCGTGCCGGCCGCGCCTGCCCTGGGCCCACGATCTACGCCTGAGCGAGTCCGACAAGCAGCTCCTGCGGGGCTGGGTCGAGGCGGGCACCCCCGAGGGGGATCCGGCCACCGCGAGCCCGGTGGATCCTCCCGAGCAGCTGCAGCTGGAGCGCGCCGACGTCGTCCTCACCCTGCCCGAGCCCGTCACCGTCGAGGGCACCGCCGACGTGCACACCTGCGTGGTGCTCGATCCCGGCCTGCTCGAGGACAGCTTCGTCACCGGTCGCCAGATCGTCGCGGGCAACCCGAAGGTGCTGCACCACGTCGTGTCCTACACGCTGCTGCCCGGCGTCGACGAGGAGGGGCAGCCGAGGAGCAAGGAGCAGCTCGAGGCCGCCCTGATCGCGGAGCGGGGCGTGGGCATCGGGGGGAGCTACGACTGCTTCGGAGGGCCCGGCCTCGAGACGATCGAGGCTGAGATGCTCGATGCCTGGGCGCCGGGGGGGCGGCCCAACCTCGCACCCCCCAACAGCGGCCAGCCGCTGAGCAAGGACGCGCTGGTCCTGTTGGACATCCACTACCACCCGACGGGCCTGGGGCCTGAGACCGACGCGGGGACCACGCTGTCGCTGATGCTCGCCGACGCTCCCCCGGAGCTGATCAGCCAGACGATCCTGCTGGGCAACTTCTCAGAGCGCTTCGAGTCTCCGTTCGGCATCGGCGATCTGCTGATGCAGCCCGGAGAGCGCGAGCCGTCGTTCTCGATCCCCGCTGGCGCGCAGGAGCACGTCGAGGAGATGACCTGGGAGTGGATCCTGCTGCCCGGGTTCGATCTCAGTGTCTACGGGATGGGCACGCACATGCACTACGTAGGGCGCGACATGTCCGTCACCCTGGAGCGGGCGGCGCCCCTGCCGGGGGAGCCCGGATCGGAGTGCCTGATCCAGACGCCGGCCTGGGACTTCAACTGGCAGCGGGGCTACGAGTACGACGCTCCGTTCGAGGAGCTGCCGGTGATGCGCAACGGCGACGTGGTGCGGATGCGCTGTGTGTTCGACAACTCCATGAGCAACGGCTTCGTGGTGGACGCCTTGTCGGAGCAGGGCCTGAGCGAGCCCGTCGAGGTGGGGCTCGGGGAAGACACCCTCGACGAGATGTGTCTCGCCGCCATCGCGATCGTCTACCCCAACTTCCCCGTGCCTTGAGGTGCGGCTAGGCCCCGCAGGAGGGCCCCAGGGAGCTGACCTCCGCCGGGGCCGGGGTGGGGCTGATCTGCTGGTGGGCGTGGGGGCTGATGAGCTCGTCCAGCCCTTGAACAAGACCGTTGTCCGTGTCCGCTCGCCCCGAGGGATCCCATGAGCCAGAGCTTCGACGTCGCCACCACCTGGTCCACCGGCCCCGACGGGGAGCCCACCCTCGAGCTGGATCCTGGCTGGGGGCAGGGACGCACCACCTTTGGAGGGCTGGTCGCGGCCGCTGCCCTGCGTGCGATGCGCACCGTGGCCCCCGAGCGGGCGCTCCGGGCGCTGTCGGTGTGCTTCGTCGGGCCGACCGGGGCAGGCCCCCTCAGGCCCCGGGTCCAGCTCCTCCGCCGGGGCCGCAGCGTCGCTCAGGTCCGATGTGATCTGACCGTAGGCGAGGCGATCGTCGCGACCCTGGTCGGCGTGTTTTGTGACGCGGGATCGTCCACCGTGGTGCGTCGTCCCCGGATCGAGCCCCCCGCCCGCGGGGGAGGCCTGGTGATGCCCTACATCGAGGGGATCACCCCGTGCTTCACCCAGCACATCGAGCTGTGCTGGACCGACGGCGGGCTCCCGTTCTCGGGCAACGATCGTCTCGAGCACGCGGGCTGGTGCCGCCACCGCGCCGCCGCAGGCCCCGCCGAGGCCGCGATCCTGGGGCTGCTCGACGCCTGGCCTGCTCCGGCGCTGCAGGCGCTCCGGGGCCACGCCCCCGCGAGCACCGTCACCTGGACGGTGCACCTGCTGCGGATCCCCGCCACGATCACCCCCGATGACTGGTTCTACCTCCAGGCGAGGGTCGTCGGCGCCGAGGGAGACGGCCTCTGCACCATGCGCGCCGAGCTGTACGACGAGGCCGGGGGCTTGATCGCCCACCTCGAGCAGCTGGTGGCGCTGTACGGCTAGAGCACGCTCGCCTGGACGTGGCCGGCGAGCCGATCCCGGGGCGGGGACCGGCGATGGGATCAATGACACGCCTCCGCCAGTAACCCCTGCGGTGGGCGTCGCCACGAGCATCAGCACACCCTGTCAGTGGTCGGACAGCGAGCGGACGTAGTGCACCAGCGCCCAGCGGTCTGTCTCGGGTAGGAGCTGGCCATAGCTCGGCATCGGGGTGCCCTCGAGGCCGGTCGACAGGGTGCGGTACAACTCCACCGGGGAGGCGCCCCCCTTGATCCGCGCTCGCCTCGTGAGATCCGCCACCGCCAGCGGCCGCTTGTTCGTGTCCACGAGGCCACCGGCGGCGGGCCCGTCGCCCCGCCCCTGCGGTCCGTGGCACGAGGCGCAGCCGAACCGCGCGTACACCTCCGCCCCCCGGGCCACCCGGGCGGGTGTGGCGGGGGGAGGATCGCCGATCTCCAGCGGTGGTGGATCCACCACCCCGTCGTACCGTGGCGATAGGCTGCGCACATAGTAGACGAGCTGCCACAGGTCGTCGGAGGGCAGACCGCCGAAGCCAGGCATGGCGGTGCCGATCAAGCCGCGGCTGATGGTGCGGTACAGATCGACCTCCGTCGCGGGCACGCCCACGGGGACGCTGCGGAAGCGGTACATCCCCTCGGTCAGATCCCTGGGGGGCGGCCGCATGAATCGGGCCGCCGGCCCCCGGCCATCGCCGCGGACGCCGTGGCAAAGGGCGCACCGCTGTCGGTACAGCGACCACCCCCGCTCGGGATCGATCTCGGGCTGGGGCGGCCAGATCGCGGCCGCCGGAGCAGGAGGGGCCGCCTCGGGCGCCGGAGCTTGTGGAGCGGGCTCGTCCGGAGCAGGCTCGTCCGGAGCAGGCTCGTCTGGAGCGGGCTCGTCCGGAGC
>DRPG01000259.1 GCA_011376105.1 Deltaproteobacteria bacterium
GAGCGCGCGCGACCGGCGAGGCGGGTGCGGACCCGCAGCGGGGCTCGGCGGAGCACGGGCTCCCAGGCCCGGGTGAGCCACGCCAGCGCCCTTAGGGTGTGGTTGTGCGAGGCAAAGCCATACACCCCGGCGAGGTGCACCAGCCCCCGCAGCGGCACCGAGGTGGCGAGGCCGATCCCCACCGCGCCGCCCAGGGAGTGCCCCACCACGAAGGGGGGCGCCGCACAGCGCCGCGCCACCCGCCCCACGTCCTGCACGTAGTCGTGGAAGTCGAGCGCGCTCGGCGAGCCCCAGTCCCGGGACAGCCCATGGCCCCGGAGCTCGACGTTGAGCACCTCGTGGCCCCTCGCAGCGAGGAAGCCACACAGGGATCGGGTCGAGAGCCGCCAGGTGTAGCGGTTCTGGGCGAAGCCATGGATCAGGATCACCGGGGGGGCGCTGGCCCCGCACAGCTGCACCGTGCGCTCCACCGCCAGGGGGGGCCCCTCGGGGCCAGCGGGCAGACACAGCCACTCCCGCTGGACCGAGATCCTCGCGTCGAGGTGGATCACCTCGTCGAGCACCCTGCGCTCGCGGACCTGGGCGTCGACCAGGCTCACACGCTCGCTGTGATCCGCGACACCACGCCTCCCCCGGGGAGCTAACCGACCGTCGCCCGCCGCTGCATCTCTGTGAGCTGATCCTGGATCGAGATCGTCGCCGGCCACCTCCGGACGAGGCCGGGGATCGTGCGCCCCGCGTCGGCCTGACGACGGGTCAGCCGGACGCCGCCGGGCAGCCCGGCGGGCGGGTACGAGCCCCGGGTGCCCGCGATCCCAACCACCCCACCGGCGCTGTCGGGGGTAGGCCGGGCGACCACCGCCCCCCGCGCCGGCTGCCTGAGCTCGGCCCCGGAGAGGGTGACCGGCGCAGGGGCCGCCTGCACCGGGGCCGGGGCGCAGAGCGGGCTGATCACCGGCCCCCCCGGGCCGCGAGCTCCTCGTCGGTGGCCTCGAGGAGATCCTGGTTGCCCGAGGCGATGAAGCCGATCATCTGATCCTCGGACAGGAAGGCGTCGGCCTCGGTCTGGGTCTGGATCCAGTTGACCAGCAGCCGCTGAGCGCCCTCGGGCCTCGGGACGAAGACGTCGAGACCAAACGACTGGAGCACACAGTTCTTTCCGTTGTCTGAGCAGCCCGGCCGCTCGAGCCACCAGCGGGACATCATCACCAGCTCGCCCTCCTCGGTGGCGGTCCAGGTGTAGTCCTTGCGCAGCTCGTAGGGGATCATGATGCCGAACGCACCGCTCTTTTCGATGTAGTTGTAGGTCGACAGGAAGCCCTCACCCCAGCGGAAGGCCTCGGGATCGCCCCCGAGCACTTCGCGATCGTAGCGCTCGAACGAGGGATCGGTCCAGCGCTGATCCGGCAGGGCGGCCAGGGCCGCGTGATCCTCGGGGGAGAACGCGCTCTGGAACGCGGTGGCCACGCCCCGGTGCTCCACCAGGGGGGTGTCCGCCGAGACCAGATCCCCCACCTCGTCGAGGGTGAGGTTGGCCACCCGGAGCCCCTCCCAGGCCTCGTCGCTCCGGCCGTCGGTCTGCAGCCAGCCCGACAACGCGGCGGCGTGACCCACCCGCTCGAGCGCCAGATCGTAGTCTCCAAAGGTGCTCAGCAGGATGTCGTTGAGCTCGGCCGGGGCGGGCTCGCGCTCCCGGGCACAGCCCGAGACCAGGGCTGCGACCAGCGTCGCCACGACCATCGTGTCTGCAGTCCGCATCATCTCTCCAACCAGAGTGAACAAGGTTCACCGCATAACCCACACCCGATCGTCCTGCCCCGCCCCTCAGCCGAAGAGCTGGGGTCTGGACTGGCGAAGGGCCTCGTAGGCGATCACCGAGACCGCGTTTCCGAGGTTCAGCGATCGGATCGGCCCCTCGACCATCGGGATCCGCCAGGCCCCGTGGCGTTCGAGCAGCTCGGCCGGCAACCCGACGGTCTCCCGACCAAAGACCAACACATCTGCGGCCTCGAACCGACACTGAGTGTAGGCGGCGGCGCCCCGGGTGCTGAACAGGTGGACCCGCCGTCCCGAAGCCCACCTCCAGAAGGCCTCATCGTCGACATGCTCCACCAGATCCACGTGCCTCCAGTAGTCGAGCCCCGCGCGCCGGACGGCTCTCTCGTCCATCGAGAACCCGATCGGGTGCACCACATGCAGGCGTGCACCGATCGCGACACACAGGCGGCCCACGTTGCCCGTGTTCGGTGGGATCTCGGGTCGGTGCAGGACGATGTGCAGCGTAGGGCGTGCTCGCTGTGGTTCCACCTGGCCCCCCTCGTGGCGTCGGCTATCATGACCCACCTGCAGCCACGGCGGTCTTGAGGCATCAATGAATGAGACGGTGCCCGCGCAGATCGGGAACTACATCCCACGACAGCTCCTGGCGATGGGGGCTCACGCGCAGGTCTGGCAGGCCACCGGCCCCCGGGGTGAGGTCGCGCTGAAGATCGCCCGGGGCAAGGATGCGAACCAGGCCCTGATCCGCGAGGCGGAGATCCTCTCAGGGGCCCGGCACCCCAACCTGGTGGAGCTCGTCGAGGCCGATCCAGCCGGGGCGTGGATCGCGCTCCAGCGTGTGCCCGGCTCCACCATCGATCAGTGGGCCCAGGGTCAGCCCCTGCAGCAGGTGATCCATGTCACCCTGCAGCTGATCGACGTGCTCGAGCACCTGCACCGGCGCCGGATCGTGCACGGCGACGTGAAGCCCACCAACGTGATCGTCGATCCCTCCGACGACGCGAAGCTGATCGATCTCGGGATCGCGACCCGCCCGGGGGACGAGGTCGAGGGGTTCCGGGGCACCCTAGGCTACGCAGCTCCGGAGCTGCTGTCGGGCAAGCCCCCCACCCCGGCCACGGATCTGTACGGCCTGGGGGCGCTGCTGTACACCTGCCTCACCGGTCGAACTCCGTTCGTCGCTCCGGATCCGGCGGCGCTGACCTACCTCCCGCTGGTGAGCCTCCCACCGCCGCCTGCGGCGTTCCGTCCCGATCTCCCGAGCACCCTCAACCAGCTGCTGCTGGCGTTGCTCGCCCGGGATCCCTCCCGCAGGCCCACCGATCTGGATCGGGTCCGCCACACCCTGCGCCGGTGTGTGCAGCACAAGCCCGCGACACCGCTGTTGGGCATGCTCGAGACCCGGGAGGCCCTGCGACGGGCGGTGGTCGGGGCCGCCGACGGCGAGGCGAGGGTCGTGATCCTCTATGGCGCCCCGGGCAGCGGGCGCC
>DRPG01000260.1 GCA_011376105.1 Deltaproteobacteria bacterium
GAGCCGCTGCGGGCCGACGCGATGATCCACCCCGGGGCTCCGATCACCGCCGCTGATCGGATCCCGAGCCACAGCCGCGCGGTCGAGGTCCCGACCTGGGGGGCCACCCCCACGGTGGGGCACACCGTCGACGTCTGGTGGTCCCCCGCCGGTCGGCCCTGCACCGTCATGCAGGCGGTCGAGGTCCACGAGGTGAGCGGCGATCGGGCCAAGCTGCTGGTCTCGCCTCAGGGCGCGCTGGAGCTGGTGGCCGTGGCCCGCCAGCCCACGTTCCGGCTCACCATCCGGGCCGCCGACGATCGGGGGATCAGGCCGGAGACCGCTTGTACTCGCTGATCCTCGCGCTGTTCGCCCTGCACAACGTCGCCCGGGCCCAGGAGCTCGATGCGGTGGTCTTTGCGGCCGAGCACGTCCCGGCGGGTGTCGTGCTGCGGCGCAGCCAGGTCTACACCGCCCGGCTGGCCCCTGATCACGTCCCGCCTCACACCTTCGCCGACGTGCGGGCGGTCGTCGGGCGCCTGGTCACCGAGCCCCTGTTGCCCCACGCTCCGATCCGGGAGGAGCGCCTCGCCCCCCCCGGCACCGCCCCGGGCCTCGCCGGTACCCTCACTCCAGGCCACGATCTGGTCCGCATGTCCCTGGCGAGCCCCTCCGACTGGCCCCGGGCCGGAGATCGCGTCGACATCGTCCAGCTCCGCGGTGAAGACGCCTGCTATGTCGAGGGCGTGGTCGAGGTCGTCGCGGGGGAGCTCGCCGACGGCACGCTGATCACCGATCACCACACAGCCGGCAGCTTCAGCGCGATCCATGTCTCGGTGCCCCACGCCACCGCCGGACAGGTGGTCTCCCTGAAGCCATCGGAGACCGCCCTGGTGCTCCGCAACCCCGGCGATCTCGCCCCCCTCGATCCCGGGCTGGCCCGCTGCGACATGCCCCCCCAGGAGATCGTGATCCACGAGTCGGACATCGATCTACGGATCGCCCGCAGCGGGCTGCGGACCCAGGAGCTGGCGCGGGGCGAGAACGCCTACGTGGGCAGGTTGATCCTGCCCCCCGGCGGGCGGATCCCTCCCCACCGCGACACGACGGAGGAGTATTTGTATGTGATCCAAGGCGAGGGCACGATCACCATCGGCCAGACGTCCCACTACGTCTCCCCCGGCACGATGATCTATGTGCCCCCCCGGGTGAAGGTCTCCTATGTCAACGGCGCCCGTTCCCTCATCGCCCTCCAGGTGTTCGCCGGGCCCGAGCCTGCGGATCAGTTCGAGGGCTGGCGCGCAGCGGCCCCGCCCCCCTCCAACGATCGCCCCCCACAACCCCCCGCCCCACAGTCGGCCAGCAGCGGCCCCGGGGACGACGATCGGGGGACCGCGGTGTTCGAGTGGCCCGTGGCGGTGAGCCCTGACCCGGATCCAGGGCCCGGCGACGGGGCCCCGGCCTCAGCGCCACCGCCAGCCCCGGCCTCAGCGCCACCGCCAGCCCCGGCGGCGTCCGCCCCGGCGGCGTCAGCCCCGGCGCCGCCAGCCCCGGCGGCGTCAGCCCCGGCGCCGCCAGCCCCGGCGGCGTCAGCCCCGGCGCCACCGCCAGCCCCGGCGGCGTCCGCCCCGGCGGCGTCAGCCCCGGCGCCAGCGCCAGCCCCGGCGCCACCGCCAGCGCCGGGCGCCTCAGCAGCGCCCCCATAGCGCGCTCCAGGGGGCCTCAGCGCCCCCAGAGAGGAGCACGCTGGGGCCAACCGACGATCGCAGCAAGCTCGATCCCGCGCGACGAGTTGTTGCAGGTGGTTGCCCCAGGTGAGCCCCACCGGATACCTCGTCGCCCCCCCCAAGGACCTGGTCGGGCGGTGCTCGACCCCGACCCGGGATCCTGGGGACAGGCCGGATGCGAAGCCGATGGAAATCATCCCAGACCCCATCCATGTCGCCCTCCTCACCGCGCCGTTCCTGGTCGCGGTGCTGTCCCTCCACCTGATCCTGTGGCGTCCGCTGCTCGACTGGCTGGAGGAGCGAGAGGGCACCACCACCGACGCCTACAAGCAGGCCGACGAGCTCGATCGAGCCGCTGAGGAACACCTCCAGGGGATCGAGACCCGCCTCGTGGAGGCCAGGCGCGAGGCGAACAGCCTCCGCCAGGCCGCGAGGGCGAGGGCGCTGGCGAAGGAGGCGGAGATCCTCGCCGCAGCGCGCTCCAGGGCGGAAGATCAGCTCAACGACGCGATCACCAAGATCGACGCTGAGCAGCAGGAGGCCCGCACCACCCTGCAGCAGACCGCTGCAGAGCTCTCGTCCACCATCGCCGCACGCGTCCTCGGGCGCGAGCTGCCGTGAGGAGCTGTAGCATGACCAAGATCCTACCGATCCTCCTCGGCTCGCTCTTGAGCACCGCGGCCCCGGCCCTCGCCGGGGCGCCGGAGCATGGAGCCCCCGGGGGAGGCCACGCCACCCAGGCTGAGGCAGGCCACGCCACCCAGGCTGAGGCAGGCCACGGCGAGGGGGGGCACCACTACTACACCGACGACGACGACGCCGACGGGGTACCCAACTGGCGCGATGCCACCACCGGGTTCGAGCCAAACACGGAGACCTACGAGGTCCGGAAGCTTATCTTCCACGCGTTCAACCTGATCATCTTGTTTGGGATCCTCGGCTACTTCGTCCGCCGACCCCTCAAGGACACGCTGAGGAACCGGGCCCTGGGGATCCGCAAGGAGCTGACCGACAGCGCCCGTCGGCGCGACGAGGCTCACCAGCGGCACCAGGATCTCCTCGCCCGCCTCGAGCAGATCGAGCAGGAGGTCCAGGCCATGGCCGCCGAGGCTGAGGCTGAGGCCGCTCAGGAGGAGAAGAGGCTGATCGAGCGCGCTGAGCGCGAGGCGATCCGCATCGCCGAGCAGGCCCAGCGCTCCATCCGCGACGAGGTCACCCGCGCCCGCAACGTGCTCCGCCGCGAGGCGGTCGAGCTGGCGATCCAGCTGGCGGAGGAGAAGCTGCACAACAAGGTCTCCACCGCAGATCAGCGCACCCTGGCCCAGGACTTTCTGGCCTCGCTGAGGCCCACCGACGGGGAGGCGACCCATGGCTGACACCACCACCGCCGCGCGGCGCTACGCCCAGGCGATGATCGAGGTGGCTGTGGAGTCCGACGCGGTCGACAAGATCGGAGACGATCTCGCCAGCTTCGCCACCCTGACACGGGGCCACGACGGGCTGCTCGGCAGCGCGCTCCGCTCGCCGGTGTTCACCGTCGAGGAGCGCAGGGCCGTCCTCGACGAGGTGCTCCCCAAGCTCGATCTGCACCCCCTGTCGCAGAACCTGCTCAACCTGATCAACGACAAGGGGCGCCTGGGCCTCGTCGATCAGATCGCCGAAGCCTACAGCGAGCTCGCCGACGAGCGCGCAGGCAGGCTGCGCGTCGTGGTCCAGACCGCAGAGACCCTCACCAAGAAGCTCGAGGAGGAGATCCGCAAGGCGCTCGCGGCCGCGACCGGCAAGCAGATCGTCCTCCAGACCGAAGTCGAACCCCAACTGATCGGTGGCATGGTCGCTCACGTGGGCGGCAAGGTCTACGACAGCTCGATCCGAACCCGCCTTCAGCAGATCAAGGGCGCGCTCTTGAGCAGCGCCCCGACCGCCCAGGCCTGACAGGAGACATCCGCCATGGACATCCGCGCGGACGAGATCAGCCAGATCCTCAAGAGCCAGATCCAGAACTACGAGTCCCGCGTCTCGGTCACCGAGACCGGCACCATCTTGTCTGTGGGTGACGGCATCGCCCGCATCTACGGCCTGGAGAACGCGATGGCCGGCGAGCTCGTTGAGTTCCCCGGCGAGATCGTGGGCATGGTGCTGAACCTGGAAGACGACAACGTCGGTGTCGCCATCTTCGGGAGCGACACCCACATCCACGAGGGCGACGAGGTCAAGCGCACCGGCCGCATCGTGCAGGTGGGCGTGGGCCCGGCCTACATGGGCCGGGTGATCGACGCCCTGGGCAACCCGATCGACGGCCTCGGCGCGATCGAGGCTGTCGAGCAGCGCATCATCGAGACGAAGGCGCCGGGCATCATCCCCCGCAAGTCGGTCCACGAGCCGCTGCAGACCGGGCTGAAGTCCATCGACGCGATGACCCCGGTGGGTCGAGGCCAGCGCGAGCTGATCATCGGTGACCGGCAGACCGGCAAGACCGCGGTGGCGATCGACACGATCATCAGCCAGCGGGTCTTCAAGGACGATCCAGCGAAGAAGGTGCACTGCATCTACGTCGCCATCGGCCAGAAGCAGTCCACCGTGGCCCAGGTGATGGAGCGGCTGCGGCAGCACGGCGCGCTCGAGTACACCACCATCGTGTCCGCCCCCGCAGCCAGCCCCGCGCCGCTGCAGTTCCTCGCCCCCTTCACCGGCACGGCCCTGGGCGAGTACTTCCGCGACAACGGCATGCACGCGCTGATCATCTATGATGATCTGTCGAAGCACGCGGTGGCCTACCGCCAGCTGTCCCTGCTGCTGCGGCGCCCTCCGGGCCGCGAGGCGTACCCCGGCGACGTGTTCTACCTGCACTCCCGGCTGCTCGAGCGCGCCGCCAAGATGAGCGACGCCCGCGGCGGTGGCTCGCTGACCGCCCTGCCGATCATCGAGACCCAGGCCGGCGACGTGTCGGCCTATATCCCCACCAACGTGATCTCGATCACCGACGGCCAGATCTACCTCGAGACCGATCTGTTCAACGCAGGCCAGCGGCCCGCGGTCAACGTCGGCCTGTCCGTCTCCCGGGTGGGGGGCGCGGCCCAGATCAAGGCGATGAAGGAGGTCGCGGGCACCCTGCGCCTCGATCTGGCCAACTACCGGGAGCTGGCGGCCTTCGCCCAGTTTGCCTCAGATCTCGACGCGTCCACCCAGCGCACCCTGAGCCGCGGGGCCAGGCTGACCGAGCTGCTCAAGCAGCCCCAGTATGAGCCCCTGCCCGCAGAGCAGCAGGTCATCGTGCTGCTCGCCGGCACCACCGGCACGATGGACGACATCGCGCTCGAGCGGGTCGGCCCCTTCACCCGAGCCCTGACCGATCACTTCCTCGCCAACAAGGCCGAGCTGCTGACCGAGATCGTGGAGAAGGGCACGCTGAAGAAGGACAACCTCCGCGAGCGCCTGGTCGCCGAGATCACAGACTTCAAGTCCACCTGGGCGGCCTAGATGCCGAACCTCAAGGACATCCGGAACCGGATCGGTGCGGTCAAGAAGACCAAGCAGATCACGAGCGCGATGAAGCTCGTGGCGGGCGCCAAGCTCAGGAAGGCCACCGAGCGGGCCCTGGCTGCACGTCCCTACCGCGAGCAGCTCGAGGCCGTGCTCCGCAGGGTCAGCGCCGCCGCCGGTGATGATCTCGACGATCCCCTGCTGCAGGGGCGAAGCGAGGTCAAGCGCGTGATGGTGGTGGTGCTCACCTCAGATCGTGGCCTGTGCGGTCCGTTCAACAACACCCTGCTGCGCAACACCTCGAGCTGGCTCGAGGACAAGCTCGAGCAGGGGATCGGGATCACCTTGAGGGTGTTTGGGCGCAAGGGCCAGGGGTTCCTGCGTCGCTCCCGCTTCGAGCTGACCGACACGGTGGTCGACTACGGTAGAACCCCAAAGATGGAGCTGGTCCGGCCGCTGACCGCGAGCATGGTCGCCGACTTCGTCGATGGTGAGGTCGATGAGGTGTACCTCGTCTACAACCGCTTCGTGAGCGCCCTGGTCCAGAAGCCAACCTATGAGCGGATCCTGCCCCTGTCGGTCGAGCCCGGCCAGGGAGACACCCCGGAGTCCAGCAGCCTCGACTATCGGTTCGAGCCCGAGGCCTCCGAGATCCTTGGCGCCCTGCTGCCGCTGTACCTGCAGAACCTGGTCCTGAGCGCATTCCTCGAGACCGAGGCCGGAGAGTTCGCCGCTCGGATGACCGCGATGGACTCTGCGACCCGAAACGCCAGCGATCTGATCGATCAGCTGTCGCTCGACTACAACCGAGCCCGCCAGGCCGCGATCACGACCGAGATCATCGAGATCGTGTCCGGCGCGGCGGCCCTCTGATCCCACCGCACCCAAGGTCCCCTAGGAGACATCATGGAAGCCAACGGCCGCATCACGCAGGTCATGGGCCCCGTTGTCGAC
>DRPG01000261.1 GCA_011376105.1 Deltaproteobacteria bacterium
GCGCTTGGGGGGCCGGGCGAGCGTCAGCGCCGCACCGACAGCCCCAGCCCCACGCCGAGGCCCTGGCTGGCGTTGCGGGCGAACAGATCCTGGGCGATCCTCGGCTCCAGCGACAGCCCCTCCGCCAGATCGATCAGCGCGCTCGTGGAGAGGGTGATGAACTGGCGCGTGTACAGATCCTCGAGGCCATCAGGGCCGGTCTGGGTGAACGCCAGCTGCCCGTCCAGGCCCACGATCATCAGCCAGGGCTCGAGCACCCGATAGCCCGCCTTGCCTCCAAAGCGCGCACCATCGGCGAACGTGATGTCGGTCTGCCAGCCGATGAAGACCTCGGTGCGGTGCAGGTAGCCTATGCCCCCCTCGACGAACAGATCCGGGAGCACGGCGGCGCCTGCGCTCAGCCACAGGGTGAGATCGATCTGCCCATCGCCGGGCTTGGGGAACAGCTCCTTGTAGTTGGGGACGCTGTCCCCCACCGATCCGTTGGCATACAGCGGGATCTTGATCTCCACCGCCGCCGACACCGGGGCCCGGTCTAGCAGCGCGGTCTGGATCGTGGCCCGTAGATCCCCGCCCCGGAGCGTGGTGGCCCTCACCGGCAGCGGCCCAAAGGCGTCGATGATCTCGGTGCGGTGGGTGCCGATGGTCAGCGGCGCGGACACCGCCAGCTGCACCGGGTGCAGAGGCGACACGCCGCCCTCGGCGTACAGGCTGTACTGCTGACCGAGGTAGCCCCCCTCGCTCTCATCGGGTGCGCCGGGGGCTCGGAACCGCTGGGCCTGGTATAGATCGGCGCCACCCTTGACATAGAACGAGCCGAGCTCCCGGGTCCAGGCGCCGCCGTGGGCAGGGCTCGCCAGCAACAGGGCGGCGATCACGCGAGCACCGTGATCTGCATCGAGCCATCGTAGCCCTGGAAGGGATCGGTCCCGCCCGGCTCCTCCACCGACGCTGCGCCGCTCGCGGTGGTGCAGCGCACCTGGACAGTGTGGCTGCCGGGCTGTGGCGTCCAGTCCCAGGACCACAGCGCCCAGATCGCCGGACCGGGGGCGTAGTCGAGGCTCGCAGCCTGCCATGGCCCCCCGTCCACCGACACCTCGACCGAGACCACTGGATCTTCTCCTGCGAACGCGGTGCCGACGAAGCGGATCGACTCCGACGGCACCACCGCGACCCCGTCCAGCGGGTTGACGATCAGGGTGTTGGGCAGGTAGGGCGCGGGCTCGCTCCAGCCCCGGGTGGTCCAGTAGGAGCGGTGGGCCTCGTCGACGAACGCGATCTCGGTGAGCCACTTGAGGTTCTTCATCCCATAGCGACCCGGCACCAGCAGCCGCGCCGGCGCCCCGTGCAGGAACGGCAGCGGCTCCCCGTTCATCCGCCACACCAACCACACCGGCCCCTGCAGCAGGTCCTCGATCGGGATCCCCGCGTGGTAGGTGTCGGCGCCGACCAGCCGCAACCCCACCGCGCCGGCGGGGACGGACACCCCTAGCGCATCCAGCACATCGATCAGGGGCAGCCCGCCCCACACCGCGTTGCCGATCCGCTGGACCCGGGGGTTGGTGCCGATGCACTCCAGCGTGTGCTCCTTGTCCATCAGCTGCAGCGACTCGAGGAAGGATAGATCGAACCGGGCCAGCTCCTCATCCTCGTGGGCGATCACGGTCTGGTGGGTGGTGACGTCGAGATCCGGCTTGGGCCCGAAGGAGTACTTGTAGAACTGATCGTTAGGGGTGATTGGATCGAGGCCAAAATCGATCCGGGGCTCGATCACCACCAGGCGATCGCAGCCCTGCATCACCCCTGTGAACGCCGCCGTGCCCGCGAGCTTGAGGATGTCTCTTCGCTGCACCACCACCTCCATGGGATCACCGGAGATCGAGGTACGGTGGCGGAGCCAGAGGGTTACACCCCGATCCCCAGCGCCGCATGGGCGGCCGCCAGCCGGGCCACCGGCACCCGGTAGGGGGAGCAGCTGACGTAGTCGAGCCCCACGTCGTGGAAGAACCTGACCCCGACGGGCTCGCCCCCGTGCTCCCCGCAGACGCCGAGCTTGAGGCGGGGCGCCGCCGCCCGCCCCCGCTCCACCGCGATCTTGACCAGGGCCCCGACGCCCTCGACGTCGAACACCGACAGCGGGGACTCAGACAGGATACCCTCTCGCTGATAATCAGGGAAGAACTTACCCATATCGTCACGAGACAGCCCGTAGGTCATCTGGGTCAGATCGTTGGTGCCGAAGCTGAAGAAGTCGGCGTGCTCGGCGATGGCATCGGCCGTCAGCGCGGCCCGGGGCAGCTCGATCATCGTCCCCACCCGGTAGTCGGGGCCGGCGCCGTACTCGGCGATCACCGCCTCTGCGGTCTCCACCACCAGCGCCCGCATCCGCTCGAGCTCGTCTGCGATGCCCACCAGCGGGATCATCACCTCGGGGAACACCTTGATCCCGTCGCGCTGGAGCTCGCAGGCGGCCTCGAAGATCGCGCGCACCTGGGTGCGGTAGACCTCGGGCGTGGTGATCCCCACCCGGACGCCGCGGTGGCCCAGCATCGGGTTGGCCTCGTGCAGCTGCACCAGGCGTGCCCGCAGGGCCTCGGGCCGGACCCCCAGATCCACCGCGACCTCGACCATGTCGCCCTCCCGCTGGGGGAGGAACTCGTGCAGGGGTGGATCCAGCAGCCGGATCGTGACCGGCAGGCCGTCCATCACCACGAACAGCTCGCGGAACATCGAGCGCTGCAGCGGCAGGATGTCGTTGAGCGCGCGCTGCCGGGAGCGGGGATCGTCGGCGAGGATCATCTGGCGGATCGCGCGCAGCGCCTCGGGCTGGAAGAACATGTGCTCGGTGCGGCACAGGCCGATCCCCACCGCGCCGAGCTGCCGCGCCCGGGCAGCGTCGGTGCCGGTGTCGGCGTTGGCCCGGACCTTCAGCCTCGACTCCTCGTCTGCCCACTGCAGCAGGGTGGCCATCGAGCCCACGTCGGTCTGGGGCGCGAGCATCTGGACCCGGCCGTCCATCACCTCGCCGGTCGCGCCATCGATGGTGATCCAGTCGCCCTTGCGCACCACGGAGTCACCGGCGTAAAACAGCTCCCTCGCGTAGTCCACCTGTACATCGGTGCAGCCCACGACGCAGGGCTTGCCCATGCCCCGGGCCACCACCGCAGCGTGGCTGGTCTGCCCCCCCCGGGCGGTGAGCACACCGGCGGCGACGGTCATGCCCTGGATGTCCTCCGGAGAGGTCTCGAGCCGGACCAGGATCGTGGGCTCATCTCGATCGTAGAACTCCTGGCAGTCGGAGGGCTCGAACACCACCCGGCCGGTGGCCGCCCCCGGGGAGGCATCGAGCCCCCTGGCGATCACCTTTCGCTTGGCGTCGGGGCTGATCACCGGCCGCAGCACACACTCGAGCTCCCGGGGATCGATCCGCCCCAGCGCCGTGCGGCGATCGATCACGCCCTCGTCGACCAGATCCACCACGATCTGGACCGCGGCCTGGGCTGTGCGCTTGCCCGAGCGGGTCTGCAGCAGGTACAGCTTGCCAGACTCGATGGTGAACTCGATATCCTGCATGTCGCGGTAGTGGGCCTCGAGCTGCCCCAGCACCTCGACCAGCGCGCCGTACACCGGCGCGCTCGCCTCCTCCAGGGAGGCCAGCGGCATCGGGGTGCGGATCCCGGCCACCACGTCTTCGCCCTGGGCGTTGGGCAGCCACTCGCCGAACAGCCCCCGCGAGCCGTCCTTCGGGTTGCGGGTGAAGGCCACGCCGGTGCCCGAGTCCTGGCCCATGTTGCCGAACACCATCTGCTGGACGTTGACCGCGGTGCCTGCGTCGTCGGGGATCCCGTGGGTCTTGCGGTAGTAGCGCGCCCGGTGGCTGTTGTAGGAGCGAAACACCGCATCTATCGCGAACTTTAGCTGCTCCCTGGGCTCGGAGGGGAACGCCTCCCCCAGCTCGGCCACCTCGGCCTCCAGCCGCCCGCACAGGGCCTCGAGCCCTGCAGCGTCGAGATCGTCGAGGCTGCCCCCCTGCAGGAACTGCTCCTGCACCCGGTGGAAGCGGGTGTAGTGGATCCCCAGCACGACGTCGCCGAACATCTGGACGAACCGCCGGTAGCTGTCCCAGGCGAACCTGGGGTTGCCCGTGGCCGAGGCCAGCGCGGCGGTGGTCTCGCGGTTGAGGCCCAGGTTCAGCACGGTGTCCATCATCCCGGGCATCGACACCGCGGCCCCGGAGCGCACACTGACCAGCAGCGGCGCCCGGCGATCCCCGAAGCGCCGCCCGCTGCGGGCCTCGAGCGCCCCGATCGCTGCGTCGAGCTGCTCCTCCAGCCCCCCGGGCCAGCCCTCGGAGGCCGCAAAGAACCGGGCGCAGGCCTCGGTGGTGATCGTGAAGCCGCTGGGCACGGGCAGCCCGAGGCGGGTCATCTCCGCGAGCCCCGCCCCCTTGCCCCCCAGCAGCTCCCGGTCGGCGCCGTCGCCGTCCTCGAAGGCGTAGATCCACCGCGTCATCGTCGCTCCTCTGTGGCGCTGTGCATGGCTCGCGTGCCTAACGTGTGCTGATGCGGGAGAAGTCGGCCACCGCGAGGAAGCTGCGGGACACGCGCAGCAGCAGGCCCATCCGCGCCGCCCGCTCCACCGGGTGATCGGGATCGTCGACCAACACCGCGTCGAACAGATCCGCGACGGGCAGCCGCAGCGTCAGGACCCGATCCAGGGCGTGAGCATAGTCCAGCCGCTGGGCCGCCTCCGCGATCTCCCCCTCCACCGCCTCGGTGGCCGCAAGCAGCGCCCGCTCGGCGTCGTGGGTCAGCTCCTGGGCTGAGGGGGCCGGGAACTCGAGGCCCCGGGTGATGTTCAACACCCGCTTGAAGGTGATCATGATCTCGGCGAACTCACCGTGCCCCGCCAGCGCCGCCAGGGCGTCGACCTTGTGCTTCATCACCACCGGATCGGGCTCGGTGGCTGCCACCACCGCGTCCACGATGTCGGCGGTGACGTCGTCGGCCACCAGCGCACGGAACCGTGCGAGGAAGAACGCCACCAGCGCGTCGCTCACCGCCGCCGCCCCGCTGGCCACGCCCCCACCGCCCTGAGCCTCGATCCAAGCGCTGTACCCGTCGGGCTGTGCGGCCGCTGCGGTGTGGAAGGCAGCGACGGATTCCTGCACCAGATCGCGCAGATCGAGCCGGATCCCGTGCTCGATCAGGGTGCGGAGCACCCCCTGGGCCGCCCGCCGCAGCCCCTGGGGATCGCCGCCCTTGGGCACCAGCCCGATCCCGAAGCAGCCGACCAGCGTGTCGAGGCGATCGGCCAGCGCCAGCGCGATCCCCTCAGGGCTCGACGCCACCGCGTCATGGGCATGCTGTGGGGCCCAGGCCTCCTCGATGGCCAGGGCCACGGCCTCGGGCTCCCCGGCGGCGGCGGCGTACAGCCGCCCCATGTGCCCCTGCAGCGACGGAAACTCCCCCACCATCTGGGTGACCAGATCCGACTTGCTCAGCTGCCCCGCCCGCTGGGTGTGATCGGGATCAGCCCCCACCCGCTGCGCGAGGGCCCGGGCGAGCACCGCGATCCGGGCCTGCTTGTCGGCCATGGTGCCCAGGCCCCGGATCCAGCGCATCTTGGCCAGCGCCTCACCGTGGGCCTCGAGGCTGCGCTTGCGATCTTCGGCGAAGAAGAAGCGTGCATCGTCGAACCGGGCATGGATCACCGCGGCGTTGCCCGCCGCGATCGCCTCTGTGTCTCCCCAGGGGTTGTTCGAGATGATCACGAAGTGCTCGTCCAGGACGCCACCTCGAAACACGGGGAAGTAGCGCTGGTTCTGCTTCATGGTCTGCACCAGCAGCCGGGGCGGGAGCGCCAGCAGCTCGGGATCGAAGGCGCCGATCACCAGGGTCGGGGCCTCCACGAGGTACAGCACCTCCTCGAGCAGCGCCTCGTCCTGGATGGGATCGCAGCCGAGTTGGGCGGTGGCCTCGGCCAACAGCGCCTCGATCCTGGCCCGCCGCAGGGCCACGTCGGGCTCCACCGCACGATCCCGCAGCCCCCGCAGCCACGAGGCGGCGTCGCAGAACGAGAACCTGCGATCGTCTGCCAGGCGGTGCCCCTCGGTGGTGTGGGTGATCGGCAGCGCCATGGCGCGCCCCTGAAGCCGCACACCGTCGTAGATCGCGTTGACCGCGTGCACGGGACGGCCCCAGCGGACCCCGCCGGTGCCCCACTCCATCGTCTTGCGGAACGGCAGCGCGCTGACGACGCCGTGCAGCTGCTCGGCCACCAGGGTGCGGGTGGCCTCGCCCCCCTCGGTGACCTCGACCGCGACGACCCGGCCCCTGGGGCCCTCCACCACCTTCAGCGCCGAGGGCTCGACCCCCTTGCCCCGGGCGAAGCCGACGGCGGCCCGGGTAGGCGTGCCGTCGGCGTCGAACGCGCGCTCCGCGGGTGGACCGGTCACCAGCCGGACCTGCTGGGGCCTGGCATCGGCGACATCGGCGATGGCCACCGCCAGCCGGCGGGGGGTGGCGAACGTGCGCACCGCCCCGTGCTCGATCCCCTCCAGCAGCCCGACGAGGCCCTCCGCCAGGGCCCCCAGCGCGGGCTCCACCATGGACGCGGGCAGCTCCTCGCACAAGATCTCGACGAACAGCTCGCGGCTGCCGCTCGGCGACGCGTCGTCGGGCGGCAGATCGGCGACGGTCTCGGGGATCACGGGGTGGTCCTTGCTCGCCACCTGCTCGTGCCACACCTGCACACAGCGGACCGCCAGATCCCGCACCCTCCGGATGTAGCGCGCACGCTCGGCGACCGAGATCGCCCCCCGGGCGTCCAGCAGGTTGAAGCTGTGGCTGGTCATCACCGCCCGATCGTAGGCCGGCAGCGCCAGCCCCAGCTCGGCGAGGGACTCGGCGGCGGCCGCGTTGCGGTTGAACTCCTCGAACAGGGCCGCTGGATCGGAGTGCTCGAAGTTATACCGGGACTGCTCCACCTCGTTGCGGTGGAACACGTCGCGGTAGGTCACCCCGTCGACCCAGGTCAGATCGAAGATGCTGCTGACCCCCTGCAGCGACATGGTGAGGCGCTCGAGCCCATAGGTCAGCTCGGCGGGCACCGGCGCACACGGCAGCCCCCCCACCTGCTGGAAGTAGGTGAACTGGGTGGCCTCCATCCCGTTGAGCCAGACCTCCCACCCCAGGCCCCACGCGCCCAGGGTGGGGCTCTCCCAGTCGTCCTCGACAAAGCGTACGTCGTTGTCCCGCAGCGAGATCCCGATCGCCTCGAGGCTGCCGAGGTAGAGCTCCTGGACGTCGGGGGGGCTCGGCTTGAGGATCACCTGGTATTGGTAGTAGTGCCCCAGCCGGTTGGGGTTGTCGCCATAGCGTGCGTCGCCGGGACGTCGACAGGGCTGCACATAGGCCGCGCGCCAGGCACCGGGGCCGAGGCTGCGCAGGGTGGTGGCGGGGTGGAACGTGCCCGCCCCCATCATGAGATCATGGGGTTGCAACAGCACACAGCCCCGCTCCCCCCAGTAGCGCTCGAGGGTGAGGATGACGTCCTGGAAGTTCACTCCGGCCTCCTGCGACCGAGGCGTAAGACGTCGCCGGGGCCAGGGCAACGACGGTGGTGACGCCAGCAGGGTCGTGGGGGCATGCTGCATCGCAGGGTCGTCGTGGACGACATCCGGGCGGCCCTCCGGTTACAGTCGCGCGCGGAGGTCCCATGCGTCTGGTCATCGTCCTGCCTGTCCTCTTCCTTGCCTGCAACGGGAACGACGACGGCCCCCCGGACGGGCCCGACACCGGCACCGAGCCACCT
Organism: Deltaproteobacteria bacterium; assembly: GCA_011376105.1. Lineage (GTDB taxonomy): Bacteria > Myxococcota_A > UBA796 > UBA796 > DRPG01. The sequence goes on from DRPG01000261.1 coordinate 7,816, forward strand.
CCCCCCAGCTTCGTGTTCAAGTCGGTGGCCCCCGCCGCCGAGTTCGAGGCGAACATCTCACCCGACACGATCGAGGCCCACAAGGTGGCCAACATGATGCTAGCCTCGGCCAACGTGGTGGTCTCCGACGAGAAGGTGCAGGATCTCCTCAACGCGAGCGGCTCGGGCGGCTACCGCGGAGGGCTCCAGTGCTGGCAGCGCGACGAGTTCCCGCGCTGGAGCTTCGACATCCAGTACGCGACCTGCTCGGGCTTCCAGATGGACGGCGCGGTCAACATCAACAACCACCCCTCCGGCAAGCTGCTGTTCAGCTTCAGCAACTTCAGGATCGCCGAGCGGGAGCTGGGGGGCACCCTGGCCCTAGACACCAACGGCGCCTTCCCACAGCCCCTGTACTGGCAGGCGTACGACACCGATGCAGACAGCCCCGGCACCGACAACCGCGTCCAGCTCGGGGTCACCGTCGGCGCCTCCCCCCGGGGCCTGACCTACGACGGCGGCGCCAACGTGAACTTCTTCGAGCAGGAGTTCGCGATGTGGGGGGTGGCCACGATCAGCGGTGAGCCCCCGATCACCGTGATCCACGGCGGCACCGATCCAGCGGACGTCGCCCCCGACAGCCCCCCCGGCGCCGACGTGGTCAAGTCCAGCCTCAACTGGCTCGACTGCCGCTGTCCCACCTCGGGGATCAGCGCCTACGACATGCCGCTCGAGATCACCAAGGTGTTCATCGACATCGACGATCTCGAGGAGACGCCCGACGGCGTCGACGATCCCCTGCTCGAGGTCGCAGTATCGGAGATCGTCGAGGGCCGCGCGGTGCTGGAGCACCTGCCCGAGTGCGGGACCTACGAGGTCACCTACACCTCCGATGCAGCCTCCCTCGTCGTCGATCCCGCGCTGCTGCTGGGCCGGATCACCTTCCTGTGCGACACCCTGACCATCGACGATGCAGAGCGCTGCAACGCCCTGACCCGGGCTGTGGTCGCGCTGGAGGGGGATCTGACCGTGGAGATCACCGCGGCCGCGCTCAACGCCACCGCCCGCGCTGCCGTCGACAGCGACTTCGACACCACCTGGTGCCGCATCTACTAGAGGGCGTGCTGGCGTGTGCTCTGCCCCTCCTCACCGGGTACGGGGGCCCATGGCACGACCCGAGAGCGAGGCACGCGAGCTATGGCCCGGGATGCCCAGGGCAAAGCTGGATGCCTGGGCAGCCCAGCGCGGGATCGGGTGGGCCCTCTCCAAGCCCCACCCCCAGGCCCGCTGGATCAAGGCGACCCTCGCTGAGGTGATCTGCACCAGGAGCCAGCGCTGGTGGTCGAGCCCGCCGCTGCAGGACAGCGCGATCCAGCTGCTCGAAGAGCGGGCGGCGCAGGCCGCCGAGGCCCAAAGGTTCACCCAGCTGCGCCAGGAGCTCTGGCGCACCCCCCCCCAGCAGCCCGCCCTGCGTCCCCTGTGGGAGCGCGCCATCGCTGAGCAGCGGCGCCTGGACAGGCTCGGCCCGGCGTCCCTGCTGATCCCCACGTCCACGTCCCTGATCCTCGATCCTCCAACCCTACAGCTCGAGCTGTGGGGCCGCCGGATCGAGCTCGATCTGGAGCGGGTGCCGCTGGTGCTGCCCGAGGAGCACCACGTCGCGACCGCGGTGGTCCAGCACCTGCTGGAGCTGCTGCTCAGGCCCCCGGACACCCTGATCGAGACCCTCGGCTTACCCCAGTGGCGGCGGGATCTGCGGGCCCTCGATCCCCTGCTGAGCCCCGATCCCCTGCCTGAGACCGACGACAAGCGGCTGCTGGGGTGGGAGATCCGCGACAGAGCGGGGCTGCTGGAGCTCAACGCGGTCCAGTGCCGCCACACCCGGGCGGGGAGCCTGCAGTGCCGCAGGGTGAGCGTGCCCGAGGTACACACGGCCCTGATGACCGAGCCCGCCGACGCAAGGGTGGTCAGCCTGCTACACCGCTGGCGCCGCCCCCCCCGGGAGGTGGTGCTCGAGGCCCTGCAGCTGCTCGCGGGTCACCCCCGGGTCGTGGTGAAGCAGGGCTCGACCCGCCGCTCGATCGAGGTCCGCACCGGACCGCTGGAGCTCCACCTCGCCCGGGGGAGTGACGGGCTCGAGGTCTCCTGGCGGGCGGCGGGGCGATCGCTGCAGCCCGAACGCCTCCTCGCAGCCCTTGAGAGCGAAGACGCGGCCGGGGGCAGGCTCGCCCTGTCGCTGGAGGGGGAGGTGCTGGTGATCGGCTGCACCGAGCCCCAGCGCGCGTTCGCGGTCCACTGGCTGCGGCGCTCCCCGCTGCTGCCCCCCGAGGCCCTGCCCGAGGTGCTGGCCCGCCTGCCGGATCTGCAGCGGCTGCTCCCGGTCCGGCTGGCGCCGGAGCTGAGGGGCACGACGCTACAGGGCGACGATCGTCCCGTGTTCCGGGTGGCGTTTCGGGGCAGCTGTGTGGTGGTGGAGGCCCGGACCCAGCCCCTGCCCGACGCCCCGGCCCAGATCCCCGGCGAGGGCCCCGACACCCTGCACGTCGTCCGGGACGATCAGCCCGCCTGCCTGGTCCGCGATCGACGGACCGAGCCGGGGCGGGTGGCGGAGCAGGCGAAGGCCCTGGGGCTGACCGAGGACTGGGAGCAGCGCCCCTTCCTCTGGGCGATCGACGATCTGGAGGCCGCGCTCGACGTGGTGCGCAGCCTCGATCCATCGGTCCACCGGATCGAGGTCTCAGGGGAGCTGCCCCGGGTGAGGGCCTCCGGCGCGCCCGGCCTGCGGCTGTCGGTGCACAGCGGGCGCGACTGGTTCGGGGTGTCGGGCCAGCTCGAGACCGATCTGGGCTCGATCCAGCTCGATCAGCTCCTGGCGGCGGTGGAGGAGGGCCGCAGCTATGTGGCCCTGAGCCAGGGCGGCTACATCCGCCTCGAAGAGGCCCTGATCCAGCGCCTGGCGGCCCTGTCGTCGGCCTCCCGCGGCTCCGAGCTGCAGATCACCTCGGTGCACGCGCCCCTGCTGGCCGCCCTGCAGCAGGAGGGGGCCGAGATCGAGCTCCCCGAGACGCTGAAGACGCTGAGCGAGCGGATGATCGCCTCGGCCAAGGCGATCACAGCGGTCCCCGAAGGCCTCCGGGCCGAGCTCCGATCGTACCAGCTCGAGGGCTTCCGCTGGCTCGCCTCCCTCGCCAGCTGGGCCCCCGGGGCGATCCTCGCCGACGACATGGGGCTGGGCAAGACGGTCCAGGCGATCGCCCTGCTGCTGCACCGCGCCGGTGGGCCCGCCCTGGTGATCGCCCCCACCTCCGTAGCCTTCAACTGGCGGGGGGAGCTGGCGCGCTTCGCCCCGGGCCTGCGGGTGATCTCGTTCGTCGGTGCCGATCGTGCGTCGCTGTTGGAAGATCTGCAGCCCGGCGACGTGGTCGTGTGCAGCTATGGCGTGCTGCTGCGGGACGCCATCGTGCTGGCCAGCGTCGCCTGGTCCACCGTCGTGCTCGACGAGGCCCAGGAGATCAAGAACCCCATGAGCAAGCGCGCCAAGGCTGCCGTCGGGCTCTCCGCCGGCTTCCGCCTCGGCCTGTCGGGCACCCCAGTGCAGAACCGCGCAGAAGATCTGTGGAGCCTCTTCGCCGCGACCGTGCCCGGGCTGCTGGGCACCCTCCAGCGGTTCCGGGATCGCTTCGGCCCCAGGGCCGCCGATCTCGATCGGCGCCGGGCCGCGCTGAGTCGCCTGATCGCTCCGTTCTTGCTGCGGCGCACCAAGGGGGAGGTGGCGCTGGAGCTGCCCGAGCGCACCAGCATCCTCGAGCGGATCCAGCCGAGCGCGGATCATCGGGCCCTGTACCTGCGCCACCGGGCCCAGGCCATGGCCCGGATCGCGGACGCCCCTCCGAGCCAGCGCCGCTTCCTGGTGCTCGGCGAGCTCACCCGGCTGCGCCAGCTCGCCTGTGATCCCCGGCTGCTCGATCCAGGCGCTCCGCAGATCGGCACCAAGATCCCCCACCTGATCCGTAGGCTCAAGGAGATCCAGGACTCAGGCGCCCGGGCCCTGGTGTTCAGCACCTTCGTCGGCCTGCTGGAGCTGGTGCGGACCGCGCTCGAGGCCGAAGGCCTCCAGTTCGCCTGGCTGACCGGCTCCACCCGCACCGATCAGCGCCAGGCCGAGGTCACCCGCTTCCAGGCCGGCGAGGCCGACGTGTTCCTGATCTCGCTGAAGGCCGGGGGCACGGGGCTGAACCTGACCGCCGCCAGCTATGTGTTCCTGCTGGATCCCTGGTGGAACCCCGCCGCCGAGGATCAGGCCACCGATCGCGCCCACCGGATCGGGCAGACCGATCCGGTCACGGTGTACCGGCTGGTCGCTGCGGGCACCATCGAGGAGCAGCTCCTCGAGCTACACGACGACAAGCGCTCCCTGGTGGACACCGTGCTGGCGGGCAGCGGCTCGACCCGCTCGATCTCCCCCGACGAGCTGCTGGCGCTGCTCGCCGATCCCCACGTGCTCCCCGACGACGAGGCCCTGGATCCAGAGGAGCGGGGCGCCCCAGCACCGAGCCCCCCGAGCCCCCCGAGCCCCCCGGCCGAAGCGCTCCTTCCCCCGATCCAGGGCTCTAGCGAGCCGGACGCGCCGGACGCGCCGGACGCGCCGGACACGCCGGACACGCCGGACACGCCGGACACCGCCCCGGGGACCGCCCCACCGCCCCCGGGGGTCCCCTGGCGCCAGGACCAGGGCCTGGACGAGGTGCTGCGCCTGGCCGACGAGCGCCTGGAGGCCTCGAGCCTCAAGGCCTCGACCCTCAGCCACTACCGCCGCGCGGTGGCGCAGTTCCTGGACTGGGCCGGGGCCCGGGGGGCCCGGGGGGCCGCGGAGCTGCCCGAGATGATGGAGGCCTACGCCCGGGCGGCCCGGGCGGGTCAGATCCCCCGGAGCCGGCTCGCTCCGTTGCGGGCGGCCTGGTCCCGGGTGGAGGGCACGAGGCGATAGCGCTCTCTGCTGCACCCACCGCAGCCGGGCACTACCCGCCCGGGGCCTGTGGCCGCAGCCCCCGCAGCGGGCACAGTGGTGCATGATCCATCCCGCGATCGGGGGCGTGACCTACCCACCCGGGGCCTGTGGCCGCAGCCCCCGCAGCAGCGCGTCCAGGCCGAAGATGAACACCTCCTCGTGGGTCGCCAGCGCGCCGGAGCAGCCCACCTCCACCAGCAGCGGGAAGGCCTCGGGGGACAGCGCCGCATAGTCGAGGGTCTCCGGCGCAGACAGCGACACCAGCTGCTGGCCGATCACCCAGGACACCACCGCCTGGAGCGCAGCGACCCGCCGGGGCAGCTCAGGGAAGGGCTCGGCCAACACCCGCAGGCCGTGCTCCACCAGGTGCAGCGAGCCCGGCGTGACCGCGGCCCGGGTGGCGAACAGAGGCAGCGCGTGGGGGTGGGCCCCCAGCACCTCGGCCAGCGCCAGCGCCAGCGCCCGGACGTCGTCGCGCCAGCAGCCGGTGGGGGGGGGAGGCCGCAGCCTCCGCAGCACCGCCTCATGCACACCGTCCAGCACGGCCTCCTTGCCCTCAACATGGTGGTACAACGACATCGCCTCCACCCCCAGGGCGTCGCCGAGGCGGCGCATGCTCAGCGCCTTCAGCCCGTGCTGATCGACGATCTGCAGCGCCGCCTCCAGCACCTCGTCCCTCGAGATCTTCGGTGGGCGTGGCATCCGAGGGGTGCTATCATAAACTTACACCGTAAGAATAGGGGCTCAACTTGAGGATCACGAACCACCGGGGGGCTGTCGGGGCTCGTGGGCTGGGCACGCTGCCGGCTGTGCTTGGGCGCCACGTCGAGGCTCTCTGCTACCCCCGGCACGCCCGCGCTCAGCCCGGGGCCAACGCTCGTGCCCGCGCGTACATCGCCGATCACCTGAGCACGCTGGGCTACCAGGTCCGGCTGCAGGGTCCCCACCACAACGTGGTGGCCACCCCGTTGGATCCCACGGGCCCCCTGCGGTTCGTGGGGGCCCACTACGACAGCGTGCCCCAGACGCCGGGGGCCGACGACAACGGCAGTGGCCTGGCGGTGCTGCTGGAGCTCGCCCGGGCCGCCGCCCTCGGGGGTGTCCCGGTGGGCTTGATCGCGTTCAACGCCGAGGAGGACGGGCTCGTGGGGAGCAGGGACTTCGTCGCTGAGCTGGAGCACCGCCGGGGCCCCCGGCCCGCCGCGATCCATGTGCTGGAGATGGTTGGCTTCACCGCTGAGCACCAGGGATCAGGCCCCCTGCCTCGCTTTCTCGTCGGTGATCGCCGGGGTGACTTCCTGGCCCTGATCGCCAACCGGGGCTCGTCGATCCTGGCCCGCGACACGCTCCGCCGGGCCCGGGCCCAGCCCCTGGCGCCCAGCACCTCCACCCTGCAGACCTGCGGGCTGGAGAGGTGGCTTCCCGATCTGCTCCGCAGCGATCACGCACCGTTTTGGGACGCCGGCATCCCAGCCCTGATGTGGACCGACACCGCAGATCTGCGCAACCCCCACTACCACCAGCCCACGGATCTGCCCCACACCCTCGATCTCGAGTTCATGGCCCGGGTGGCGGTGCTGCTGATGGAGGCGGTGGCGGTGCCGGTGGCGCCCACCCTCTCCGTCTCCGGGCTGTACGCGGCCACGCGGCGTGGCCCATCGGGCTAGTGCGAGCGTCGAGCGCCGGTCGCCCTCAACGATTCCTGGCGTGCAGCACCCCGAGCCCCCGGAGGGTCAGGTACACGTCGACCTCTTCGATCCGCTCCGAGACCGTCGCCAGCAGGTTGGCATACCCCCCCGTAGCCACCACCCGGGCGTCGGCCCCCAGCTCCCCCCGGATCCGATCCACCACCGAGTCCACCAGGCCCGCGTAGCCATAGAACAGGCCAGACTGCACCGCGTTCACCGTGTTCCGGCCGATCACCGAGGGAGGGCGCTGGAGCTCCACCCGGGGCAGCTGGGCGGTCCGATCGAACAGGGCCTCCTCGCTGATCCGCAGCCCCGGCGCGATCACCCCGCCGACGTAGGCATGCCTCGCGTCCACACAGTCGAAGGTGGTGGCGGTGCCGAAGTCCACCACGATCACCGGCCCACCCCCGCGCTCGATCGCCGCCACCGCGTTGACGATCCGATCGGCGCCGACCTCCCTGGGGTTGTCGGTGTGGATCGGCATGCCCGTCTTGATCCCCCGCCCCACCCGCAGGCACTCGACGGACAGGTAGCGCAGGCAGGCCTTCTCGACGGTGTACACCAGGCTGGGCACCACACAGCAGCAGATCGCGCCGTCGACGTCCGAGGGACCGGCGCCCCGGTTCGCCAGCAGCTGGAGCAGCAGCCCCCCCAGCTCGTCGGTGGTCCGGGCCACGGTGCTGATCCGCCAGGTCTGTACGATCCGCTGCTCGTCGAGCAGGCCGAGCATCGTGTTGGTGTTGCCGACGTCGATCACCAGGACCATGTGGAACCCCCTGGTGACTTCGCCCGGGGGCCGGGGGATGGCCAGCCCGATCTCGTCCGAGCTGCGGGGGCCCCCCCAGGGCTTCCCCTCCAGGCCCCGCCCGGTGCCCCCACCCGCCGCTGCGGCCCCGGGGGATCCCGGCGCCCGATCGGGGGAGGCCACCGCGATCGTCACCTCAAGTCGCCTACAACCAACCAGCCCCGGGCGAAGGTGGGGCCTCCGATCCCCCGGCGGGTGTCGGCTGGGCTACCTTCAGGAGACGATGTTCCTTGCCTATCTCTCGCTCGCGAGTCTCTCCCTAGCGAAGCCAAAGCCAGCTCCTCCGCGGACCTTCTCGGGGCCAAACCACAGCGAGGTGGATCTGCTCCGGCCCACCGAGGGGGGCGCCCGGATCTTCGTCCAGGGCACGCTGCCCGACGGAGAGCTGGGGCTGTTCCTGGTCGACACCGGCGCCGACATCTCCGTGCTCACCCGCGCCACCGCCGAGCGGATCGGCCTGTCGGGGCTCCAGGACGGCCAGATCTGGGGGCTGTCGGGCAGCGCCCGGATCCAGTATGGGCTGCTGCCTTCGCTGACCCTCGGGGAGATGACCGTCGATGGGATCGAGGTCGCTGTCGGGGTGCCGGGCTTCCAGGACACGATCGGCTTCATGCCGGTCGATGGGCTGCTGGGCAACAACGTCTGGAGCCGCTTTGTCCTAGAGCTCGACTATCCAGCGGATCTGATGGTGCTGCACGCTCCGGGCTCGGTCGAGTCCCCCCGGGGGGCCGCTCCCCTGTTCTTCGACAACGCCCATGTCCAGACCCCCATCGAGGTCCAGACCGCCGGAGACGAGCCTCGCCTGGTGCAGATCCAGGCTCAGGTCGACACCGGCGCGGGCGAGCTGACGGTGTGCGCCGCCACCGGGCTGCCGTTCGAGGGGGCCTACACCCAGGGCCTGGAGACGGTGCGGGGGATCGGCGCGTCCGAGACGCTGCCGCCGTTCCGGTTCCTCGAGATGACCCGTCGGATCCCGCTGCAGTCCGTGCGCCTGGGGGGCACCGAGGTGGTGATCGATCTGCCCGCGCGCTGGATGTCCTTCGAGGACACCCGCACCCCCACCTGCGGTGGCACCATGCGGGCCCTGATCGGCCACGAGTACCTCGCCGCCCACCGGGTGTGGTTCGACTACCAGCGGGGCAAGCTCGCCCTGCGCAAGAGCCGGCGCCCCGCCCGGCAGATCAACGGCCACCGGGTGCTGTACGAGCAGGAGCTCGCAGCCCATGGCTCGCCCCCCGAGCGCGGCCTGCTCCGGGCGAAGCTGTTGCTGGGCCATGGCCACGACGAAGACGCGGTCGGCGAGCTGGGTCGGTTCCTCACCAGCGGGGAGCCCGATCCAGCCCAGCGGGCGGAGGCCCGGGTGCTGCTCGCCCAGCTGCTCCAGCACCTAGGCAAGCACGAGGAAGCCTGGGCCATCCTCGAGGAGATGTCGCCCGGGGAGCTGGTGGATCAAGACCAGGTGGTGGGCACGGTCAACGGCCTGCTGTTCGCCAACCGCCCGGCGGAGGCCCTGAGGCTGGCCACCGATGCGGTCGGAGACCGGCCCGACAGTGGCTGGGCCCATGTGGCCCTGGCTGACGTCCTGCTGTACCTAGGCCAGCATGATCGAGCCCAGGACGAGCTGCTCGAGGCCGCCGCCCTCGAGCACTACCGCGACGCCCACCTGCTCCGGAGGGCCCGGGTGGCCCTGGCCGCCGGCGATCGCTATGGCTCGATGGCCCACGTCCGCAAGCTGCTCGAGCTGTACCCGGGTGGAGGCCACTACCTGTGGTTCTACGCCATGTTGCTCGACAACGAGGCCGACTCCGAGACCTTCCGCCTCGATCTCGAGCGCGCGATGGATCGCCTGCACCCCCACACCCGCCCGTTCGACTTTCTGGTGGCCGCCCACGCGATCCTCGGCGACGATCAGGACGTCGATCGCTGGCTCACCGAGGGCCTCGGTCAGCACTGCGAGCCGATGCCCTCGAGCCCCGAGCGCGACAACTGCATCGCCTGGTACTTCGCCCTGGCGGATCGCAACCACGACGAGGCCCTCCGTCGGATCGAGAGCGCGCTGCGGGCCTCAGGGGAGCGCCCCGACTTCCTCGACACCAAGGCGATGGTCCACCTGGCCCGCGGAGAGTTCCCCGAGGCCCGGGCCGCGGCCCGACACGCCGCCCGGCTGTCCCCCAACGACGTCTACATGCTGTGGCAGGCCGAGCGGATCGAAGAGCTGGCGGCCCAGGCGAGGCGACCGGTGGAGCACGGGGCCCCCGAGGGCGGCTGATCGATCGCCCCTGCGCGCCCCCGCCGCCCCTGCACCGAGACCCCCACCGGGGCGAGCCCGGACGTTACCGAGCCCCAGGGAGGGAGCATGGGGCTGGTGTTCGTGTGGTGGCTGGGTTGCTCGGGGACACAGACCCTGTTCCTTCCACCTGATCCAAGTTCCAGCCCACAGGCCCCCGTGGGAGCGGCCCCGGCCACCGACGCCACCGACGCCACCGACGCCGACGCCACCGACGCCACCGACGCCGACGCCGACGCCACCGACGCCACCGACGCCACCACCGGGGGTGCTGAGCCCAGGATGGAAGGAGCCCTAGAGCCCGAAGGAGCCCTGGAGCCCGAGAGTGTGGGAGGCGCTGACGGAGGCACCACACCCGGGGGGCCCGGGGAGGGCCCAGGGGCCGAGGCCCCTCCGGGCCCAGGGGCCGAGGCCCCTCCGGAGGAGCCGGCTCCTCCGTCGCCACCCGGTGCCTCCGACGACGCAGCTGTGCTGGAGCCTCCCGAGCCGGGTGCGCCGGCGGCGGACGCTCCGATCGCCCCCGCTCCGGGTCCCAGGCGCTACACCCTCGATCCGGATCGGGGGAGGCTGTATGTTGTGGTGCGTTACCAGCGGGGCGGGCTCGGCGGGAGCCTAGGGCACGATCACGTGGTCGTGGCGCGGGGCTGGTCGGGGAGCGTCACCTGGGATCCCGACGATCCCAGCGCCTGTGAGATCCAGATCGACGTCCCGGTGGCCGGCCTCGTGGTGGATCCCGGCAGCTCGAGGAGCTGGGCTGGGCTCGAGGGCAGCACCTCTGAGAAAGACAAGGCCACGATCCAGGACAACTTCCGGGGCCCGAAGCAGCTCGACATGGCCCAGCACAGCACCATCCGCTACCGCTCCACCGGGTGCTCCCCCTCGGGCGATCGGGTCCAGGTCACCGGGTCACTCACGATCCATGGGATCTCCAGCATAGTCCGCGTGCCGATGGCGATCGAGGCCGACGCTGAGGAGATCTCAGCCTCGGGTCGGTTCGACGCGGCCCACACCGACTTCGGGTTCTCGCCGTTCAAGGCCCTCGCGGGGGCGCTGCGCAACCAGGATCGCCTGGAGTTTGTGATCGACGTCCAGGGCAGGCGGTAGGGATCGTCGACCGCAGGGAGACGGCCCCCCCGGCGCTGTACCATCCCGCTGGAGACGGGAGGCGCGGTGAGGGTTCGGATGGGTTGGGTCCTGCGAAACGCGCTGATCGGAGGTGTCGTCTCCGGCGCGGGGTTGTGGCTGCTGATCCAGTTCGACGCAGGCAAGCGCTTGATCATCGCCCTGGTCGACCGCACCCCGTCCCCGGCCGCCGCCGCTGAGGTCTCTCCCCAGGAGGGGCGGTTTGAGGGCCTCGATCGCGACCGACCCCAGCTGGCGACGCGGCTGCGCCCGGTGATCACCGGGGTGGCTCAGCCCACCGACGTGGCGGGGGTGCCCGGCCACCCGGATCGAGCGGTGGTGCTGTCGAAGGGGGGCACCGTGGCGCTGGTGGAGCTCGGGACCGACACCCACACCCCATGGATCACCCTGGAGGTGGCCTCCACCTCAGAGCTGGGCCTGCTGGGGATCGCGTTCCATCCGGACTTCGAGACAAACGGAAGGTTCTTCCTCAACCACACCCCGGGGCGGGGGGGCCGCAGGGCCGCTACAGTGATCAGCGAGCTGCACACCGATCCCCGCACCCTCTCTACGCCGGTCCAAAGAGGCGATCTGTTGAGCGTGGATCAGCCCTATCAGAACCACGACGCCGGGCAGCTA
>DRPG01000262.1 GCA_011376105.1 Deltaproteobacteria bacterium
CCACCCCCACAGGCAGCAACCACAGCGCCTGGAGCTCCACACACCCCCCTCTACCGCGCCGCGGGACGCACACGATCGACAGCCCCGTCCATCACCGCCCGGGAACCTGGAGATCTACACACCCCCCTCTACCGCGCCGCGGGGCTGCCCAGCCACCGGGGCAGCCAGTCGGCCCCGGCCCCGGCCGTCACCCGCCGGGGACCACCCGCCGGATCCTTTGGATCCAGGGGACCGATCCACACGTCCGACGTGCTCCGATCCCCCGAGGTCCAGGCCAGCCAGCGTCCATCAGGGGACCAGGCCGGGTGCTCGTCGATCCCGCTAGACCCGAAGCGGGCCACCAGCGCGCCGTCGGAGGCGTTGACCACGTGGATGTCGAGATCGCGCTCCCCCACCTCGAGCACGATCGCCAGCCGGGACCCGTCGGGGGACCAGGCGAACGCGGTCTGCAGCGGAGACGCGTCTGTGGACAGCACCGGCTTCGCCCCGCTGCCGTCGGGGGCCATCCGCCACACCCGGCGCTGGCCCTCCTCCAGCCGGATGAACGCGATCTGCGTGCCGTCGGGGCTGAAGCGGGGCGACAGATCGTCGCCTGGGTGCCGCGTCAGCCGGACGGGATCCGAGCCATCGGCGCCCATCCGGTAGAGCTCGGCGTCCATGTCGCGGCTGCTGGCGAACACGATCTGCGTGCCGTCCGGGGACACCGAGGGCTCGAAGCTGCCGTGGGGAGCGTCGGTCAGCCGCTTCAGCTGCGATCCATCCCTCGAGATCCGGAACAGATCCCGGTAGCTGGCCGCGTCGGTCTCGAACACCAGCCAGCTGCCGTCCGGCGACCAAGCCGGGCTGCGGATCCGACCGTGGGGACCCGCCAGCCGCTCGCGCGCACCATCGCTTAGAGACACACGCCATAAGCTCTCGCGGTGCCCCCGTACGTCGTCCTCCACCGCGATCAACAGGGCGTCGGCGCCCCGCGGATCCGGATCCGCGGGGAACCAGGCCCCCGGGGCGTCGATCACCACCTCGGGTCGCCCCATGAGCGGCCCTGTCGTGGCGTGCTCGGGCGAGAGGCGCCACACAGCCGGCGCCCCCCCCTGCTCGGAGACGAACAGCAGCGTGCCGCCGGGCTGGGAGGCGCGCTCCGGCCCCCCACACCCCAGCACGCTCCCCAGGAGGATCAGTTGCAGGGAGTGAGCCGGACCGCGTCTGCGACCGCGTAGGCCCCCGGGCTGGTCCAGCGCGACAGCATCACCCGGTTCCAGCCGGCCCCGAAGGTCCAGTCGCCGAGGTGGTTCCAGCGCCCCCCGTCGGTGCGCTGATCGACCACCGCGCGACCGACCTCACGATCGTCGGCGTCCCAGCCGAGCCAGGTGATCGCCGGGGAGCGATCGGAGGCTGCGGGCCACCAGGCCTCCACCTCCCAGCAACCACCCGCGTCGAGATCGAACCAGAACGAAGCGGCGTCGGAGACCGCCTCGGTCGGAGCGACCCAGTAGCCGGTGTTGTAGTAGCCAGACACGTTAGCGCTGCCCCACCAGCTGGACGAGATGTCGGTGTAGTGGTGCGAGGTGTCGTTGGCGTTGTTGTTGCTGTCGATGATGAACTGCGAGCCCGAGCTGGTGCTGCCGCCGCCGCCGCCGCCGCCGCCGCCGCCGCCGCCGCCGCCGCCGCCGCCGCCGCCGCCGCCGCCGCCGCCGCCGCCGCCGCCGCCGCAGGCCGAGCTGATCCGGTTCATGTAGTCGCTCCAGGGCCAGTTCGCGCCTGGATCCGTGCGGTTCCAGGGCTGCAGCTGCCCGTGCCCGACGATGTGGTAGCTGTCTCTGGGGATGTTGTGCCGCTGGGTGATGCCGCAGGTGAGCTCAGCCGAGCGCTGGATCAGGCCCGAGGACCAGCTGGACTGAGACGCGTAGCCTGCGTGCTCGATCCCCACCGACCAGCTGTTCATGGGATCGCCGTTGCGGGAGCACTCGACGCCGGAGTTGTTGTTGCAGTCGTAGTTTGCAGAGATATGCCAGGCCTTGCGATCCTCGTCGACCAGCTGCCGGACCTCGCTGCCGCTGTCGTTGACCACGTAGTGGGCGCTGACCCCTGAGGCGCTGTTGGCGAGCCAAGACCAACAGCCACTGTAGGTGCCCTCGCACGTGTGGATGATCACGAAGTCGGCGGTGGCCCCCGAGCGGGAGCTGTTGTTGGGCGAGCTCGTCCAGATCGCGCCACCGTCTCCAGTGCGGATCCCCTGGCGGGCCGGCGCGGGCCAGTCGGGCACCACCGGATCGCGTCTCCCGGAGGAGGGAGCGGCCACGACGCCGCCATCGCCACCATCGCCGCCCTCGATGGAGACGCCCTCGTTGAGGGTCTTGTACACCTCGAGGTGCACATACTCGGAGACGGCCTCCTCGTTGTCGAC
>DRPG01000263.1 GCA_011376105.1 Deltaproteobacteria bacterium
GTGGGGCAGCAGGGCCTCGATCTGTTCGCGCTCCATCACGGATCCTCGTCCTCCAGGGTGGCGACGCGGCGCTCTAAGCGGTTCACCTGCTGGAGCAGCTCCGGCAGCCGCTTGAGCGCAGCGGTCTCGCGTAACCACTTGCGGTAGGCGCGGGCGGGGGATCCTCCGATCTTTCGGCCCGGGGGCACGTCTCGACGCGCCGAGGCCAGCCCCGCGAACACCGCCCCGGAGCCGACCTCGATCCCGTCGATCACCGCGGTCCGGCCCGCCATGATCACCCGATCCCCCAGCCGCGCCCCCCCCGCGACCCCGGCAAAGGCCGCGAGCATGCACTCAGCCCCGATCCGCACCCCGTGGGCGACCTGGACCAGGTTGTCCAGCCGGCTGCCCCGGCCCACCCGGGTCTCGTCCAGCGCGGCTCGATCGACGCAGGCGTTGGCGCCGATCTCGACGTCGTCCTCCAGGACCGCGATCCCCAGCTGGGGCACCCGCAGCGGGCCTGAGGGCCCGAGCACGTGCCCAAAGCCATCTGCGCCGACGATCGCGCCGGGCTGCAGCCAGACCCGCTCCCCCAGCCAACAACCCTCCATGACCACCGAGCTGGGCATCAGCCGACAGCCAGCTCCGATCACCGCCCGGCGCCCGACGTAGGCGTGGGCCTGCACCCAGGCCCCCGGCGCCACCACCGCGCCGGCCTCGACCACCGCCAGGGCGTCGATCGTAGCACCCTCCACCACCGCGTCCTCGGCGATCCAGGCGCTGGGGTGGAGCGCTGGCTCGGGCCAGATCAGGGGCACCAGGGCCGCGGCGGCTACGGCGTAGGCATAGCGGGGATCGGGGTGCCGCAGGGCCACCACCCCCTCGGGGGGATCGAGCTCCGCCACCAACACCGCACCAGCCCGGGTCTGCGGCAGCGCCCGGGCCCAGCGCCCGCCCCGACAGAAGGACAGCTCGCTTGGCCCGGCCCGATCCAGCGCAGCGACGCCGTGGATCACCCGCTGAGGATCGCCCTCGCAGATCGCCCCCACCAAGGCCGCCAGCCGCCCGGTGGTGAGCGGCTGTGACGTGGCGCCGTCGGGGGGGGGCGCAGGATCACCCATCTCGGTGCAGGCTCCGCCCCTACTGCGCGGGGTGTTGTTGGTTGTAGCGCTGCACCAGGCTCGACGAGATGTCGGTGACGTCCGGGGCCTTGTACACCACCACCGCCGTGTCCAGCACGAGGGAGCAGCCGTTGCTCTGGCCCACCTCCCCGGCGGTGGCCCGCATCTTCTCGTCGAGATCGCCCAGCAGCGAGAAGTAGGTCTGCTGCATCTCGTTCTGGTACTGCATGTAGGTCTGCTCAAAGGTGCGCTGCCGCAGCGACAGCTTCTGCTCCTCCTCGGCCCGGGCGTCGGGGGAGAGGATCATCGCCCGGCTCTGGAGATCCGCGATCGCCTTCTCGAGATCGGACTGCATGCGCTCCAGCTCTTCCTTGCGGCTGCTGTACATCGCATCGATCTTCTTCTGGGCCGACTTGCCCTCCTGAGTCTCGGTGACCGCGGTCTGGAAGTCGACCACACACAGCTTGCTCGCCATCGCCGGGGCGGCAGCCATCCACAGAGCTGCGCAGATCAGCACTCGACGCATGTCGGTTCTCCTGAAACGTGCCCGCCCATTAGCAGGCTCGGGACTTGAGGGCCAGAACGACCCAGGTGGCTCCGACATTCCCTTGCACCCCGGGGCCCATCACTCCGGGCCCTGCGCAGGGATGACGTAGTCAGCGTTGTTTTCGTGGGGATCGGGGCAGACAGCCGCTGACAGAAAGAGCCCCCCCCTGCGAAGCGCCCTGTCTGAGCCCTGGCTAGAAGAACGAGCCGATCCCGAAGTCGAACACGCTCGAGCGCTCGCCATCCTGTGGACGCAGGGGGAAGCCCAGCTCGAACCGCAGCGGTCCGATGGGGGAGCGCCAGCGGATGCCGGCCCCCACCGCCGTGCGCAGCGCGAGGGGAGAGAGCGGATCCTCACCGAAGGGACCGGTGAACGCGTTGCCCGCGTCGAAGAACACGACCGAGCTGATGCCCGCGGCCCGGACCAGCATGCTCTCGATCTCGAAGTTGTTCACCCACGTCTGCGAGCCCCCCACGATCAGCCGATCCTCGGATCGGATGGGATCTTCGCTGAGGTAGGGGGTGCGCATCGTGGGGCCGAGGCTGAACCACTGGAAGCCCCGGAGGCTCTGGATACCACCGGCGCGGTAGCGGTGGATGAAGGGGATCACCCGCCCGTCGGTGGAGCGCAGATCGCCGAGGGTGACGTTGGTGCGGAACACGATCGTGTCGTTGTTGTTGGGCAGCAACGGCTGGTAGATCCGGAGGTTGAACTTCGACTCGACGAAGTTGAAGTCCCCCCCGAGCAGCGACAGCACCCTCTCCTCCGAGAGGCGGAAGCCCCCCGACAGCGAGGTGCTGACCTGGGTGAGCAGGCCCGCCGTGGGGAAGATCCGATCGTTGCGCTTGTCGACGTTGAGGATGACGCCCAGCGTGCTGGTCAGGCCGTTGCGATACAGGTCTCCGCCGAGCAAGCGCAGCCGGTAGGGATCGATGTTGTTCAGCCCGACGTCCTCGATCGTGTACTGCATCCGGAGCTGGACGTCGTTGCGGGGATCGAGGTACCGACCCACAGCGAGGGAGCCCCCCCGCTGGTACTGATCGTTCTCGGCCTGGAACTGCTGGTTGGTGGTGAACGCATCGATCGACAGCGTCCAGCGGGAGTCGAGGAAGTAGGGATCGAAGAACGAGACGTTGGCCTGCCTGCGCAGCTTGGACCAGTTGATCGCCGCGTTCATCAGAAAACCCAGCCCCAGGAAGTTGTTCTTCTGGAACGAGCCGGTGACCACGAGGCTCTCGAGGTTGCTGTACCCCATGCCCAGGCTGATGCTGCCCGTGGGGCGCTCGGTGACCTGGACGTTGAGATCGAGCACGTCGGGGCCGTCTCCCCTGGGGGTGGCGACGTTGATGTCCTCGAAGAAGCCCAGCCGCATCAGGCGTGCCCGGCTCGCCCGGGTCAGCGAGCCCCGGTACACATCCCCCTCGTTGATCTGGATCTCCCGGCGTACGACCTTGTCGAAGGTCGGATCGTTGCCCGTGATGTTGATCCGACCGATCCGGACCTTCTCTCCCTTCTGGATCTGGTAGACGACGTCGGCGGTCTTGGTGTCGGGATCGGGCCGGATGTCGGGGATGACGTTGACGAACGCATAGCCCTGATCGGCCCACAGGGACTCGATGTTGGCCCGGACGTTGTGCATCGTGCCGAGCTGGAACACCTTGCCGGTCTGCAGGCTGGGGCCCTTGCCCTCGAGGTTGAGCAGGCGCTTGTTCTTGGCCTCGGCCTCCCGCCACTGCTCGTCCTGGATGTCGGCGACGTTGCGCCCCCCCACGATCTGCAGAGCGGCCTCGCGGGTCAGGCCCTCCTCTGTCACGAAGTCGCCCCGCACGTCCACCGAGCCGACGGTGTACTGCTCACCCTCCTCGATGTCGTAGGAGATAAAGATGTAGCGCTTGTCGGGGGAGAGGTAG
The DNA here is from genome assembly GCA_011376105.1 of Deltaproteobacteria bacterium. Lineage (GTDB taxonomy): Bacteria > Myxococcota_A > UBA796 > UBA796 > DRPG01. Next base: position 3,558 of record DRPG01000263.1, read on the forward strand.
ACCTTGGGGGGCTCGACCTGGACGTCGAGGTAGCCCTCCTCGAGGAACACTGCGCTGACGGTCTGCTGATCGGTCTCGAGCAGATCCTTTCGGAAGGTGCCTGAGCTGGAGAGGAACGACAGGGCGCCGGCCTCTCGGATCTGCAGGAAGCGCTTGATCTTTGAGCTGGGGATGTGGGTGTTTCCGCTGAAGTCGATCCGCTGGACGACGACCTTTCGGTTCTCCTGGATGGCGAACACGATGTCGACCTGATCCGAGCCCACCCGCTCGTACCGGGGCTCGATCTCGGCGAGGTAGAAGCCCTTGTCGAGGTACAGCTCCCGGATCCGGCCCGCGTTGTCGTTGACCTTGGCCTCGTTGAGGACCGCGAAGGCCCGGACGTCGAGGACCTCCCGGATGTCGTCTTCGTCGATCTTTTTGTTGCCCTCGATCCGGACCTCGCGGACCGCGGGCTTCTCAGTGACCTGGAAGTGGATCTCGACGCCCTCGTCGACCTCGACCAGATCCACCACCACGTCCTCGAAGAAGCCGGTGGCGTACACCGCCTTGAGATCCCTGCGGATCTTCTCGACCGACAGCGACTCTCCCCGCCGAAGCCCGATCGCAGCGAGCACGACGGCCTCTTCGATCCGCCGGTTCCCGTCGACGATCACCCGGGTGACGGTGCCCTCTGCGGCGACGGGGGGCACCGCCGGGGCATCGGCTGTGAGGGCCCACAGGCACAACAGCGCCACAATCAATCGAGTCACGAGTGGCCGCACGCTGCAGGGCTCTCCCCCCACCCCGTGGGCGGGCTCAAGTCATCGGGGACGGACCGGGCTGGTATAGCACTGAGATCACGCTCACGCCCCTACCACTCCCGGAAGAGCCCTCCATCGAGGATCAGGCGCCGGGGGAAGCGCTCGGCGAGGCTCCGGGAGTGGGTCACCACCACCAGGGTGCTCTCGAGCTGGGTGTTGAGATCCAACAGCAGCTCGAACACCCCCGCAGCGGTGTCGGGATCGAGGTTTCCGGTGGGTTCATCGGCCAGGACCAGATCGGGGGCCATCACCAGGGCCCTCGCGATCGCGACCCGCTGCTGCTCGCCCCCCGACAGCTCGCCGGGCTTGTGCGACAGGCGTGCCCCGAGGCCGACCGCCGCCAGCAGCGCAATAGCCCTCGCCTCGGCCACCGAGGCGGAGCTCCCGGCGAGGCGCACCGGGATCATGACGTTGCCCAGCGCGCTGTGCTCAGGCAGCAGGTTGTGGGCCTGGAACACAAACCCGATCCGTCGGTTCCGGATCCGGGCCCGCTCGCTGCTGCTCATGCTCAAGGTGTCGCGCCCGTCGAAGCAGACGCTGCCTGCGGTGGGTTGATCCAGCAGCCCCACCGCGTGCAGGAAGGTGGACTTGCCCGAGCCGGACGGGCCCACGATGGCCACCCGCTCGCCGGACGACAGGGTCATGTCGACCCCCCGGAGCACCTCGATCAGCGCGGCCCCCTTCTGGTGGATGCGCCTCAGCCCCTTGATCTCGACGTTCAAGTTGACCTCACTCGTACCGAAGCGCTTCGACGGGATCGAGGGAGGCCGCGCGTCGGGCTGGGTAGATGGTGCACAGGAAGCAGATGACGAGCGAGCCCGTCGCGATCACCACCACAGTGGTTGGATCCACCACCACCGGCAGCGTGTCGAGGTAGTACACGTCGGTCTCCAGTGGGTAGCGATAGCGATCGAGGACCCAGCACCCCAGCAGGCCGAAGAGCGTGCCCAGGGCCGTGCCGATGAAGCCGATCGTGGCCCCCTCCATCAGGAAGATCCGCAGGATGGAGCCGTCGCTCGCCCCCATCGCCTTGAGGATCGCGATCTCCCGTCCCTTGGTGATCACCACCATGATCAGGGTGGTGACGATGAGCAGGCCCGCGTTCACCACGATCATCTGCAACAGGATCCCCATGACCCACTTCTCCAGGGTCAACGCCTCGAAGAGCTTGGAGTTCAGGCTCTTCCAGTGCTTGGCGTAGTGCGGATACCCCAGCGCTGCGTCGATGTCCTCGGTGATCCGCTCGACGTCGTCGATGTCGGACACCTTGACCTCGACCCCGGTCGCCCCGGGCCCGAGGTGGAGGAAGTCCTGCAGCAGGGTGTTCGAGACGTAGGTCCAGGTGGTGTCGTACTCGTACATCCCCGAGTCGAAGATCGCGGCCACCCGGACGCTCTTGATGCTCGGGGTGGGCATGCCCATCGGACCCGCCCCGCTCCCCAGCGGGTTGATCAGCTGGACCTTGTCGCCGATCTCCACCTGCAGGTGCTCCTTGAGCTCCTTTCCGATGACGATCCCCGGCAGCTCCGGCTCGCTGGCGGTGGGAGGCAGGGGCTCCTTGTCGAGGCCCATCGGGGGGAAGGGGGACGCGTCGAGGTTCAGCAGGATCTCACGCCGGATCTCCAGATCGTCCAGCGCATACTCGATCAGCTTGGTGTGGGCGGCGTTGTAGCCCTCCTGCAGGTCTCCGAGGAGGTGGGTGACGTCTGCGGTGCGGACCGGATCCACCCCCTTGATGATCGCGCCCTTGCTGCCCCAGGGGCTGCGCACCATCATCTCTGTGTAGACGAACGGGGCGCTGGCCTCGACCCCATCGACGCCGTCGATGGTGCTCAGCACCGCGTCGAGATCCACCACGTTGCCGCCGGTGCGGAACACCACGATGTGGGCGTTGGCGCCCAGGATCTTGTCGCGGAGATCGTACTCGAACCCGGTCATCACGCTGATGACCCAGTTGAGCATGGCCACGCCTGCGGTCACCCCCAGGATCGACAGGACGGTGACCACCGAGAGGAAGGCCTCGGACTTCTTCGACTTCAGGTGCCCCCACGCCAGCCACCACTCGGTGGCCAGGGTGGAGCCTCCGGCGACCTCGGGGAGGCGATCGAACTGGAGCACCCGCCGCGGCGCAGCGCTCTTTGGATCCCTCGGTCTGTCACCCTGATCCAAGCCGCCGCTGGTCGGCTCGGCGCTCACGGGCCCGACCCCTCGGGACGCAGGGTCGGGAACAGGATGACCTCCCGGATGGAGGCCTTGTTGGTGAGCAACATCACCAACCGATCGATGCCGATCCCCTCCCCGGCGGTCGGGGGCATGCCGTAGCTGAGGGCCCGGATGTAGTCTTGATCGAAGTACATGGACTCTTCGTCTCCCGCGTCGCGTGCGCTCGCCTGCGAGGCGAAGCGGGCGGCTTGATCGACCGGATCGTTGAGCTCAGAGAACGCGTTCGCGAGCTCCCAGGTCGCCGCGACCAGCTCGAAGCGATCCACCCGTGAGGGATCGGCGTCGTTGCGCCTCGACAGGGGGGAGATCTCAGTGGGAAACCCGGTGACGAACACCGGATCGATCAGGGTCTGCTCGACGTGCTCGTCGAACAACCACTCCCACCACCCGCCCCGGGTGGTGGGCAGCGCCACCCCCTCCTCGAGCTGGTGGTGCGCTCTCCACCACGCCTCCATCCGATCCGGGCGCTCCAGATCGGCTCGATCGATGCCGGTGGCCTCGGCGATCAGCGCGTCCATGTCGGCCCTGCGGAACGGCGGGGTGAAGTCCAGGGTCAGCTCCCCGAACGGGATCTGCAGGCGCCCACAGATCCGCTGCACCAGACCCGAGATCAGGGTCTCGGTCAGGGCCATCAGATCGTCGTGGGTGGCCCAGGCCTGGTAGAACTCCAGCATGGTGAACTCGGGGTTGTGCTTGACGCTGATCCCCTCATTGCGAAAGCTGCGGTTGATCTCGAACACCCGCTCGAAGCCTCCGACCACCAGCCGCTTGAGGTACAGCTCGGGGGCGATCCGCATGAACAGATCGATGTCAAGGGCGTTGTGATGGGTCACGAACGGTCGCGCGATCGCACCGCCGGGGATCGGCTGCAGGATCGGGGTCTCGACCTCGAGGAAGTCCCGTTCGTGGAAGAAGTCGCGGATGTAACGGATGATCTCGAACCGACGCCGGAAGGTCTCCCGGGTCTCTTCGTTCATGAACAGATCGACGTAGCGCTGGCGGGAGCGGGTCTCGACGTCGACCACCCCGTGCCAGCGATCGGGGAAGCTGTTGAGGATCTTCGCCGCGAGGCGAGCCCTGCTCGCCTGCACCGACAGCTCGCCGGTGCGGGTCTTCATCACCTGGCCCTCGGCCCAGATGAAGTCGCCGATGTCCAGCCCCCTGCAGATCGCAAAGGTCTCGTCCCCCACCTCGTCGCGGCGCAGGTAGATCTGGATCAGACCGTCGCGATCTGCGATCCGCAGGAACATCGCCCGGCCCATCCGGTTGCGGAAGATGACCCGCCCCCCGACCGCGACCCCGGCTCCGTCCTCAGCGATCGTCCCGGTCTCGATCCCGCCCCACCTCTCCCGGACCTGTCCGGAGGTGTGGGTGACCACCAGTCCGTTGGGGTAGGGATCGACACCGGACGCCCGCAGCTCCTCGAGCTTCGCGAGCCACGTCTCGTCAAACAGGATCATTGTCCTTCCGGGGCTCTGCAGGCTCCTACCACTGCTCCAGGATCGCGGCCAGATCCTCGTCTCCGATGAACAGATCCGCCACGCTGTCCTGATCGAGCAGCCAGCTGGACAGCTGGGAGGCCTTCGCCTCAGGGGACAGCTCCAGGGCGAGCACCGCCGCGGTGCCCTCGACCAGGGCACCCACAGCGCAGCCCTCCTCCAGCTCGAGGTTCTCCCCCCGGAGCAGCAGCTCGAGCAGGCCCTGGGCCTCCTCCGCCGCCCCCATCGACTGATCCCCCTCGGAGCGCTCAGGCTCGGTGGGCCGGGCCGGATGCTTACCGTTCAGCCCTTCGTTCAGCCCCTCGGGGGGAAGGTCTTCGTCGTCGATGTTGGCCAGGGCCTCGAGCAGGGCCTTGAGCCCCCGGGCCCCCGCCTCGGGGGGGTCCCCCTCGGGGGTGGAGGCCTCAGGCCCGCCGACCACCAGCGCCTCCAGGGTGGTCTCATCGTCCCAGTCGAGCTCGTCTTCATCGAGCGGTTTGGGGCGGGGGCCCCCGGCCTCCGGCGCCTCCCCGGGCACCGCGACCGCCAGCTCCGCCTCCAGGGGCAGGATCTCCCCGGTCTCCACGTCTTCACAGCGTGCGTCGAGGTGGAGCTGCGGGCCACCCTCCCCCTCGACGAGCCTCACCTGCGCTTCGCGGATCTGACCAGGTTCCCCCTCTATCATCACGCTTGCCTTGAACAGAACATCGAGCCGATGGAGCTCCACGCCCCCACCCAGCTCTGCGGTGCCGTCTGCAGGGACGGGCACAGCATCGAGCCGGAGGACCACCTCATCGGTGGTGACCTCCAGGGTGAGTTCGAAGCCTCGATCGGCGAACCACGTCAGGGTGCAGCTGGCCATGGACTCGGCGCGTAACCCCACACCACCCAACCGTCACGCCGAGCGTCACGCCTCAGCGAGATCGCCCTCGGCCCTCGCCGCGAGCCAGGCCTCCATAAACCGGGAGATGTTGCCATCCAGCACCCCCTGGACGTCGCCCATGGCGAGCTCGGTGCGTAGATCCTTGACCTGCTGGTAGGGCTGCAGCACGTAGCTGCGGATCTGGCTGCCAAAGTCGATCTTCTTCTTCTTCGCGTTGATCTCGGCCTGAGCCTCGAGACGCTTGTCCAGCTCGAGCTGGTACAGCTTGGCCCTCAGCATCTTCATCGCCTTGTCGCGGTTCTTGTGCTGGGAGCGCTCGGCCCGACACAGCACCGCGATCCCGGTGGGGAGGTGCCGCAGCCGCACCGCGCTGTCGGTGGTGTTGATGTGCTGTCCGCCGGCCCCCGACGCCCGCATGGTCTCCATCTCGATGTCGGCGGGGTTGATCTCGATCTCGATGCTGTCATCGACCTCCGGATACGCTGCCACAGAGGCAAAAGAGGTCTGACGCCGTGCGTCCTTGTCGAACGGAGAGATCCGCACCAGGCGGTGCACGCCGGACTCGGCCTGGAGGTAGCCGTAGGCGAAGGGGCCCCGGATCGCCAGGGACGCCGAGCGGATCCCGGCCCGCTCCCCCGGGCTGATGTCCAGCACCTCGGTGGTGAAGCCTTGGTCTTCGGCCCAGCGGGTGTACATCCGGACCAGCATCTCAGCCCAGTCCGCGGCGTCGACCCCGCCGGCTCCGGCGTTGATCTCCACGATCGCGTCCATCGCGTCCTCCTCGGACGCGAGCAGGCGCCGGGTCTCAAGGCGCTTCAGCCCCTCCTCGAGCTGCTCAAGCTGGCCTTCGGCCTCCCGGACCGACTCCTGATCCCCCATCTCCTCCGCGAGCTCGAGCAGGGTCTCGATGTCGTCGCAGGTCTCAGACAGGGCCTCCCACTCGCGGACCACCCGCTCGAGCTGTCCCTTCTCCCTTAGGACCTGCTGTGCCCGATCGTTGTCGTCCCAGAAGCCCGGCATCGCGGCCTGGCGATCCAGATCCTGACAACGCTCAGACTTTCCCTTTACGTCAAAGATGCCCCCAGAGGGCCTGGACCCTATCCGACAGGGGCTTGAGTCTGGTCTTGATCTCTTCGATCATGGCGTGTCACCTCTGGCCCACGCCTAACACACCGCTGCGCGCGACGAGCCCGCCCACATCGACCCCCAGCACCCCCAGCAGGCGGACCTCCTCGGCGGCCATCCGGGCACAGCCCTCCGGCCCGTGGTGCTCGTGGCCAAGCAGGTGCAGCAGGCCATGGATCAGCAGCACCTTGAGCTCGGTGTGCAGCCCGTGGCCCCGCTCGTCCGCCTGCAGCGCTGCACGATCGAGGCTGATGATCACATCCCCCAGCAGGGGCGATCGACCGCCAAAGTCATCGCCCTGAGGGAACGACAGGACGTCGGTGGGCTGATCGAGGCCCCGCCACCGCCGGTTGAGGTCCTGGATGAAGGGGTCGTCACACAGGACGAGCGACAGCTCCCGATCAGCGCGCTCCAGCACAGCCAGCAGGGCCCGGGCGTCGTCGCAGATCCAGGCGAGCCCCCCGGGCTCGATCGCCCCCTCGATCGCCAGCGCGATCACCGCTCCCGGCTCCGGCCCCGGCCGCTGGGCAGGTAGTCGAGCGCCTCATAGTCGACCACGCTGTCCTCTTCAGACAGGGGCGCGGTGACCTCGACGAACGGCCGGCGCTGAGACGGGGTCGGGGTCTCCTGGGAGGACTGGGGCCGGTGGGTGACCCGGGGCCGCTTGGCCACCTCGACGGGGGAGCGCTCCCGGGGCGCCGACGCCACGGGGGTGGCCGACGGGATCGGGGAGGACCCCGGGCCCTGAGCCTCGACCCCCTCCAGGGCGGGGGGAGCCGGGCGCTGGACCGGCGCAAGATCGAGGGTGATCATCGCCGAGGTCGACACAGGGGGGAGCTTCGGCTGTGGGGCAGCCCCCTCGCCGGCCTGAGCGCTGATGTCGGCGGTCTGGGGGTACTCGATCCGCTGGTGGTAGATGCCGAGCAGCACCGCCACGAAGGTCTCGGTGAGGGTGTGGATCTCGCGTAGGTTCAGCGGGCACTCGCTGAACTGCCCATCCGCGATCACCGAGTTGACGATCCGATGGATCATCGAGCGGATGTTGTGCTCGTCGGGACACTTCAGGGTGCGGGTCGCCGCCTCGACCTTGTCGGCGAGCATCACCACGCCGGCCTCGCGGGTCGAGGGCTTGGGGCCGGGGTAGCGGAACGCGTGGATGTCGACGCGGCCCGGATCGTCGGCCCGCTCCCGGGCGCTCGCGTAGAAGTACTGGAGCACCCCGGTGCCGTGGTGCATGTAGATGTTGTCGATGATGGGCTGCGGCAGCTTGTGCTCCCGGGCCAACAGCCCCCCCTCGGTCACGTGGCTGATGATGATGCTCGCCGACGCATGGGGATCGAGGCCGGTGTGACGGCTCCCCTCGCCACGCTGGTTCTCCACGAAGTACTGGGGCTTGTTGGACTTGCCGATGTCGTGGAAGTACGAGGCGACCTTGGCGAGCAGAGAGTTGGCTCCGATCGCCTCGCAGCCCGCCTCAGCGAGGGTGCCCACCACCACCGAGTGGTGGTATGAGCCCGGCGCCCGCAACATCAGCCTGCGCAGCAGGGGGTGGTTGAGGTTGGCCAGCTCCATCAGGCGGTAGTCGGTGACGAACCCGAGGGACTCGAGCAGCGGCACCAGCCCCAGGACCAGGAACGAGGACAGGATCCCACCGAGGAACGCAAAGCTCATCGACCAGAACGGGCGCATGGTGGTGGCAAGAGACAGCTCCCCCTCCACCACGAACAGCTGCACGAAGTGGATGATCAACACCGTGATCGCGTTGAGGATCCCCACCAGGGCCCCGGCCCGCAGCACCGCGATCCGCTCCCGGGTGTGCTCGACCGCGCTCGCCGCCGCCACGCTCGAGATCAGGAAGAACACGATGGGCAGCGCCTGTAGCTCCATCACCAGCCCACAGATCGTCGCCGCGGCCACCGAGAACGCCACGGTCCACGAGACCCCGAGCAGCAGCCGCACCAGCATCGCGGGCCCGGCCACCGGGACGAGGAACCACACCGCCCGCGCCTCGGCCTCGTAGCCGACCATCAGGGCCATCGGCTCGGAGCTCGCCACCACGACCCGGGCGATCAGGGCCACGAACACGAGCAGCCCCCCCGCCGTGGCCACGTCCCGGACCTGGGTGGAGAAGTCCTGGAGGTAGGTGGAGGCGAAGTGGTAGAGGCTGCCCAGCAGCAGCAGCAGGAACAGCCCGATGGCGAGCAGCTCCCGTGGGAGATCCTGATCGGCCTGGTGCTCCTGCAGCGCCCGGTACACGTCGAGGTTGGCCTCGGTGACCACCTGCCCCGCGAGGAAGACGATCTGACCCATCTGCACCCGCTCGAGCTTCAGGGGCACGGCGTTGGCGTTGGCCTCCCGCCGCTCCTCGGTCTGCAGGGGATCGTACGAGACGTTGGCGGTCACCAGGGCCCGGGCCAGGGCCGCGGCGGCGTCGGTCTCGGGGCTTGGCTCCACCTGAGACGACAGCATCCCGAGGCTGACCTGCTGGCGAGCCTCCTCGGGGATGAGGATCGAGCCCGGGTCCTTGAGCACGATCTCGGTGCGCTCGCCCTCGGCCAGCTGGATGATGCGCAGCGCCCGGCGATCCTGCAGGAGCTGATCCCGTGACAGCACGATCAGCTTGTCGCGCATCGCCTGCTCGAGCAGATCCTTTGCCAGCACCTCCGCGGAGCTGGAGAAGCCCCCGAGCAACAGCGCGTCGAGATCGCTCTCCCGCAGCTGGACCCGGAGGGGCTCGAGGAAGGCCTCGAGCACCACGAGCTTGAACTCCTCCGTCAGCCGGGGCACCGGCTCGCCCGGCCGCCAGGCTGCGACCTGGGCGAGGCGCTCCCGACCCGCGGCGAAGGCCCGCGAGATCCGATCCTCTCGATCGGTGAGCAGATCCATGCGGTGGACATAGACCGGCAGCGTCTTGTCCCGGGCGGCCTGGCGCTCGCGCTCGTGCTCGGCGTGATCGGCGTAGGTGAAGTCGAAGGGGGCCTTGACGGTCCTCGGAGCGATCTCACCGGGCTGCAGGGCCTCCTCTGGAGCTCGGGCATAGTCGACGACGAACAGGGCACAGCTCGCACAGACCAGCAGCAGGATCCCGATCCGACGGAGATCGCTCTGATCGACGGAGACCTCCCCGAGCCCCACCCACACCACGAGCGCGTGGAGGGCGGCCCTGCACCCGTCGACCAGCCTCACGTCTCGTCCTCCCCCGAGCGACGCTCGACGTCGGCCCGCTCGTAGGCCCCGATGATCTCAGCGACCAGCGGATGACGGACGACGTCTTCGGTGGTCAGCCTCGTCACCCCCACCCGCCCCACGTCCGCCAGGACCGAGAGGGCATGGACCATGCCCGAGTCGCGCTTCCGGGGGAGATCGATCTGGGTCACGTCGCCGGTGATCACCATGTGGGAGCCATCGCCGAGGCGGGTCAGGAACATCTTCATCTGCTCCCGGGTGGTGTTCTGAGCTTCATCGAGCACGACGTAGGCCTCGGACAGCGTGCGGCCACGCATGAACGCCAGCGGAGCGACCTCGATCACCCGCCGCTCGATCATCCGCGACACCCGATCGGGGGGCAGCATGTCCGCCAGCGCGTCGTACAGCGGGCGGAGGTAGGGATCCACCTTCTCCGTGAGATCACCAGGGAGGAAGCCAAGCTTCTCGCCGGCCTCCACCGCGGGACGGGTCAGGATCAGACGACGCACCTTGCCCCGCTTCAGCGCCGCGACGGCCATCGCCATCGCCAGGTAGGTCTTGCCGGTGCCCGCGGGCCCGACCCCGAACACCACGTCGTGGCGCCGCAGCGCGGCGACGTAGCTGCGCTGGCCCGGGGACCGGGGGGAGATGGGCCGGCCATGGTTCGTGACCAGGATCGTGTCGCCGAAGTAGGACGCAAGGTCTGCATCTGGATCGGATCGCAGGATCCGGACCGCGTGCGTCACGTCGTTGGGGTGCAGGGTGTGGCCGCGCTCGATCAGCGCGTACAGCTCCACCAACACCCGGGCCGCGATCCCTCTGGAGGGATCCCCCTCCGGGGTGGAGATCGCGATCCCCCCACCCCGCTGCTCGACCCCGATCCCGAGGGCCTCAGAGACGAGCTTCAGGTGTGAGCCGAACTCCCCCACCAGCTCGCGCAGGTGCGCGTTGTCATCGAAGGTGAGCAGCTGTGTCGCGAGCCTGGACTCGGTGGTCTCGATGTAGCACCCCAGGTTGTGCCATCCTGCACGCTAACACGCTGCAGCCCCCTGAGGTCACCCGCTGGACGCCCGGGCCCCGGTGATCTCGTCGATCAGCTGGGGGGGGACGCGCTCATAGTGGAGCTCCCGCAGCGAGAACCGCCCACGCCCCCCGGTGATCCCCTCGAGGCGAGGGGCAAACGTCCTCAGCTCGCGGTGGGGACAGCTCGCCACGACCTGCGCCTCGTCCCCCTCCACCTCCATCCCCACGATCCGGCCTCGGTTTGAGGCGATGTCCGAGATCAGCTCCCCCAGGGCGGCCTGCGGGACCCGAACCACCACCTCGCTCCAGGGCTCGAGCAGGTCGGTGCCGGCAGACTCCAGGGCCGCCCGGGCGGCCCGCTCCCCCGCGATGCGGAGGTGCTCCTCAGTGGACTGGAGGATGTCGTAGTCGCCGCCGGTCAGCAGGGCCTCGACCCCGGTCACGGGGTAGCCGGCGGTGGGCCCCCGCCCCAGCGCAGCCGCCACCCCCTCGGCGATCGCGGGACGGAAGCGCAGGGGCAGCGCTTCGGTGTCCTCGAACCCGTCGACGAACCGGAGCGCGTCTTCGTCGGGCCCGGTGGGCCCCAGGGAGACCTCGCACCGCCCGTACTCAGAGACCAGCCCATGCTCCCCCTTGAGGAGGTGGACCCCCTCGATCCCCGAGACCCAGCTCGTGGGGATCTCCCGATAGGCCACCCGGGGCAGACCGGTGTCCACCCGCCCCCCACAGAGGGCCTCGATCCGCTCCACCGCCAGCCGCAGGTGGGCCTCGGAGCGCCCGGTGAGCAGCCATTCGTCGGGTCGCCCCTCGGGACGCAGGGACAGCTCTCCGTCGGCCGCCACCACCGCCTCGATAGACTCGAGGGCGGCGGCATCGGGCAGCGTCAGGCGCCAGACCATGCGGGTCTGCTCCTCCCTCGGCACCACCGCCCAGATCCTCGAGCCGTCGGTGACCGTGTCTCCAGGGCGGAGCCCCAGGGGCTCCCAGGTCGCGACCAGCGCACCGGGGCCCACCCGTGGGGCGGTGGCCCTGCGGGGACCCCGGAGCCGGTAGAGCTTGTGCACCCGAAGCTCTCGCCCCGAGCAGCCCTCGTGCCACGGCCCCCGGGGGGGAGCGCCCGACCAGACCCGCAGCAGGGTGAACGGCTGCCCGCTCCGATCCCACTGGCAGGCCACCACCTGAGCCACGAACCGGGGCCCAGGCTGCAGCAGGCTCCTGGCGCCGTCGGGATCCTGGATCCAGACCCCCCGGGGGCCAGGCAGCCACTGTGCGAGCGCATCCAGCAGGGGCATCGCCCCGATCCGGGCCTCGGCCGAGGACAGCAGCAGGGGCACCACCGCGCCTGAGGCCACCGCAGCGACCAGGCCACGCTGGAGCACCTCCTCCGGGAGCTCCAGCTCCTCGAGATAGTGCTCCAGCAGCGCGTCATCGGTCATGGCGACGGCCTCGGCCACCCGCTCGGCGGCCACCGCCACCACAGCCCGCAGGGGCCCGGGGATCGGCTCGGGGGACAGCGCGCCGGTGCCGTCGGTGGCGTAGCGCAGCACCCGCCCCCCGAGGACGTCGACCAGCCCCTGCAGCGCACCGTCTTCGTCGTACAGGGGCAGCTGCACCGGCACGACCCGGGGGCCCGGGCCCGGGCCCTCCCTAAGCTCGGCCTCGAGGTGGGCGCGGATCGCCTCGATCCCCTCCACCCCGATCGACGCCCCCGAGGAGGGCAGCCCCATGGCGCGGCCCTCCCCCCCCGGGGTGAGGCGCTCGAGCTTGGAGACCACGGCGATCAGCGGCAACCGCTGGCCGGTCTGGGGGCAGCGGGCGCGCCGCAGGGCCTCCTCGGTGCCGACGCGCACCCCCTCGGCGGCGTCGATCACCACCAGGGCAGCATCGGAAGCGTTCAGGGCCCGATCGCGCTCGTGGGAGAGGAACGCAGCGCCCGGGGTGTCGATCAGCTGGATCGGCTGCCCCTGGTGATCAAGCCAGGCCACGGACAGGGCCAGGGTCTGTCGGTGACGGCGGGCCTCCTCTGACCAGTCGAGCAGAGCGCTCCCGTCCTCGACCGAGCCCACGGCGCGGGTGACCCGCGCAGCCTGCAGCAGCAGCTCAGCGAGGGAGGTCTTGCCTGAGGAGCGGTGTCCCACGATCGCGAAGGTTCGAGGGGTCCAGGGAGCAGAGGGTTGTTGTGGGAGGATCAACTTTGCATGCTTGGAACTCCGCACCTTCATCCGCAGCCCCCCCATGGATCCACGGTACCGATCCACGCCCTCCACGTCAACGCAGGGTAGCCACGATCCCGGCTGAGCACTATCCTGCCCCGGAGGACGGCCGCGATGGACGAACCCAAGCTCCGAACCCACGCCCAGACCGATCGGGGGCTGCTGCACGATCGAAACGAAGACTCCTGGGCCGTGATCGACACGGAGGAGGGAGGCCGGCTGCTCGTCGTGTGCGACGGGATGGGCGGGATGGGCCGGGGCGACGAGGCGAGCCGCCTCGCCGTCGACTCGCTGGTCGAGGCCATGACCTCGCTGTCCGAGGGGAGCCCCACCGAGCGGATGGGCATCGCCATCCAGGCCGCAGACGTCCAGGTCCGGGACGAGCTGTGCGAAGACGCCGGCTCTCAGCCCGGCAGCACCGTGGTGATGGTGTATGTGTGCGGGGGCGCGGCGCACGTCGCCTGGGCCGGAGACAGCCGCGCCTACCTGGTACGCGACGGCGCGATCGTCGATCGTACCCGCGATCACAAGCTGGTGGAGGATCTGATCGACACGGGCCAGCTCTCCAGGGAGGAGGCTCGGCACTCCTCCCTCGCCCACGTCGTCACCCGGGCCCTCGGGGGGCGCCCCTCGACGGAGCCCGCGGTCCGGGCCGCCACCCTGGGCTACCCCTGGAAGCTGATGCACGGGGATCGGGTGCTGGTCTGCAGCGACGGGCTCTCGGATCTCGTCGAAGACACCGAGATCCCAGAGCTCGTCGAGGCCGGCTCCCCGGAGGAGGTCACCGCTGCGCTGGTGGATCTAGCCAACGCCCGGGGCGGTCACGACAACATCACCTGCATCATGGCCATCTGGGACGGCCCCAGCTGGGAAGAGGACGATGTCGCGACCCCGGTGATGGCGTCGAGCCGGCTCGACATCCCCGACGTCCGGGGCCACAGCGCCCCGGATCCAAGCCCCGTGGCCGCCGATCCAGCCGAGATCAGCGCCCGGAGAGATCGGTGGGAGACCCCCGATCACCCCACCCACCGGAGCTCGGGGGATGATCTCACCGACGAGCTCCAGCTCGAAGAGCCCCAGCCCGACGTCCTGGCCCTGCTCCGGGGCCAGCTGCCCTGGTGGATCGCCACCAGCACCGCGCTGCTCTGTGCGCTGCTCTGCACCCTCCTCGCCCTGATCTGAGCGGGCCCGGCGACGGCCCGGACAGAGCGCCAGCCGGACAGAGCACCAGCCGGACAGAGCACCAGCCGGACAGAGCACCAGCCGGACAGAGCACCAGCCCCACGTGCCCTACGCGGCCATCATCCAGGCGACGGCGACGGCGAGCAACACGAGCACCACCGCCCCCCCCACCATCGCGAACAGGCTGAAGGCCGCGACCCCCACCAGCAGCCCCCCGCCCTTCTGCGGGCCGGCGACGGCGTCACCCTCCTCGGCCTCGCCCTCCTCGCTGATCGCGACGGAGGCAGCCGCCGCGATCTCAGGCTCCCCGGCGGCTGGCTCGGGCTCTGCCGCGGCCTCTGGATCCGGCTCGTCGGGGTAGGACTCGGGGACATACGCCACGTCGTACTCAGACGAGCGCTCCCCGGCGGTGATCACCGCGACGGTGATGTTGTCGTGCCCGCCCCGCTCGCAGGCCAGCTCGACGAGCTGTCGTGCGGCTGCGTGGGGCTCACTGCCTGCGATCAGGGTGCCGATCTCCCAGTCCTCGAGCAGATCGTGCAGGCCATCCGAGCACATGACCAGCGCGTCGTCGGCCTCGATCTGCAGCGGCTCCGCGAGCACATCGGGGACCAGCGGGCGCCCATCGGCCATCCGGCTGTGGCCCAGCGCCCGGGTGAGCATCCCCGACTCGGGGTGCTCCCGGGCCTCCTCCTCCTCGATCTCACCTGTGTCGATCAGGGTCTGCACCCGGGTGTGATCGAGGGTTCGCCAGACGAGTTGCCCCTTGCGGATGTGGTACAACCGGGAGTCTCCCACCAACCCGACATGGATCTCCCGACCCCGGCAGATCGCAGCGATCGCGGTGGTGCCCATGCCGCGGGTGCCCGAGACCCGCCCCTCCTGGAGGATGGCCTCGTTGGCCTCGAGCAGGCCATGGTACAGACGCTCGCGGGGATCCGTGTCGGTGTCGCGACCCACGACCTCCTCGAGGACCTGCACCGCGAGCCCGCTCGCCACCTCGCCCGCCTCGTGGCCACCCATGCCGTCGGCGACGACCACGAACAGGCTCCCGTCCTCGAGCCAGGCGTACCCAGCTGAGTCTTCGTTGTTGGTCCGCACCCGACCGACGTCGGAGTGGATGGCCACCCGAAGCGGCAACCCAAAGCTCGTGCGCAGCTCCTCAGCCACGGCCCAGCTCCCCACCGACGTGATCAAGAACCGGCAGCTGTCCCTGCGATGATGGATGACACGCCATGCTCGGTCAGGACTCTACCGCGGAGCCAGCCGCCGCCGCTACGGCCCGTGCACGCGCCCCCCCCCCGACGGTGGCTCGCACACCCCTGTTGTGGGGCTCGCCTCCCCCGCACCGGGCCCCGCCCGCTCGACGGGGGGCGGCTCCGCGCCCGGGGGGACGTGTGCGCCCGGGGGGACGTGTGCGCCCGGGGCACAGACACGCCCCCCGCTCCGATCCCAGGCTCCGGATGGATCCCTGTGTGTGGTCCCTCGATCGCAACGCCCACCCAGCCCGGAGCTCGCGGGAGCCAGTGGATCCATCTGGAGCCCGGGGCACCCCGATGGATCCAGCGATGTCAGTTGAAGCCGGGCAGCATCCCGAGGAAGTCGACGCCGTTCTCCGACTCGCCGACGGACTCACCGGAGGCCAGCTTCTGGCCGAGCAGGTAGGCGTCATAGGCAAAGACCAGCGCCATGAGCCAGCCGATCCCCATGAAGGGCATGAGGATCCACACGTAGATAAGGCCAAAGATGCCCTTCTTCTGCTGCCCCATCATGAAGTAGCCGGCCGGGATCCCACACACGAGGCAGTTGAGGATCGCGAGCAGGATCGGGTTGGCGTCGGGCTTGGTGATCAGTTCACCCATCGGTCTCCTCCGGGATCGACATCCGGCAACACCGGATGAGAGGGGAGACTAGGGCATGACCTGTCCGGCGGCAAGGTGGGGGGGGTGAAGATCCGGGCTCATGGGTCAAACGGCACGAGGACGGGCCACCCGGGGATCGCGACCACCTCGTCCTCCGGGGGGACCCAGGCGGCATAGATCTCCCCGACCCAGTAGCCCTCGAAGAACTCATAGCGTGCATCGATGTCGTGCAGCCCCGCGCCGATCCCAAACACCGCGAACCGGCCGCTGTCGCCCGTCCAGGGGGCCTCCGGATCGTAGGCGGCTCCGTCGGCGTCTAGGTAGCAGGCCGACCACTGCCCCCCCGCGGCGGAGCGCACGTCGATCCGCCCGGTGTTCACCGTGGGGTTCTCCCCGGTCTCGGGATCCACCAGCCCATGCAGGCGCATCTCGCCGAACAGCAGGGCGCTGGGCTCCTCTGCCCCGGGGCAGCCCAGGAACCGGGCCCGCTCGGCCTCGACCTCCTCGAGGGAGACCGCATACAGCGATCGATCCTCGAGCTCAGCGAAGGGATCGATGCCCGAGATCCCGGGGAAGGTCGCGGTGGCCAATCCCTCCCCCCGGATCTCGGCGATGATCTCGAGCCCCTCGGGCAGCAGGACGGAGAACCGCCCGCCCTCGTCGGTCTCTGCCTCGTCGAGGATCCCGCCCTCTAGATCCACCACCGTGACCCGGGCCCCGGCCTGGGGTGGGGAGCTGGGCTCGTGGCTCGAGTAGATCGTGCCTGAGAGCTGCACCATCGGTTGGGTACAGCCCCACACCCAGGGCGAGAGCCCGATCGGGATCCAGCGCATGTCCATGCCCCCTCCACTCCCCTGGGTATCGTCGCACCCCACGGGTGTTAACCTCCGATCGTCTCGAGGAACGACCGGCTCTGGAGCCGACGCCCGAGCTGGTGCTGCACGAAGTCCGAGAGGCGCCAGGGCGTAACCGGACGCTCGTCCTGAGCCACGGTGTCCGCCAGCGGCATGCGACGCAGCGCCTCGAGCTCGAGCAGGGCCCGCGCCGGGGTCGCGCGCCCCCCTCCACACCGAGCGTGCAGCGCACCGCCCACCTCGACGTCGAAGACCATCGGATCCTCGACGGGCTCCGGGCACAGGGCACAGCGCCCCAGGGCGGGGGTGAGGCCCGCGAAGGTCAGCGCCTTGGCCTCCAGCGCGACCCGGGAGGCCACGGTGGGGCGGCGCTCCCCCTCGAGGAGATCGAGCCAGACGATCAGGAGCTGGAACAGCTTCTCCGCCGGGGCGGCCTCGGGGGCCAGGGCCGCGCAGACCTCGCACCCGTAGGACAGCAGCGCGATGCGCTCGAGCTCGGTCCTCGCCACGTCCGGGCCGGCGATCCGATCGACCTCGGAGAGGTTCATCATCCGCCCCCGGCTCCGGGCACGCACCACCTGGACGTGGGTGCCGACCTCGAGCATCCCGCCGAACCGCCGCCGTGACGAGCGCGCCCGGCGGGCCACCACCGAGACCCGCCCCTCCTGTGGGGTGAGCAGCCGGACCACCCGATCCGCCTCACCCAGATCGAAGGCTCCCACCACGACAGCGTCGATCGCGTGCTCCACGTCACAACCCGAGGAGCAGGCGCGCGACGTTGAAGTAGATCACGATCCCCAGCAGATCGACCAGGGTGGTGACGAACGGGCCGGTGGCGATCGCCGGATCAGCCCCCGCGCGCTGAAACCCCACCGGCAGCACCGCGCCGATGACCCCCGCTGAGAAGATCGCGAGGAAGATGCTGGTCGCCAGCGAGATCCCGATCATGCGGTGATCGGGGAAGCGGATCAGGCCATACAGGCCGAGGAGCACGGCGTAGATCACCCCCAGCACCAGGCCCACCCGGGCCTCCCGGAACAGGAACACCCACAGCCCACCGATCTGGACCTGCCCCGTGGCCAGGCCGCGGACCGCCAGGGTCGCCGACTGGATCCCCACGTTGCCCCCCATGCCCATGATCACCGGGATGAAGCCCGCGAGGATCGCCATCGAGGCCAGGGTCGCCTCGTACAAGCCGATGATCTCCGACGCGAGGATCCCACCGACGATCGTAGCCAGCAGCCAGCCCGCCCGGAACGCCGACTGCCGGAGGATCGACTGCTCCTGCTCGGGATCGCTGACGCCCGCCATCAGCATCATGTCCTCGGCGGCCTCGTCCCGGATGACGTCGACGACATCGTCGACGGTCACGATCCCGAGGATCCGGTGCTCGGAGTCGACCACCGGGACCGCCAACAGATCGTAGCGAGCCACGATCCGTGCGACCTCCTCCTGATCTTGTGAGGGCCCCACCGAGATCGGCTCCGGGACCATGATGGCGGTCAGCGCGGTCTTGGGTGGGTGGGTGAGCAGCGAGCGCAGGGAGGTGACCCCCAGCAGGTGTTTGTGGGGATCCACCACATAGACGTAGTAGATGTTCTCGAGGCTCTCGTGCTGTGCCTGCAGCGCGGCGATCGCCTGCCCACAGCTGCTGGTGTCGGGCATGATGAACACCTGGGTGCTCATGATGCCGCCGGCGGTCTCCGGCGGCCACGCCAGCAGGGACCGAACCTCCTCGCCGGTCTCGTCGTCGGCCAGCTCGTCGAGCACCCGGATCCGCAGCTCGTCGTCCAGCGCCCCCACGATGTCGGTCGCGTCGTCTGGATCCATCCGCTCCAGCAGCTGGACGACGGCGTCCTCGCTCATGTGCTTGGTGACCTCCCGGGTCGAGGTGTTGGAGAGGTGCGCCAGCACCTCCGCCGCGAAGTCCCGATCCTCGATGCAGTGGTACAGCCTGCGCTGCTCGCTGTAGGTGAGGTGCTCCATGGCGGCGGCCACGTCCTGGGGCAGGCAGCGACGCAGCAGCTTGCGCAGCGCCCCCGCCGCGTCGCGACGGACCAGCCTGCGCAGCAGCGCCTCGGTGCGGGCGTGGAGCTCGTGGCTCATGGCGGCCCCCCCGCATCATCGAGGAACACCAGCCTGCGGGGCGCGTCTTGCAGCCCCTGGGGGACCACGTTCTCGTCGTTCCACCGCAGCCGGACGTGGTTGATCGCCTCGAGCTCGATCTCGATCCGCTCGATCCCCTTCAGCTCGAGCTGCTCCCCCTCAGCGAGGGCATGCTCCGAGACCCGTCCTCCGTCGATCACCGCCCGGAGGTGAGTGGCCCGCCGAGCAGACACCGACAAGAGCTGATCCGGCTCCAGCCCCGGGGGCACGGCCTCGACCTCGAACCCCAGTCGCTGCCACAGGGCGCTGCCCAGCAGCACCGCCAGCGCCAGCACGCTGACCAGGGCCATCCCCCGCACCAGGGCTAGGGGCGCCCCCTGGGGAGGCACCACCGAGGGATCGGGGTCGAGCTCGGAGAGCATCTCCTCCTGCACCCCGAGGTGGCTGTAGACCGCCCGCAGGTAGCCCGAGGCATAGGGGCCGCTCGGGATCTCGTGCAGCCTCCCCTCCTCCAGGGCCTCGAGGTAGGTGACGGGGATCCGCGTCGCCGCGGCCAGATCCAACAGGGAGAGCCCCATCTCCTCGCGATGTCGTCGGATGAGCTCGACCGCGGACCGGGGGCGGGTGTCGGGGGATGGACCGACCACGGCTCACTCCAGGTAGGGGGCGAGGATGGGACCCAGCCGTGCCCGGACGTCGGCACCGATCGCTGAGGGAGGGGTGAAGATTGCGTCTCTGAGCGCGTCGTGCATCGGTGGGGGCCCTCCATGGGCTGCGACGAGGGGGACCAGATCGATCAACACCCTCCTGGCTCGCTCGACGTTGGCCATCAACACCGCGACGACCTGCTCGACAGTGACGTCGTCGTGTCCCCGGCGCCAGCAATCGTAGTCCGTGGCGAAGGCCAAGGTGGCATAGGACATCGACGCCTCTCGTGCGAGCTTGGCCTCGGGGAGTGCGGTCATGCCGATCACCTGCGCGCCCCAGCTCCGATAGAGCTCTGACTCTGCGCGGGTGGAGAAGGCGGGGCCCTCCATGCACACATAAGTGCCCCCGTCGTGGACCACCAGATCCTGGGCCTCGGCGGCCCTCGTGAGGTAGCCCCGCAGGGTCTCGCAGGTGGGCTCCCCGAACGCGACATGGGCCACGATCCCGTCGCCGAAGAAGGTGCTGTCCCGCCGGCGGGTCCGATCGATGTACTGATCGACGATCACCGCGTGGCCTGGTGCGATGGCCTCGGACAGCGAGCCCACCGCGCTCACCGAGATCAGCCAGCCCACCCCGGCCTGCTTCAGGGCGTGGACGTTCGCCCGGTAGGGCACCTCGGTGGGCAGCAGCCGGTGCCCGCGCCCGTGCCGGGGCAGGAACACGAGCTCCACCCCGTCGAGGTGACCATGGATCAACGCGTCGCTGGGGGGCCCCCAGGGGGTCTCATAGGTGACCTCCCGCACGTCGCTCAACCCCTCCAGATCGTACAGGCCGGATCCACCCACGACTCCGATCGTCGCACCCATCGCGCCTCCAGGACCGGCGGACGTAACTGAGCCTGGGGGGATTAGCTCCCGGCCGCTCCCCCCCCCGCCTCCAGGGCCCCCTTGCCCAGCTGCCCACAGGCCGCAGAGATGTCGATCCCCCGGGTGGTGCGGATCGAGCAGCTCACCCCCCGGCTCACCAGGTGGTGCTGGAACGCCTTGACCACCTCGGCCGATGGCCTGCGCAGCCGGGGCCGATCGGGGTTCTCGTTGTAGGGGATGAGGTTGATCTTGGTGGGGATCTCCCGCAGCAACAGCCGCAGCCGCTCAGCGTCATCGAGGGTGTCGTTGAAGCCCTCGAACATGACGTACTCGAAGGTGATCCGCTTGCCGGGGGGCAGGGGCACACAGCGACAGGCCTCGAGGAGCTCGGACATCGAGTAGCGCTTGGTGATCGGCATGATCCGTGCGCGCTGGGCCTCGGTGGTGGCGTTGAGCGACACCGCGAGGTTCACCGGCAGGGCTGCGGCCAGCGCACCGAGCTGGGGCACCAGCCCCACGGTGGACACCGTGATCCTGCGGTGAGAGTAGTTCAGCGCGTGATCATCGAGGCAGACCCGCAGCGCGGTGATCAGGTTTCCAAGGTTGTGCACCGGCTCCCCCATCCCCATCAGCACCAGGTTGGTGATCCGGACCCCCGCAGGCAGGCTCGCCTGGACCTGCAGCGGCTGGGACGCGATCTCCCCGGGGTGCAGGTGACGGATCAGACCCAGATCTCCGGTGAGGCAGAAGGTGCAGCCCATCGCACACCCGACCTGGGACGACATACACAGGGTGACCCGATCTCCGTCGGGGATCAGCACGCTCTCGACGACCGCGCCGTCGTGCAGCCGCCAGAGGAACTTCTGGGCTCCGTCCACGGAGTCGATCCTGCGCAGCTCGCTCAGGGTGGCGACGTATGCGCGCTGCGCCAGGCGCTCCCGCAGCGCACGCCGCACCGTCTCCATCTGCTCGATCTCCACGATCCCGTGCTGCCAGACTTCCTTGTAGATCCGGAGGGCTACGGCCTCGATCTTGGTGGGCTCAAGCTCGGGCAGGATCCCGGCGACGAGCCCCCGCAGGCCGGCTCGATCGAGGGAGCGCAGATCGATCCGACCCGCGGCGTCGCGCAGGGGGGTGGGGATGTTGCCCATGGGCACCTCTTCGACCACCGGATAGGGTCGAAGACCCGGTAACCCAACACAGCCACCCCCTCCGAGGCTCCGATGCTCGCTCTGCTAGACCAGACGCTGCGCAGCGTGCCCATGCTGTCCACCCTCGGCATCCGACCCGAGGTGGCCAGGACCGGGCACCTGGTGCTGCGGCTGCCCCTGGCCCCGGACATCACCGATCATGCGGGCGCCATCCCCCCCGCCGCGATCTTTGCCGTCGGCGAGCTGGCGGCGGCGGTGGTCCTGGGCACCCACCCCGATCTCGCCGGGCTGATCCACCTGCAGAAGAGCACGAAGATCAAGTACTATCGACAGAGCACCCAGGACGTCACCGCCCACGCCGAGCTCGACGAGGAGATCCTGCAGGCCATCGTGGACGGGCTCGGTGCAGGCACCCCCCACGCCGATCTGACAGTGCGGGTGCTGGACGGACACGGTCGAGACGTCGCCGAGTTGGTCAGTCGATTCGCCTTCCGGAGGCGTTGACCCACGGAGCGTGTCTGTGGGATATGAACCCTCGTGGAGGAGGCTGGCGGCTTGTGGCCCGGTGATCCCGCACGAACGTCTTCCCCGGACTGCAGTCAGGCCGTGTCCAACCCCCGCTCCATCCAGCTGCCGCGCGCCACCGGAGAGGCTCCGATCCCCCGGGCACGCCAGCTCGATCCATCGCTCCCTCCAGCTCGTCTGTGCCCGTGCGGCTGCACCAGCGCACAGCGAGCTGAACCCATTCCAAACGCTCAACCGCGCTCCGGGGCCTGGTCGGTCGAACGCTGCAGCGTTCCCGCCGGACACCACAGGAGCCACTGGAGATCCCCTTGCCCTCCGAGATCATCTGCTCCACCACCGGACGGGAGGTACGCGTCGCGTTGATGGAGGACGGTCGTCTGGCCGAGCTCCAGATCGATCGAGGTGACGAGCGCGGCTTCGTCGGCAATGTGTACCTCGGGCGGGTCGTCCGGGTGCTGCCGGGCATGCAGGCCGCCTTCGTCGACATCGGCCTGGAGCGTGCAGCGTTCCTGTACGTGGGGGACATCTACCCCGACATGCTGAACCTCCACGAGTCCCAGCTGGGCATCGATGGGCCCCCCGCCCCCGAGGATCGCCCCCGGGCCAGCGCGAAGTCGGGCCAGCCTGCGATCCAGGATCTCCTCAAGGAGGGTCAGGAGATCGTGGTCCAGGTCGCAAAGGATCCGATCGGCACCAAGGGCGCGAGGCTGACCACCCACCTGGCCCTGCCCGGTCGCTACCTGGTGTTCATGCCCACCGTCGAGCACGTCGGCATCTCGCGCAGGATCGAGCGCGAGAAGGAGCGACGGAGGCTGCGGGAGTTCGTCGAGCGCCACCGCAAGCCCGGCATGGGCTACATCGTCCGCACCGTGTGTGAGGGTGCCCCCACCGCATCGCTGAAGGCCGACATGGCGTTCCTCGAGCTGAGCTGGGGACGGATCCAGGAGGCGTGTCGGGGCCAGCGCGCTCCGAGCCTGCTGCACTCAGAGTACGGCCTGGTGCTCCGGGCCGTGCGGGATCTGTTCGACGAGGACGTCGAGCGGATGGTGATCGACGATCGTGGGATCTTCGATCAGGTCCGCTCCTTCGTCGACGACTTCATGCCCCGGGCCAAGGATCAGGTCCACCTGTACCGGGGCTTGGAGCCGGTGTTCGACACCTACGGCGTCGAGACCGAGATCCTGCGCTCAATGGGCCGGAAGGTCTGGCTCAAGTCCGGGGGCTACCTGGTGATCGATCAGACCGAGGCCCTGATGGCGATCGACGTCAACTCGGGCAAGTTCGTCGGGAGCTCCTCGCTGGAGGACACCACCCTGAGGATCAACCTCGAGGCGGTCCAGGAGGTCGTCGCTCAGCTTCGGCTGCGCAACATCGGCGGGCTGATCATCATCGACTTCATCGACATGGATCGGGAGCAGAACCGCGACAAGGTGTTCCGTGCCCTCGACGAGGCGCTCAAGATCGATCGAGCCCGCACCAACGTGCTGCGGATCAGCGATCTGGGCCTGGTGGAGATGACCCGCAAGCGCGTCCAGGAGGGGCTCGATCGCTACCTGACGGACAGCTGTCCGACCTGCAACGGCACCGGGGTGGTGCGCTCTCAGACCACGCTGGCCTACGAGATCCTGCGGGAGGTCTGCAGGGAGGCCGAGCGCTCCTCCGGAGACAGCACCGTGTACGTCAACACCACACCCGGCGTCGCCGATCTGCTCTACGGGAACCAGTTCCCGGATCTCGAGCAGATCGAGGGGCAGACCGGAAGACGCGTGGTCGTCCGGGCCATGGGCCACTTCCACCCCGAGCAGTTCGAGGTGTACTCCCGTTAAGGTTCGCCCGGGGATCCGACGACAGGAGGCACCACGTCTGCGGAGACGCCAGCTGATCAGGTCGGGATCGCGGTGGTCTGGGTCGAGGGCCGCCTGTCGCGGGTGCTGTGGTCCTCCGATCGCAGCGGCTATGCGGTGGTGCGTCTACACAGCCCGCTGGGTGATGAGATCGTGGCGGTGGGCACCCTCGCGTCGCTGGCCGAGCAGCCCGAGGGTGTGTTCATCTCCCTGGAGGGGCGCTGGGAGCACCACCCGGTGCATGGGCGCCAGTTCCGGGCCCTGGGCCTGCTCGAGTCCACCCCCCAGACCCTGGACGGGATGAAGCTGTGGCTCGCCTCCGCAGGGGTCAAGGGGGTGGGCCCCGCCCTCGCCGGGCGGCTGGTGGATCGGTTTGGCCACGATCTGCCGGCGGTGCTGCGCGATCAGCCCGAGCGGCTCACCGAGGTCCCCGGGATCGGTCCGTCCCGGGGCGACGCGATCCGTGGGGCGTGGTCCCGCGATCAGGAGGGGCGGGCCCTGACGCTGCTGCTGCGGGGGCTGGGGCTGTCCCAGCGCCTCGCGGATCGGATCCGGGAGCGCTATGGCGAGCGGGCGCCCCACGTCGTGCGCACCCAGCCCTTCCGGCTGGCCGAGCAGATCGGAGGGATCGGGTTCCGCACCGCCGACGGGCTGGCCCGCAAGCAGGGTCTGCCCGAAGACGATCCAGCCCGGGTGCGGGCCGCGGTCGTCCACGTCCTGGTCCAGGCCGCAGACCAGCAGGGGCACTGCTTCCTGCCCCATGGAGAGCTCCGCGAGGCGGTCTCTGGGCTGGGGGTGCCCACCCACGGGCTGCGCGAGGCGATCGAGGCCGCTCAGGCCGCGGGGCTGGCGGTGGTGGAGGAGGCCCACCCCGGCTCCCCCACCGATCGGATCTGGTGCTCCGATCTGTTCCAGGCCGAGGAGCAGGTGGCCCGCGATCTGTCGGGGCTCCAGATCCTCAGCTTCGACGATCCGGGCCCCGGGATCGAGCGCGCTGAGCGCTACGA
>DRPG01000264.1 GCA_011376105.1 Deltaproteobacteria bacterium
CGAGGTCTACGATCTGTTCATCGATCTGGGCGCCGACGACGAACAGATCGAGTTCCCCATCGTCTACGCCTGTGCCCGCGACGGGCTCGCCACCCTCGACATGGCGGAGCCCGGCACCGATCTTCGACCCCTGCTCGACACGCTGGTGGAGAGGATCCCCGAGCCCCCCGGGGCCTCGGCGGGGGGCAGCGCTCAGCTGATGGTCACCAACCTCGACTACGATCCCTATGTGGGCCGGCTGGCCCTGGGGCGTTTGTTCGGTGGGGGCCTGGTCCGCAACAGCCCCGCCACCCTGTTCACCGAGGACGGTCCCCGTAACGTCCGGATCCAGCTGCTGTACACCTGGAACGGGCTCGCCCGGGTGGAGGTCGCCTCGGCCCAGCCCGGCGACATCGTGGCCTTGGCCGGGATCGAGGGCATCACCGTGGGCGACACCGTGGCCTCGGGCACCGATCCCCAGCCGCTGCCCCGGATCGCGGTCGACGAGCCCACCATCGGGATGTCGATCACGATCAACACCAGCCCGATGAGCGGCCGCGAGGGCAAGCTCCTCACCGCACGCCAGATCCGGGAGCGGCTAGAGCGCGAGCTGCTCTCCAACGTCAGCCTCCGGCTGGAGGAGGGCGAGAGCGCCGAGACCTTCCGGCTGTTCGGGCGGGGGGAGCTACAGCTCGCCATCCTGATCGAGCAGATGCGGCGCGAGGGCTTTGAGCTGTCGATCAGCCGCCCCGAGGTTCGGTTCGTCGAGCGTGATGGGGTGATGCACGAGCCCTTCGAGGAGGTCACGATCGATGTGCTCGACGAGCACGTCGGCGTGATCACCCAGCACATGGCGGTGCGCCAGGGTCAGCTGCTCGACATGATCGCCGACGGCCACGGGCGCACCCGGATCGTGTATCGGGTCCCCAGCCGGGGCCTGATCGGGTTCCGTGGTCGGCTGATGACCGACACCCGGGGAGAGGGCTTGATGAACACCCTCTTCGACGGCTGGGCTCCCGTGGCCGGCGACGTCCAGCGCCGCACCAACGGCGCCATCGTGGCCGATCGGGCGGGCCGGACCACCGCCTACTCCCTGTTCCACCTCCAGCCCCGGGGGGATCTGTTCGTCGGCCCGGGCACTGAGGTCTACGAGGGCATGATCATCGGAGAGCACAACCGCGAGAGCGACCTGAACGTCAACGCGGTCCGGGGCAAGCAGCTCACCAACTTCCGCGCCGCGGGCTCCGACGAGAAGACGATCCTGGCGCCGCCGAGGCAGATCACCCTCGAGGGCGCGATGGAGTTCATCGACGACGACGAGTGGATCGAGGTGACCCCGGCGGCCATCCGCCTCCGCAAGCGGATCCTCGCGGGCAACGCCCGCACCATCGTCCGGAGCCGAAAGGCCAAGGAGTGAGGTCCTGACTGGGCTAACATGGAGCCCGGAGGTCCCATGGCAGACGAGGCACAGCGCCCCAACGACACAGCAGGATGGCTGATCTGGGCCTGGGGGGTGGGGGGCGTGCTGCTGCTGCTGAGCCAGGCGATCTGGCGGCTGTCTCCCCAGGCCGCGGGGATCTTCGACGGCACCCTCACCCCCACCCAGTGGGGGATCGCCGCGCTGTGGACGATGTTCATGCTCTACAGCGAGGCCTGGCGTGGCTTCCACAAGCAGTTCAGCCCCAGGGTCGTGGCGCGGGCCCTCGGGATCGCCAGTGACAGGCGCCCCTGGCTGGTGATCTTCGCCCCCATCGCCTCGATGGGCCTGATCCATGCCACCCGCAGGCGGCACATCGTAAGCCGCTCCCTGCTCGCGGGGATCATCCTGTTGATCCTGCTCGTCCGGGCGCTGCCGCACCCCTGGCGCGGGATCGTCGATCTCGGGGTCGTGCTCGGGCTGGCGGTCGGCATGCTGTCGCTGCTCGGGTTCGCGGTGGCTGCGGTGGCGGGGGCCCCCCCCACGGTGCCCGCGGAGTTCCCTGAGCGAGGCCCGCGCTCGGGCCCCCAGGAGGCCGGCGGAGGCCCCCCCGGCGTGCTCAGCGCCCGGGCCCGGCCAGCCAGGGCCACGCCCAGCACAGCGCCCGATCCACCTGCCCCGCCACCCAGGCCGTGATCATCGGCTGATCTGGATCCAAGCGGCGGGCCTCGCTGGGTGTGAGGGGATCCGATCTGCTCGCCTGAGCCTCGAGCCATCGGTGCCATCCAAGGGATCCCCCTGGAGGATCGGATCCATCGAGCAAGCTCGTGTGGGGGGTGGGCTCTGGCCACAACAGGGAGCTCAGCTCGCGGAGGACCGTGGACACGGATCACCTCTGTGGGGTGGGTGTAGCAGAGAGGAGTCCCAGACCACCGGGTGGGCCTGGACCACTCAGGGGCCTGGGCTCCTCCAAGCACCCTCCCCCTCTCCCTAACCTGAACACCCGTCCTTTCCGGACAACAACTGTCCGCAATATCCTGAGCTCACACAGGGCCCGGGTGCTCCCCCGCCCGTCGTCGCAGGGCGGCGAGGATCAGGGGCTCACGGACGCCCACCTCCAGCAAGCACGACCTCAGATCCACGGTCAGGGGCAGGACCCGCGATGACATCGGGGGCCACCAGCGCCTGATCTGCGAGCTGACGCGCCCGGGCCCGCCCGGGCAGGAACGGACCCCGTCCCGACGCATCGGGGACCAGCGCGAGGGACTCGAGGTGACAGTACATCATGGTGCCCCCGGCCACGATCATCGGGAACAGCACGAAGTTGAGGCCCGGGATCCACAGCATCGCGGAGGCCACCACCCCAAAGCCGGTGGCCACCCAGAGGTTGTGGCCCACCACCTTGAGCTTATGGCGGTACGACATCCGCCGCCTCGACAGGCAGCCATCCATCACCTCGCGCGACAGGAACAGGCTGGTGGCCAGGGTGCCGAGGATGACGTGCAGCACGCTGCCCAGGATCGGGATCAGCTCCAGGGAGAGCAGCAGCCCCATCACCGTGAGCCA
This sequence comes from Deltaproteobacteria bacterium, assembly GCA_011376105.1. GTDB lineage: Bacteria > Myxococcota_A > UBA796 > UBA796 > DRPG01. Next base: position 2,963 of record DRPG01000264.1, read on the forward strand.
CATCGTGGCCGAGAGCAGCGTGTGGGCCACGCTCACCGTGAGGTCCCCGAGGAGCACCCACCAGCTGGAGCGCTCCTCATGGGGACCGAGGCACAGGGTCTCGATGTGCTCGGACAAGCGATCGTTGAACGGGATCGCCACGATCCCGGCGGTGAAGTACAGCCCCACCCCGATCACCAGGAACGCCATCGCCCGAAGCAGCAGGGTGGTCGTGTGCCAGCCCAGCTGGATCAGCCAGTGGTGCTGCCCCGTCGGGACCCACAGCAGCCCCAGCAGGAACGCCACCGCGTGCCAGGCCAGGAACATCGAGGTGAGGAACACCGCGGTGGTGATCAGCGTAGGCGCGATCAGGTAGGGCCAGGTCGCGGGCCGGGAGAGCACGAGCCGGATCCCCTTGAAGGGGTAGCTCGCCCCGATGAGGAGCCGCCGGGTGGGTCCGAGCTGATCCAAGGGGGGTGCGTCGTGTACCACGATCCCCATGTAGTCACCGCTGCACCGTCGGGCAGCCCCGCGCTGCACCCCGCGGTGTCGTCGTCCACCGCCGTCGGCTGCGCGCGATCCATCGCTGGGGGAGCCCAGCAGGCCATCAGCGACGCGATAGAGGGTTGAAAATGACGCTCAGCTTCCGGGAACAGCCTGTTATCGTAGCGGTCAGCGGGGAGCCGGTCAGACGACCCTATACACACCGATCTGGAGGGGATACCATGCGATTTTTCAACGCCGGCGCGCTCGTCGTGCTCGGACTGGTCGCCTGCTCGGGGGGCGACGAAGACACGAGCACCGAGACCCGAGGCCCGACCTACGACATCCCGGCTGATCTCGACGCGATCGCAGACAGCGAGTCCCCCTCGAAGCGCTCCGAGATCAGGTCCGCAGGCCACATCAGCACCAACAGCATCCTGATCTTCGGCGGTAACGACGGCCCGATCGTCAACCAGATCCCATCGGCGGCCTACCGCAAGGACACCTGGATCTTCGAGCCGGGCCTGGGCTGGACCAAGATCGAGGGCGACAGCCCCAGCAAGCGGGCGCGGTACGCGATCGCCTCCGACGAGGAGAACAACCGGGCCCTGCTGTTCGGTGGCCGCTTCCGTGAGGACGGAGGCAGCGGAGACTACACTCTGTACAACGATCTGTGGGCGTTCGACTTCCTCACCCGGGAGTGGACCCTGCTCGACGATGGCTCGGGCGACGCCCCCGCACCCCGCTACTACTCCCAGGGCATGTGGGACTCGAGCACCCAAACCTTCTACATCTGGGGCGGCAACCTCAACACCAACGCGCTGGTGTTCGAGGTCACCGACGAGCTGTGGGCCTGGAGCGACGGCACCTGGACCCAGCTGACCCCCACCGGCAACGCTCCCTCCGATCGGAGCTTCCTCGGCAGCCTGCACGACACGGCGCGCAACGAGCTGGTGATCTTCGGCGGCCAGATCGGTAACCTCTCAGATCTCGCCTACAACGATACCTACGCCCTGAACATCGACAGCCTCGAGTGGCGCAGGCTGCACAACGGCAAGCGCAGCGCGGCCCCCACCACCCGGATGCACGCCCAGATCACCTACGATCCCCTGGAGGATCGCTACCTGTTGTTCGGGGGCCACACCGACTTTGGCGACATGAACGATCTGTGGGCGTTCGATCCCGAGGCCGGGGAGTGGGAGGAGATCTACATCGCCGACGTGCTGGTGGGCGAGCGCTTCGGCTGCGCCGGCAACCCCAGCGAGGTCCCCGCGGACTACGTCGAGATGGATCTGAGCGCGCCGGAGCGCCGCCACAACGCGATGTACACCCTGATGTACAACAGCCTGTGGGTGTTCGGGGGGATGCACGCCGAGTGCAGCGATCACCTCGACGACACCTGGCGCTACGATCTGACCGACAACACCTGGCACGAGCTGATCGAGGCCACCAGCGGGGAGTCCTGCCTCCGCGCTGACGACGCCTGTGACTGCCTGTGTATCTGATCCTGCTGGCCCTGGGGTGCTCGGGTCCCGAGCCTGAGCCCATGGATCGGAGCACCGACTCAGGCACCGGGATCCCGGATCTGGATCCGGAGGTCCGCCTCGGTACGGGCTCAGACGCGTTCGTGCTGCTCAACGATGGCGACGAGATCGTCATCATCCGTGGCCCTCAGGGCTCGTACCACGTCGAGGGATCCCTGCAGGTCCAGGGGATCAACGCCGGAGACGCGAAGGATCTCTCCAACCCCGACAACCCGCTCACCACCTTCGAGCTGTTCGACGAGCTCGGGGTGGCGATCAGCGGCCTCGAGGAGGAGACCCTCCTCGACTACCGTCAGGGCATCGATCCAAGCGACGAGCCCGGGGTCTACGAGATGCTGGGGCGCACGATCTACATCAACCCCGAGCTCCGGGACACCGATCTCGCCGGCCAGATGTTGACGCTGACGGTCTCGGTGGAAGACGTCGACGGTGTGCGGGTGGAAGACAGCCACTCGCTGCTGGCGGTCCCCCACCCCCTCAACTAGCCCCGCCCCAGCCGGGCCGGTGTGTGCGGGGAGCCGCCCCACCACGCGCCGGCCCCGGGGTGGCCCGGCCTCCGGCCCAGGGTGGCCCGGCCTCCGGCCCAGAGTGGCCCGGCCTCCGGCTGGCTCGTGTCCATGGGTCCGCCCCAGGAGTGGCCTGGCTCCGTAGCCGGCGGCACCTGGCGTCCGTCGGGCCTGCGGTTACGCTGGTTCGCTCCCCCCCGCCCGGTGTCGGGCTGGATCCCACGACAGGATACCGATGGACGCGATCCAACGCGAACCCCCTCCACGCGTGGGGGCCTGGATCCTCTACAAACAGATCGGTGGCGACTCGTCCGGATCGACCTGGCACGCGATGGACGCGATCGGAAGGCCCGCGATCGTCAGGCTGATCGATCCATCCAGCGGGATCCCCGGCCCCTCGGTGCGCGCCCATCACCCCGCCCTCGTGCCGCTGATCGAGGCAGGGACCGATCCGGTGCCCTACCTCGTCATGGGCCGGGCCCCAGGCCGCCCCCTCGCTGAGATCCTCGAGTCGACCGAGCCCACCCTCGAGCAGACGCTAGCCATGACCGCGGTGCTCTCCGACGCACTGGCGACCTGTCACCAGGCCGGGATCACCCACGGCGACATCCACACCGCCAACGTGATGATCGAGCTGTCCACCGGGCAGCTCACCCTGGTGGATCTCGGGCCGACTGAGATCGGGGGAGCGCACCACATCGCTCCTGAGGTCAGCGCCGGAGGCACCCCCACACCGGCCAGCGACGTCTACAGCCTGGGCACGATGATCTGGAGGCTGCTGTGTGGTGCACCACCTCCGCTCCTGCCCGGGCCCGGCGGGCCCGGGCAGGAGCGGAGGGCCCCGATCCCTCCAGCCCCGATCCCTCCGGGCCCGGCCTGGCTGCAGTCCCTGCTGATCCGAGCGCTGGATCCTGAGCCCGGGCAGCGTCCATCGGCCTCGGAGATCGCCCGGGCGGTGGAGGCCCACGGGGTCCAGATCACCCCCCCGGGGGCTGCGGGGCTGGCCCTGCGGGCCTGCACCATCCACGTGGCCCGCCCCCAGCTTGATCAGGCCCTGGTCTCCCTGCTCACCGACGCGCTCAGCACCGCGCTGCTGGGCCCGGACGGCTCGGGCCGCACCCACGCCCTGGCTCAGGCGGCAAACGCCCTGGCCAGCCGGGACGTCCCGTTCGTCACCCTGCACCCGAGCCCGCGATCCTGGGGATCGGTGGAGGCGGCCCTGGTGGATCCAGCCCTGGGAGGCCCCGCGCAGCGCCTCCCGGCGGGCGGCGATCCGAGCATCCGGGCCGAGGCCGCCGCCGCCGCATTGCTCCAGCGCAGTGGTGGGCGGCTGGCGGTCCTGGTCGACGACCACGATCGCCTCGACGAGGGTACCCGCCGCACCGTCGCCGCGCTGCACCGGGCCGGCGCCGTGGTGCTACTGACCGGCACCGCCGCACCAGCCTGGATCCAGCAGGAGCTGTCGCTGCAGCCCTTCACCTCCGCTCAGCAGGCCGAGCTGATCGAGGCCCTGCTGGGGCCCCTCGACGAGGGGCTCTCCGGATCGATCGCGCGGGCCGCCCCCAGCGCTTGGCCCGGTGATCTCGTCGGGGCGGCCCTCGATGCTGTGCGCACGGGGCGCCTGCTCTGGCGGCGGGGGCGATGGATCCTCGGCGAGGAGGTGCTCGAGCGCCTCACCCCTCCGCCCCTGGAGCTGCCCGACACCCTGGGGGAGCAGGTCCGCAGGATCGGTGCCTTCATCGCGCTGGCACAGCCGATCCCGAGGAGCGAGCTGCTGGAGCACATCGGCTCCCCCCGGATCGTGTCCGAGGCCCTGAGCACGCTGGCCAGCGGCGGCTGGATCCAGGGCGCGGGGATCTGCAGGTGCACGAGCCCCGGGACCAGCCGCGCCCTCCAGCGGGGGGTCTCCGATCTCGCCCCGATCTGGACCGCGCTGGGCCGCCACCTGCTGCGGCGGCGCCCGATCCCCTGGGCTCAGCTCGGCCTCACCCTGGTGGGGACCCGGGACGTCGAGGCGGTGGCGACCTACGGCGTCACCTGCATCGAGGAGGCCAGGCAGCTCGACGTCTCCGGGGCCGTCGCCTTGGCCGGGGCGCTGTGCGCCATCCACGAGACCCCGGATCTGGTCGCGGCCCGGATCCAGGTTTTGATCGAGGCGGGCCACCTCGACATCGCCCGTGCGGTGGGCATGGCCTGGCTCGGGGGCAGGACCCCGCTCGAGGGCCAGGATCTGCCCGTCCTGCTGGCGATGTCCACCCTCGAGGAGGCCGCACAGGGGACCCCCGAGTCGATCTCGCGCTGGATCGAGGAAGCCAGCAGGCTGCTGAAGTCCGAGCCCCTGCCGACGGTGGCGGGGATCGCGCTGGTGCGCGCCCTCTGTCGCACCGGGGATCTCAAGGCCGCAGAGTCCGCGGTGATCCCCCTCTGTGCCTTCCCCCCGGATCTCGATCAGCTCGAGGACTGGCTGATCGCCCGGAGCCTCCTGGCCCGGATCCGCGCTGACCGGGGCCGTCCCGAGGACGGGCTGGCGGTGCTGTCGACCGTGCCCGAAGATCTGGGCACCCACCTGCGGGCTCAGGCCCTGATGGAGGGTGAGCGGGGGCAGCTGCTGCTCCGGGCCGGCCAGCCTCGACCGGGGGCGGAGCTGCTGGAGGCGACGGCGAGGCGGGGGAGCCTCTCGACCGTTGACCGGGCCCTGCTCGAGCACCACGCCGCCCGGTGCTGGCTGGCGGCGGGGGATCCAACGCGGGCGGTGGCGCTGTGGCGGATCGCCCTGGCCCGCCTCGAGGACGCCGACGCACCGGGCGAGACCCCAGCGCTGTACGGCAGCCTGTGCCAGACCCTGTGCGCCCTGGGCCGGTGGAGCGAGGTCACCGAGCTCGGCCAGCTGGCCCTCGAGCGCGCCCGCCGGCACGCACAGCCCCTCCAGGAGGTGCTCGTCCTGGGCACCCTCGGGGACGCCGCCACCTGGCGCCGCCTGTTCACCGAGGCCCAGCGCTGTCACGATCTCGCCGAGTCCTTGGCGATCGAGCACGGCCTGGGCGGGGCGAGGGTCGCGCTGGCCCGCCGCCGGTGTGAGCTGGCCGCCCACCGACGGGATCCAAGCGCGCTGGCGCTCGCCGAGGAGGCCCGGGCCCTCGCCGAGCGCCACAGCGACGTGCTCGAGACCGCCCGCTGTGGAGCCGTGCAGGCGCTGCTGCTAGCCCAGACGGGCCAGGCCCGGGCGGCGGAGCAGGCCATCGATGCAGCGCGGGCCGCCCTGGGGGGGGACGACGAGGGCAGCTGGCTCGGCCAGCTGTGGATCGCTGAGGCGCTGCTCGCCCTGGGCCGGGGCGAGGACGCTCAGGAGCTGGCGGCCCGGGTCCTAAGCCTCGCCGAGGCCCAGGGCTTCGAGCCATTGAGGGCCTGGGCAGAGCGGATCCTCACCTGGTCCCGTCCCCCCGACGACGACGCCCACCCGACCCTCGAGCGCCTCACCGAGTTCACCGTGCGGGTGGCGCGCCAGCTCGACCCCTCGGACGTCCTGGGGGAGCTCGCCGCCTCAGCCGTCGAGCTGATCGGCGCTGAGCGTGCCTTCGCCCTGCTCACCGAGGACGACACCCTGGAGGTGATCGCCAGCGCGGGCGAGGCCACCGAGGCCACCGCGCCCCTCGCGGCCATCCAGCGCGCCCTGGCCAGAGGGATCGAGACCCTCGACGCCCCCGGGCCCACGGACGCCCCCGGGCCCACGGACGCCCCCGGGCCCACGGACGCCCCCGGGCCCACGGACGCCCCCGGGCCCGCGGACGCCCCCGGGCCCACGGGCCCAGATCCCTCCCCTGAGCCCGGAGCTCAGCAGCGGGGGCGAGCCCTGTGCCTGCCCCTGCTCCGGGACGGCGAGGTCGCCGGAGCGCTGTACCTCGACGGAGCACTCCCCACCGACGCGCTGCCCCTGGCGAGGGCCCTGACCGCCCACGCCACCGTGGCCCTGCGCCACGCCACCACCGCCCGACAGCGACAGCAGCGCGCGTCCAGGACCCGGGAGATGGTCCACGATCTGCGCGGTCCACTGTCGAGCCTGGTGCAGCTCGCCGAGTCGCTGATCCATCCGGGGTCCGACGAGGCCCGCCTGGTCGTCGATGGGGCTCGCCATGCCCAGGAGATCCTCGAGGACGCGCTCAGCGAGGCCGCCCTCACTCAGGCGACGATCGAGTGGAGCACGACGATCCAGCGCTGGATCGGGGGGCTACAGCCCCAGGCGAGGGCCGCCGAGCTGCGGATCGATCTCGACGCGCGGGCGACGGGGTGGGTGCATGGGCGCCCCAGCGAGCTGCGGAGGGTGATCGCCAACCTGATGGCCAACGCGATCCAGCACACACCACCCCAGAGCACCATCGAGGTCCGCACCCTGGTGGATCCAGGCTGGGTCGGGATCTCGATCACGGATCTTGGCCCGGGGATCCCCGAGGCGGATCTCGATCGTGTGTTCGAGGGCAGGGTCTCCGGTCCCCACACCGCACCGGATCCGGGGCCGGATCTGGCCGTCGTACGGCGGATCTGTCGGGAGCACGGGGGAGACGTGACGTTCGAGAACAAGGAAGAGGGGAGCACCTTTATCGTTCGGCTCCCCCGGGTGTTCCCTGCCCAACCCACTCCCCCCCGCTGACCCCACGGCGGTATCCTGAGACGTGTCCACCGCTTCCCGTTCCGTTGAAGTCCGCAGGTACCGCATCCTTGAGCTCGTGGGGCGAGGAGGGTTCGGAAAGGTCTACCGGGCCCGCCTGGAGGGCGCCGATGGGTTCAGCAAGGACGTCGCGATCAAGCTGTTGACCGATCGCGTCCCCCCCTCCGACGTGCTCCAGCGCTTCCGCGACGAGTCGAGGATCCTGGGGCTGGTCCGGGACCGGGCCCTGCTCGCGGTCGATCCCCCCACCCGCCTCGACGATCGGTGGGCGATCGTCATGGAGTACGTGCCTGGGGCCAGCTGCAGCGCCCTGCTTCAGAACCGGGGGCCCCTGCCGGCCCGGGTCGCCCTGGAGATCATCCAGGAGATCGCGAGGGCCCTCGATCACGTCTTTCACGAGGAGGGTCCCGACGGCAGGCCGCTGGAGCTGGTCCACCGCGACCTGAAGCCCGGCAACGTCCAGATCACCCGGGCTGGGGAGGTCAAGATCCTCGACTTCGGCGTCGCCCGGGCTCAGTTCGATGCCCGGGAGGCGATCACCACCCGCTCGATCCGGGGCACCTATGGCTACATCGCGCCGGAGCGGCTGCAGGGCATCGAGACCCCGGCCGGCGACGTCTACTCCCTGGGGATGGTGTTGTTCCGCCTGGTGACGGCGGGCCCGACCGATCGCAAGCTGTTCTCCGAGGCCATCGCCGCGACCCGGGGGGCTGAGCACCACACCCTCTCCCTCGCCGCCCGGATGTGCCAGGACGAGATCTCGGCCCGACCGTCCCTGCGGGAGGTCGAGGACACCTGTCGGGAGCTGATCCAGCGGATCAAGGGGCCGGGCCTGCGGCAGTGGGCCGAGGCCAACGTGCCCCACAGCGTGGGCACCTCCGAAGACGATCTATGTGGAAAGGTCTTGACCGCCACCCTGCAGCTCGACGCCAAGCCCCCCGCGTCCCGGCGCAGCCGATCGGGCACGATGCTGCTGGTCTCCCTCACCGGCTTCAACGCGGCCCTGATCCTGCTGGGGCTCTCGGTGGCCTCCGTGTTCCTGTTTGGCCCGGTGCGCCCCGGAGACGCAGGCTCGATGCTCTCTGGCCTGTCGCTGCCCGAGCTGTCGCTGCCCGAGCTGTCGCTGCCCGGGCCGAGCCCTGAGATCGGCCTCGAGCCGACCCTGAGCGAGCTCCCGCCGGCCTCTGGATCCCGCCCCTCCGCGCCCGATCCCGGCCCGGCTCAGCCCTTGCCCTCGAGACAACCCAAGATCGAGCCCGCTCCGTCGGCCTCGGCACAGGCACCCGACACGATCGCG
>DRPG01000265.1 GCA_011376105.1 Deltaproteobacteria bacterium
CACCGGGGCGCTGGACAGCCCGATGGTCTGGGGCCGGAACAGCACCCGGTGCCACATGTAGAGGACCCCGAGGAAGACCTGCCACAGGCTGGGGACCGGCCCCGACAGCGCCCCCGCCTCGTCCAGCGAGGCTAGACGTTCCTGGATGTGTCTCGGCCTAAATAGAAGGAAATAACTCCATATTGGAGGTCTTGGGAGGGCGTGGCTCCGCTGCTCGAGGGTCTGTGGCGCGCTCATGGGGACTCCAGGGTGTCGAGGGAGGCGCGATCGATGGTGGCTAGCATGCCCTGCACCACCGCCCGGGCGCGCTCGGGATCGCCGCCCCGCAGCAGGGCTACGATCGCGGGGAAGCTGGCGCGGACCGCCGTGGGATCGGACAGCATCAGGGCCTGGACCTCGGGTCGCCCACGGACGACCTGGGTGACGGTGTTGAACAGCAGCGCCATGGGCAGGTTGTCGGCCAGCTGGAGGATCCGACGGCTGAAGTCCAGGTTGCCCGCCATCAGCTCCCCTGGATCGAGGATCTGGGCGAGCTGATCAGCCCAGTTCGCCAGCTCCTCGAGCTCGTCGGGCGTGATCCGCTCGGTGGCCAGGGCCAGCGCCTCAGCCGCCAGCACCCGCCGCAGCCGGAGGAAGGGCTCGAACAGGCGCAGATCCCCGCGCTCGAGGAGGTGGATCAGCAGCCCCACGCCCCCGTGCTCCCGGTAGTCGAGCACCAACACCCCGCTGCCTTGGCGGGGCTGCACCAGCCCCTCGGCCTCGAGCCGGGCCAGGGCGGCCCGGAGGGTGAGCCTGCTGATCCCCAGCGCCTCGGCGAGGACCCGCTCCGGAGGGAGCCTGGAGCCCGCTGGGTGCGCTCCGTCGAGGATCGAGGCCCGGATCCGATCGGCGGCCTGGTCTACGGCACGGATGGTCTGGATTGGATCTCCAGATTGGTTTAGCCACTTAACCAACCGGCGGCTCCAGGTCTCCTCTGCGGACAACGCGTGTTATCCAGTGGAGCCTCCCGCATGCTGGACGAGCGCTTGTGCGATGTTCCCTGCCGCTGTTGCTGCTGGGGGTGTCCTGTACACCCCCCGGGCTCGTCCCCGAGCCCCGGGGGGCCATGCCCTCGATCTCCCCCGCGGAGGCCACCCTGCGGCGTCTCACCGAGGCGGAGTACCTCAACACCCTAGGGGATCTGCTCGGCGATGGGCTGTTGCTGCCCACCGCGCTCGAGCCCGACGTCGAGATCGAGGGGCTGCTCCACGTCGGCGCGGGCCAGACCGCGCTGTCCCCCCGGGGGATCGAGCAGTACGAAGACGCCGCCTTCCTCCTGGCGGAGCAGGTGGTGGCGGATCCAGCGTTGCGGGCCCGGGTGTTCCCCTGCGATGCGCCGGATCCGGGCTGCACCGAGGCGTTCGCCCGCACCTTCGGCCGGCTGGCCTGGCGGCGCTCGCTGACCCCCGGTGAGCTCGAGCAGCTCGAGGCGATCGCCTCAGAGGCCCGGGCGGTGCTGCCCGGCGAGCCCTGGGCAGGGCACGAGCTGGTGCTGGCCGCGCTGCTGCAGAGCCCCCACTTCCTGTACCGGATCGAGCTGGGGGCGGGCGGACGGTTCGTGGGGACCGAGCTCGCGAGCCGGCTGTCATACCTGCTGTGGGCCGGCCCCCCCGACGAGGCGCTGCTCGATGCGGCCGAGGCCGGGGCCCTGGAGGAGGCGGCGGCGCTGCGGGAGCAGGTCCAGCGGATGATCGCGGATCAGAGGGCGCGGCGGGGCCTGCGGGCCTTCTTCTCCGAGCTCCTCGGGCTGCACGAGCTGGACACCCTGACCAAGGACCCGGCGATCTTTGTGCACTACTCTGACACCCTGGGCGCCAGCGCCCGGGAGGAGACGCTGCGCACCGTCGAGCACCTCGCCTTCGAGCAGGCCGGGGACTACCGCGACCTGCTCGTGACCCACACCACCTTCGTCGATCGCCAGCTTGCAGCGATCTACGAGGTCCCCGCGCCGACGCTGGAGGGGTTCGGCGAGGTGTTGCTGCCGCCCGGGCCCCGGGCGGGGCTGCTGGGGCAGGTGAGCTTCCTCGCCCGCCTGGCCCACCCGGTGTCCACCTCCGTGACCCGCAGGGGCGAGTTCGTGCGGCAGACCCTGCTGTGCCACGAGATCCCACCTCCGCCCGCCGACGTCGACACCTCGATCCCCGAGGCCAGCTCCGACGCCCAGACCATGCGGGATCGGGTCGCGATCCACCTTGAGGACCCGGCCTGTGCAGGCTGCCACCAGATCACCGATCCCATCGGGCTGGGGCTGGAGCAGTTCGACGGGATCGGGAGGTTTCGCACCGAGGAGGGCACGGCCCCGATCGATCCAGGTGGAGATCTCGACGGTGTGCCGTTCTCCGACGCACTGGGGCTGGGCTTTGTGCTGCGGGGGCACCCCGATCTTCCGGCCTGCCTCGCCCAGACCTGGCTCGCGTGGGCTGTGGGCCACCCCCTGACCCCGTCCGAGGGCCAGCTGGCGGGCTGGCACGCCGACGGCATGGCCCTGCAGGGGCACCAGCTGCTGTGGCTGCTCGAAGATCTGGCCACCAGCGACGCGTTCCGGATCGCCGGCTCCACCCTGGGAGGAGGACGATGAGCCACCCGCGAGGCCGCAGACCCTCCCGCCGACAGCTCCTCCGGGGGGCGCTCGCCGGGGGAGCGCTCGTCACCCTCGGCCTGCCCTGGCTCGAGGCGCTGGCCGCCGGGGGCGGCTTCCCCAAGCGCTTCGGCCTGTTCTTCTGGGGCAACGGCAACAGGCCCGAGCGCTGGACCCCGTCGGGGGAGGGGGAGGGCGCGGCGTGGGCGCTGTCGGATCAGCTGGCCCCGCTGGCGCCGGTGAAGTCCGAGATCACCGTGGTCTCAGGCACCTCCGTCAAGCTGCCCAACCTCAGCCCCCACTACTCGGGGGCCTGTGGGATCCTGAGCGGGGCTCCCTACGACGAGGGCAACAGCTCGTTCACCCAGCCCACCCTCGATCAGGTGATCGCCGGCGAGATCGGAGGGCGGGCGCGGCTGTACAGCTCGCTGCAGACCGCGGCCACGGACACCCTGGGCGACTCCTGGTCCGGCCCCGGCGCCCGCAACCCCGCGGAGTCCGATCCCTACGCCCTGTATCAGCGCCTGTTCGGCGACACCTTCGTCGAGCCGGGCTCCGGTGGGCTGGTGGATCCTCGGCTGGGCCTGCGTCGCAGCGTGCTCGATGCCGTCTCCGGGCAGCTCACGGCCCTGCGCCTCCGGGTGGGGGCCGCCGATCAGATCCGGCTCGATCAGCACCTGACCGGGGTCCGCGAGCTGGAGCAGCGCCTGGCCCGGCTCCAGGAGGATCCTCCAGAGCTCGACGCCTGTGTCCGGCCCACCAGCCCCGACACGTCCTACCCCAATCTCGGAGGACGGCCGCAGATCGCCGAGCGCAACCAGGCGATGGCCCAGCTGCTGGCGATGGCGATGGCCTGCGATCAGACCCGGGTGTTTGCCCACTTCCTCTCAGCACCGATCAACGACGTGCTGTTCGAGGGGGCGAGCGCCGGGCACCACGATCTGACCCACAACGAGCCAGGAGAGCAGCCCGAGGTCCACGCGATCACCGTACAGTGCGTCGAGCACCTCTCGACCTTCCTCCAGGAGCTCCGCAGCGTCCCCGAGGGAGACGGCACCCTGCTGGACAGCTGCGCGGTGCTGGCCACCTCGGAGGTGAGCCTGGGGCAGACCCACAGCCTCGACGAGATGCCGATCGTGATCGCGGGGCGGGCGGGTGGAGCGCTGCGCACCGATCTGCACGTCCGCTCCGTCAGCGCCGAGAACGCCAGCAAGGTGCTGCTCTCCCTGATCCGTGCGATGGACATCCCGTCCGCCTCGTTCGGGATCGACGAGGCGAGGGTGACCGAGTCGTTCACGGAGATCGAGGCGTGAGGGCGAGCCCACCGAGGGCGTGGGGACTCCTGGGGCTCCTGGGGCTGGGGGCCTGTGACGGCGAGGACGAGGGCGCGTCGGGCTCCTGCGGCGCCGGAGCAGACGAGCAGGTGTTCGTGGTGCAGCAGATGTCCTTCGTGCGGGGCGAAGACGGCGTCAGCGAGGGCTTCGATCTCGACGGGATCGATGGAGCCAGCTGTGGGGTACCTGACTTCGCCTCGCCCGGCGGCGACGAGGGGATCGACAACGCGTTCTCGTACCTGCTGCCCGCCCTGGAGCTCACCGAGGCCGCGGCGGTGGAGCAGCTCCTGCAAGACGCGATCGACACCGGGCAGCTGCTGCTCACCCTCGAGCTGTCCGGCCTCGACGACGCCAACGACGATCCCTGTGTCTCGCTGCAGATCGGCCGAGCCGTCGGGCCACCGATGCTGGGCACCGATGGGCTGCTGCTGTGGGGCCAGACCCTGGCCGCCGACAGCTCGCTGCCAGCCTTTGATGCAGGTCAGATCCCGCTGATCGACGGCGGCCTCGAGGCCGACGCCGCGCTGTCGCTGCCGGTGGACATCTTCGGGGTGGCGCTACAGTTCGATCTACTGAGGGGGCGGATGCGCGCCGATCTCCAGGAAGATGGCTCGATCACTGGCCTGTTTTCGGGGGGGGTGGCGGTCGACTATGTGCTCCAGGTGGCCCGGGAGGAGGACGTCGATCCCTCCCTGGCCGGGATCTTCGAGACCTTGCTGGGGCTGTGGGCCGATCTGGCCCCCGACGAGGCCGGCGCGTGCACCCAGTTCTCAGTCGGGATCTCCTACCGGGCGGTGCCTGCGTTCCTGCTGCGCTGAGCCGCCAAGTCCCGGCGCCGGGCTGAGCTCCCGGGGCGCCGTCCAGGTCCGGGGGGCTGGGCCCTGAGCTCCCGAGCGAGCGGGCCCCGGCCCCCGGAGCGCCAGGGGCTGTCCCCACGAGCGCTACCGCTCCATGGTGATCCGGGTCCCGCCGGGGGCACGCCGGAAGGTGGCGGTGGCGCCGTGGACCGGGAAGAACACCTCGTCCCCGTCCCGCAGCACGCCCTCGAAGCAAGCCTGTAGCTGCCCCGCGAGGTCATCAAACGCCAGCGGCACCAGGCAGCCCCAGGGCTCGCCGCTGCAGGACGCACCAGGCCACGAGGGGCGCCGATCGGGGCGGAGGAGGCGGGCCTGGAGACAGACGTCGACGGGCCCGGGTGCGGGGGCCCGGGGCCCGGGCACAGGCTCCACCGGTGGGGGTGGGGGTGGGGGCTCGGGGGGCGGCGGGCGCTGGGACGGAGGCACGGTGTGCAGCTCGATCCTCCGGTTGTTCGCGCGGCCCTCGGCCGTCTGGTTGCTGTCGAGGGGCACCAGCTCGCCGTAGCCCACGGCGGTGAGCCTGTCTGCGTCTGCACCACGAGCGATCAGGGCGTCACGGATGGCGTTGGCCCGCTCCTGAGAGACGCGCTGGTTGTAGATCGACGCTCCCCGGGCGTCGGTGTGGGCCTCGATCTGGATCGTCAGGCCCCGATCCGCCTCCAACAGGCAGGTGAGCCCCTGCAGGGCCACCTCCGAGGCCTCGGTCAGCTCGGCGCTCCCGGTGCGGAAGGCCAGGGCGGCCTCAGCCCCGGGGATCCGGTTGTCGGCGACCGAGACCCCGCAGGGGGCGGCGAGGGCTGTGGCGGCGAGGGCTGTGGCGGCGAACAGGCACGGCATGGGGGCTCCACGTCGGATGCTCCAACGCTACAGAGCTGAACCACTTACACCGCCCCGTGCAAGGGGCCGCTGATCCCTATGCGGCTGGCACGAGCCGCACACCACCGCAAGTCGACGGTGTCCTCGCGGGCGCCCTCGTCCCGGGCGCGTCCGCGTCGAGGTCGCACCCCAGAGCCTCAGGCACACCCAGGGTGCTCCCTGCGTCGGAGCAGCAGCAGCCCCAGAGGCAGCCCCAGCCAGCCACCGGAGCCGCTGGAGCTACAGGCACACCCAGGATCGTCGCGCTGGACCCGCTGGCCCTCCCGGGTCAGCGGGTCGGTGGACGCAGTGTCGGTCGTCGCTGCGGTGTCGACCGCGGTGTCGACCGCGGTGTCGACCGCGGTGTCGACCCCAAGGATCCCGTCGACGCCGTCACAGTTAGTGTCGATCCCGTCACCGAAGGGATCGTCGGCGTCGGGGTGGATGGTGCCGTCGTCATCGTCGCAGTCGCCCTGGCAGGCGAGGTAGCCGTCGCCGTCGCCGTCGGGGGCGTCGGGGGTGAGCGGGGAGCAGTCGTTGTCGATCCCGTCGCACTCGATCTCGACGGCGCCGGGGTGGATGGTGCCGTCGTCATCGTCGCAGTCGCCCTGGCAGGCGAGGTAGCCGTCGCCGTCGCGGTCTGGATCGTCGAGGGAGGTCAGCTCACAGTCGTTGTCGATCCCGTCGCACAGCACCTCTCCGGTTGGGTTCCCGGGGAAGGCAGCAGGCTCGCTGTCGTCGCAGTCGCCGGAGCAGAACGAGACCCCGTCGCTGTCGAAGTCGTCGTCGTCGAGGGTGCTCGGATCGCAGTCGTTGTCGATCCCATCACAGGTCTGCTCGTAGAGATCGGGGGCGGCCTGAGGATCGGTGTCGTCACAGTCGCCGTCGCAGGTGGAGAAGCCGTCGCTGTCTCCGTCGGCGAGGTTGTAGTGCGGATCGGTGTCGTCACAGTCGCCGTCACAGAAGGAGTCTCCGTCTCCGTCTTCGTCGACGTCGTCGTCGGTGATTGCGCTGCAGTCGTTGTCGATCCCGTCGCACAGCACCTCGAGGGCTTCGGGGTACACGCTGGGATCGCCGTCGTCGCAGTCCCCATCGCAGATCGACCAGCCGTCGCCGTCATCGTCGATGTCGTCGGGGGTGAGCGGATCGCAGTCGTCGTCCTTGCCGTTGCACAGCTGCTCGGAGAGGGCGGGCGAGCGGGTGCTGTCCCGATCGTCGCAGTCTCCCGACAGGACCGTGATCCCGTCGTTGTCATTGTCTGGATCCTCGAGGTCGCTCGTGCCGACGTCGCCGGCGCTCGCGTTCCCCGAGGGGGATCCTCCGGTGCGCAGCAGGGTGCAGCCGGTGTCGGCGATCCCGCTGATCGCGATCCGGCCACCGCCACCGCCGCCGCCGCCGCCCTCGGAGTTGCCTGAGCCGTTGCTCCCGTCGCCTCCGACGACGCTGAGCGTGCCGCTGCAGCTGCTGCCCACCGCCGAGCTGTGCAGCAGGATCCCGCCCCCGGAGCCGCCCCCGGAGCCGCCCCCGTTGTTGCCTCCGCTGCCGTCGGCTCCGTCGGCGTGGATCGCTCCGGAGCTGGTGATGGTGAGGACCCCACCGGCGCCGAGCTCGATCGCACCGCCGCCACCACCGCCCTCAGTGGAGCATTGGTCTTTCTCAGCGCCGCCGCCGCTGCCGCCCACCAGCTCGTTGAACAGATCACCATAGGTGCCTCCGCCCTTGGCGCTGTTGTCGGAGTCGCCACCCTCACCCCCGAACCCAGCGCCACCGCCGGAGCTCTTGTTGCCCTTGCCCTTGCCGTCCCCGTTGCCGTTTCCACAGTCGCTTCCGTCGCTGCCTCCGGCCCCGGCGATCATCCCCACGGCTGAGATGTCGAGGTTGGCGTTCAGGGTCAGATCGCCCTGAGACAAGATCACCACTGGTCGATCCCCGGTGATCTCGACGTCGTCATCGAACACCACCTCCCCGAAGGTGAACACCGCCACCTGGACCGAGCCGCTCGACGCGGTGACGCCGTTGTACATGGTGGCACCCACGCTGAGAGTGGGGGTGGCGTCGGCCTCGATCGTCACCAGAGTCGTCGCGTTCAGGGTGTCTGCGAGGGTGGCGAAGGCGTCTGGATCGAGCGGATCGCCCCAGGCCGTGGTGAGCAGAGGCCAGAGCAGCATGGTGTCCTCCGGTGAGCCCGCAGTCTAGCGCAATCGCTCGCACGCTGGATCCAGCAAGCACCGGGACGCTCGGGCGCTTTGGGTCATGGCTGATCAGATACGCGGCGCAGCTGAGCCTCAGGGCGCAGAGAGGGGCCGACACTCAGGCAGGCTTGGATCGTGGCCTCGGCGCGATCCCTGCTCGAGGAGCACGGCCTCGAGGGCACGGCTGGATCGATGCGCAGCGTCTCCTGGGCCGCCTCCGACGAGGGGGTAGTGCCCTGCAGCACAGCGTTGTTCCTGGAGGATCCGGGATCGGGCCCGCTGCGGGGCCGCCGGGGAACGAGGTGGAGCCCAGGTGGAGCCCGGGTGGCGCTATGCTGGCCGGGTGGAGGCTCCGATGGGCTGGCGAGGGCTATTGTTGTTGATCTGTGGCTGTGCTGAGGAGGACCGACTGCCGGGGCCGGACACGGGGGCCCCCACCGATCCAACCGCGCCTGAGCCGGTGGATGACGACGGCGACGGCTTTGCCAGCGACGTCGACTGTCGGGACGACGATCCAACCATCTTCCCCGGCGCGCCTGAGCTGTGTGATCAGATCGACAGCGACTGTGGGGGAGACCTCGACGAGGGGTTGATCACCCACCACCTCGCCGACGGGGGGGTGGTGGATCTCACCGATCAGGCCAGCGGCGGGCTGGCGGTGTCGGGGGGGGAGCTGGGGTTCTGTCCGGGCACCTACGAGCTGGGGGCGGGGGGCCTGCAGGTGGGGGGGACGACGGTCTTGAGCGGGGTGGGGGACGCGATCCTGTCGGGATCGGGCAGCGCCACGGTGTTTGCAGCGGCGGGCTCGGAGCTGACGATCCAGGGTCTCGCCCTCACCGGCACCGGCGCCAGCGTCCTCGAGGTCTCAGGGGTGGAGCTGGTGCTGGACAAGGTCTCGGTGGTGGGGGCGGCGGTGCAGCAGCTGCTGGAGATCACCACCACCGGTCGGATCTCGATCCGAGACAGCCGGTTCGTCGACAACACCGTCTCCGCTGGAGGGCTGTTGCTGGCCGGGGAGCGGGTGGAGGTGTTCGACACCCAGCTGATCGACAACGCCGTCGCCCCCGGGGGGCTGCTGGTGGAGGTCCGTGCGACCCGGCCTGTGTACCTGCAGTCGCTGATCCTTGAGGGCAACGGTGGGACGGGGCTGACCCTGTCCGGGCTCGAGCAGGCGATCCTCGGCGATCTGGTGGTGCGGGGCCAGACCAGCAGCGCACCCGCGGTGGTCCTGCTGGACGTCTTGGACGCACAG
>DRPG01000266.1 GCA_011376105.1 Deltaproteobacteria bacterium
GAGCGAGAGAAGCGGGGGTTCTTCAAGCGCGGCCGCCCCCGCTGAGGTGAAGCTCGCGCCGCAGTGGGGGCCTCGGTAGGCTCCGGGGCGTTAGTCGCTGCGGGGGTAGCTTGAACTTTATCCAGATCGAGTTCCTCTGGTTCGTCGCCACGGTGTTCGTTGTGTACTGGCTCCTGGGCCAGCTACGGCGGGGGCGGATGTGGCAGAACCTGCTGTTGGTCGTGGCCAGCGCCGTGTTCTACGGCTGGGTCCACCCCTGGTTCCTGCTCCTGCTGTCCGCCTCGGCGGGGCTGGACTTCGTCGTGGGGCAGCTCATCGAGACCCACCGTCGACACCGGGATCACCTGCTGATGCTCTCCCTGGCCGGCAACCTGGGCATGCTGGCCTACTTCAAGTACTTCAACTTCTTCGTCAGCAACGTCGTCGATGGCCTCGCCCTGCTCGGCGTGCAGGCGGATCTGCGCACCCTGGCCATCGTGCTCCCGGTGGGGATCAGCTTCTACACGTTCCAGACGATGAGCTACACCATCGACATCTACCGGGGCGAGCTGAAGCCCCGCCGCAGCTTCCTCGACTACCTGGTGTTCGTCAGCTTCTTCCCCCAGCTGGTGGCGGGGCCGATCGAGCGCGCGGGTCGGCTGCTGCCCCAGCTCGAGCGCCCCCGACGGTTCGATCCGGCCCAGATCTTGAGCGGGATAACGCTCGCGTCCTGGGGGGGGTTCAAGAAGCTGGTGGTGGCGGACACCCTCGCGCCCTACATCGACAAGGTGTTCGTCCTGGAGGAGCCCTCGGGGCCGCTGATCTGGTCGGCCTCGATCGCGTTCTCGATCCAGATCTTTGCCGACTTCTCGGGCTACACCGACATCGCCCGGGGCACCGCCCGGATGTTCGGGATCGAGCTGATGCGCAACTTCCGCAGCCCGTTCCTCGCGGCGAGCACGCCTGAGTTCTGGCAGCGCTGGCACATCAGCCTGTCCTTCTGGATCCGGGACTACCTGCTGGTGCCGCTGTTGGGCACCGCCAGCCAGCTGAGCCGCTCCCGGTTCTTCGGGGCGACCCTGCTCACGTTCACGAT
Source organism: Deltaproteobacteria bacterium (assembly GCA_011376105.1). Taxonomy (GTDB): domain Bacteria; phylum Myxococcota_A; class UBA796; order UBA796; genus DRPG01. Next base: position 1,076 of record DRPG01000266.1, read on the forward strand.
CATCGGCCTCTGGCACGGTGCGAGCTGGAACTTCGTCCTGTTCGGGGCGCTCCATGGGGTGGCGATGATCGTATACACCCTGCTGGGTCGCGCGCTCCCCCGGCCGCTGCTGGCCCTATCGTGGGGGCGACCCCTGGCGATCGTGCTGCACTTTGTCGCGGTGAGTGTCCCGGGCTCGATGCTGTTCCGGGAGACCCACCCTGCACGGATCGTGCACCACCTCACCACCCCCCCGCTGACCGCCACCCCCGACGAGTGGATCGCCACCAGCGTGCTGCTGGGCGTGACCGCGCTGTGTGCGGCTCCCCTCGTCGCGAGCCACGCGATCGAGCGGTGGGTGCTGCCCCGGGTGCAGGGCACCGTGTGGCTTCTCCCGATGCAGACGAGCACCTGGGCGATCTCGGGCGTCGGGATGTTCGTGTTCTACCGGGTAAACACGTATGACTTCATCTACTTCCAGTTCTGAGCGGTCGACGGCGGGCAGCGCTCACTGGCTTAGATCCAGCGCATACACCCGCTCTTCGATGTGGGACAGCCCCCAGCCCCGCTGGTTGATCGCCTCGGTGATCTCCTGTGTCTCGAGGGGGCGCGCCCCGGGGAAGAGGCTGCGCACCTCGTCGTCGAGCACCGCAAAGGGGGGTCCGTCGCGCTCGGCCTGGGGGTAGTCGAAGGTCACCAGCAGGCCGGTGCCGTCGACCCGGCTGCGCAGGTGTTGGGCATAGCGCACCCGCAGCGGAGGTGGCAGCGCCACCAGCGCCGCACGATCCCAGACGGCGTCGAAGCGGCCGGTGAGATCGAAGAAGTCGCCCTGCAGCAGGGTCAGCCCCTCGGTGGACCAGGCGGTGAGCGCGCCCTCGCTCCGCACCCGGGGCTCCACCCCCGCCTCCTCGAAGAAGGCACGGACCGCGGTCTCAGCCAGCTCCACACCGACGACCTCGTGGCCCTGATCCCGGAGCCACCACAGGTCCAGGGACTTGCCACACAGGGGCACCAGCACCCGCCCCCGCCCCGCGAGGACGGCCTCGTGGTGACGCTGCAACAGGCTGTTGACCTCTGAGTTGTGGAAGCCGATACGGCCCGACGCCCAGCGCTGCAGCCAGAAGGATCTCTCCATGATCGATGACCTCGCTCTTGAGCTGCTCAATAGCGTGCGGGCCCCGCGGTGGTGTCGGGCCAGCCCCGGCGCGGGAGCCCCGGCCCCGGCGCGGCGGCCCAGACGCCGCTCAGCGCACGTCCACGCCCCGGCGCGGCGGCGCGTGCCCGCGCTCTGCCGCCACGGACGCTCACTGTGGCGGCAGCAGCCCCACCGTCAGGCTCTCGGACGCGAGGTCGTAGATCTCGAGCTTCGCGATCTCGTTGGTCATGCCCACCATCCGCAGCAGGTACGGCGGCAGCGCCCGGAACCGCAGCCGGGCCTCGATCGTCACCGTGGGGTTGGTGGCCAGCTCGGTGGGCACGAACAAGGTCCAGGAGCGCTCGTACAGCGGCGAGATCGCGCCCGAGGTGTGCTCTGACGCGACCCAGGAGAACAGCGTGGGGCTGCCCACCGGATCCACGAAGTTGCTCGAGAGGCTGATCAGATCGTGATCGCCGTAGGGATCCAGATCGGACCAGTAGTCCCGCAGATCGCCGTTGTCGTCCAGATCGCCGGTGACAAACAAGACGTTGCCCGCGCCATCGGTCGCGACCAGCTCCACCCACACCTGCCGTAGGAACGTCGATCCCGTGGGCAGGTTGTGGGCCGGGATCTTGTTCTCCACTGTCACCACGACGTCGACGGTCTGCCCGTGGGGCACCTCGGGGGGCGCGTCCAGCCGCAGCGCTGCGGAGGTGGACAGCAGCTGCTGGATGTTGGCCCGCAGATCCTGCTCCTCCTCGGGGGTGATCCAGCCGTCGATCAGCGGCACGTCCACCCCGACGAACCGGTGCTGGCGGACCTCCCGGGGCGCCACGTTGTCGGCGGGGGCCCGCACCACGGTGGGCATGTGGCAGTCCTGGCAGGTCACGCCCTCCTCAGCTGAGGGGGACTCCCGCCACTCGCGGTAGGGACGCTCCAGATCGAGCCCGCTGACCTCGATCACGTCGTGGCAGGCGCCGCAGAACTCGCTGCCGGCGAACACGCCGTCGGCCTCGGACTCGTGGAAGGTCGAGCCGTTGGCAGTGGTGGAGCGCATGGGCCCGTCTGGATCCAGGACGTGGCCGCTGTTGTAGTCGCGCTCGACCCCGCTGACCTTGTGGCAGGACTCGCAGGTGATCCCCTCCATCACGACGGGAGACAGCGCATCGAAGGAGAACCCGGGGCTGACCTCGCCCCCCCGGACCCCGATCGCCGAGTGACACTGCACACAGAACCGGTCTTCCCGCCCCGCCAGATCCGCCTGGCGGAGCTCGACCAGCCGCTGGAACAATGGATCCACCATCGCGTAGGCGTGCATCGAGGTCCGCCACTCGCTGTACTGATCCGGGTGGCAGGACTGACACGCCTCCGCAGAGTTGAACGCGTCGGTCTCCAGAGTGGGCTCGGCGGGCATCGACAGGGGATCGGACAGCGAGCCGTCCCCGGGGGTGCCGGTGTCCGCCGTCTCCGGCCCGTCGGTGGGGGTTGAGTCGTCGCCGGCGCAGGCCAGGATCAGGAGCAGGGGGATCACAGCGTCTCCAGGAACGTCAGCAGGGCGTCGCGGTCCGCGACCGACAGATCCTCGTAGGCTCGTCGCACCGCGGTGGCCTCACCGTCGTGCATCAAGATGGCGTGCTCGAGGCTGTCGGCCTCGCCGGTGTGCAGGTAGGGGGCCGTCTGGGACACCCCCCACAGGGGCGGGGTGCGGAGCTCCAGCATCGTGGCGGAGGCATCCTCGATCCCCAGCGCGTCAGCGGGCAAGATCCGATGCAGCAGGAGATCTGAGTACAGGGGGATCCCATCCAGCGCGGGGGTGTGGCAGCTCGCACACCCCACGGATGAGAACACGCCCTCACCCGCCGCCACCGCCGCTGGATCCTCGGCGTCCAGCCGGGGGGGCGCCGCCAGCATCTTCAGGTAGAACGATAGATCTTCAGCCTTCTCCAGCGGCATCTCCGGGTCCGGGACCTCGTCGTTGTCGTGGATCCGGCCAAACGTCAGGCCCTCCTGGGCCGGGAGCGTCATCCCCAGCTCGGCGAACACGGCGTCACGCACGAACTCGTCCACTGAGGGGACCTGGGCCTTCCAGCCAAAGCGCCCCAGCCGGTGCCCGTCCGTCCAGCTGGGCTTGCCGCTGATCCCGTCGCCGTCCAGATCGTCTGGATCTGCTCCGGCGAGGATGGTGGCCTCTTCGATCCCCTCGATCAACCCTAGCCCGAACAGGTGGGGGGTCTGGCGGTGCTCGAAGATGTTGGCCTCGGGCTGGGGCAGGTTGGCGTGGCCTCTGAGGGTGGTCTCCTTGTGCAGGATCGTGCCGACGCTGGGCACCACGAAGTCACCCCCCTC
>DRPG01000267.1 GCA_011376105.1 Deltaproteobacteria bacterium
CGCGAGCTCGGTGACGTCGGTGAAGGTGCCGTCGCCGTCGTTGCGCAGCAGCCGGTTGGCGCCGTACCCCGGCTCCTCCGGGCCCGGCCAGCCCACCCAGCGCGCGAGGTACACGTCGAGATCGCCGTCGCCGTCGTAGTCCGCCGTCACCCCGCCCGAGCCCAGCGTCAGATCTCCGCTGGGGGCCTCGCTCTGAATGAGCCCCGAGGGGCCGGAGGTGAACGAGATCAAGCCGCTCTCCTCCGTCATCCACAGCTCGAGCCAGCCGTCTCCGTCCAGATCCCCGACCATGACGCCGCCGCCCCAGACCCAGGCCGTGCTCGACTTCTCCCCCGAGAGCCTCCAGGTCTCGAAGGGGCCCTCCCGCAGACGAGCCTCGGGATCGGCGCAGCGCCGGGGCGCCGGGGCGGTCAGGACCTGGGTGTGGGGCTGAGCCGATGGACCCTCCAGGGCGGGTCCGGGGGAGCCAGGGTGCGGATCCTGAGCTGAGGGGGGCTCGCAGCCCACAGCGAAGACGAGGGTGAGGATGGAGAGGTGTTGCATGGTGAGCCTATATGCAAAGATCATGCCCCTGGCTTGGTGGAGATCCCGGAGGAGGCAGCGCCCGGGTCGTGGATCCCCGGCTAGGGGGTGCTCCAGGATCGGACGCTGGATGCCGCCGCTGGAGCCACCCCCGCCCCCGGGGTGGGGATCGGCGATGAGCGCGCGGATTGTGTCGGATCCAACATGTCTCCCCGGGAGGTGCCGGCGCCGGACCCGACGCCTGTGCTAGGGATGGAGTCCACCGCTCGCCCAGGACGCTCTCGACGGTCGATGGGCTCAGACCTGGTCCCGGCCGGGACCACGAAGCGCTCGGAGCGAGGAGAGCTCCTCCGGACGCAGGTCGGTCACCGATCCCCGGGGCCTGGACGGACAGGGTGGATCAGCGACTCGATCCCCAAGGCAGCCCATGTTCTGGTTCGACGCGCTCGAGTCCCTGTTCCCGGATCCAGACTTCTGGAGGCACCTCGCCCAGGATCCCAGCCCCCCCGAGCCGCTGCCCGAGCTGGAGGGGTGCGTGGTGCTCCTGCCGGTGGGGGAGGGCTACAGCCTGCAGCTGCGGATCTCCCCCGATCTGTCCAGCTCCCTGAGCCTGTGCTGGGGAGATCGGATCGAGCCGATCGCCCGGGACGGCCCTGATGGAGGCTGTCCCCACGGGCTGAGGTGGGTCGAGCTCGACGCCGTCTGTCGGAGCCTGGCGGCCACCCACCCCGAGGTGATCCATCCAGGCCCCGCCCTGTTGCTGCTCCACCGCTTCGCTCCGATCTGCGAGGGCGACGACGTCGGGTGGATCGTGGCCCAGCTGGTGGAGGCCTTCCAGACGACGACGACGCTGTCCAAAGCCCAGATCCTCGATCAGATCGAGCGGATCGATCTGCGCGGCGAGGGGGCGCGGTGGCTCCCCGGCCCCCGGGGCTGGGGCCTGCAGGTGGATCGCGGAGCACCGGGCTCGCCGTGCTCCCTCCGCCTCCTCGATCGAGCGGGTGCCCCGGGCCCTGATCGAGCGGGTGCCCCGGGCCCTGATCGAGCGGGTGCCCCGGGCCCTGATCGAGCGGGTGCCCCGGGCCTTGCCCTCGACGCGATGGTCGCGGGGGCCCTAGACCGGGTGGGCCCCCCCAGGCCCGTCCCGGCCTCCCCGCTCCCCCCGGGGCTGATCCCCAGGCCTCAGCACCGGCTGCGGCTGCGGCTGATCCACGACGATCCCCAGCGTCCCTTCCCTCCGGTGGCGGCGGGGGTGCTGGCCGCGGTCCTCGACGGGCTGCTGCGGAGCGCGGGGCGGGGGCGGGCCTCGGTGCACAGCACGGGAGAGGCTCGCTCCGTCCTGTCTCTGCGGATCGTGGGCGGGCTGCAGGAGGGGCTGCAGGGGGTCCGTGAGGCCCTGTGGTGGCTCGGGGCCCCGGGTCCCGGGGTGCTCGACGACGGTGCTCGGCCGCCCCTGGTGCTGGATCGGGCGCCCGAGGAGGGCTGGTCGGGGGGGTTGATGGCGGTGGACTTCGAGGTCGTCCACCTCGGCCCCCAGGACGGCTACCGGATCGAGCGGGCCGTCCTGGGGGGCGAGCACACGATCCGGACCTGGCTCGAGGTGGTGGGCGCCGGCGCCGTCGGCCCCGACGGGTGGCAGCAGATCCGCTGCTCTGACGGTGGTGTCTTGCGGATCCGCGTCCAGCGCACGGGGATCGCCATCTCCTTCGAGCGCCTGTCGCCCGGGGTCTCGGCGGTGGTGCACCGGATGATCGGCGATCAGGGCCTCGTGCTCGCTCCGATGGGGATCGTGGCTGAGGCCGGGCACGGGATCCTGGGGGTGCCCTGGCCCTCGATGTCGGTGGTGTCTTCGCCCCGAGCGCTCCACGAGCTCCTCGAGGCGGGCCCCTACTCGTGGTGGTGTCGCGGGCCGGGCTGACGTGTCGGCCCCGACCGGCTCGCCCACGCCACGATCCGGTCGGGATCGGACGAGAGCGGTCCTCCATCTGGTGTAGGCTGCTGTCCGCCGGGGGGAAGCGATGGGCAGAGCGCGGACACTGCTGGTCTGGGGGGGGCTGTGCGTCGTGTTCTTTGCGCTGTTCGGCGTGATCCGGGCCGGCGGGCCCGACTTCGAGGGAGACGCGATGTTGTTCCTCGATGATCTGGCGCAGGAGCAGCTCTACCAGGTCTGGATCGATGAGCACGAGGTCACCGCTGAGCGCCTCGACGGCACGCTCTACACCGCGGTGGTGTTCGTCGACAACGCCCTGAGCCAGCAGCTGCTGTCCCAGGGGGTGCGGGTCAACGCTGGGCCCCGGCCCCAGCCCGCGCGCACCCTGCTGCTGCTCCTGGTGGGGGTGGGGGGGGGCCTCGGGGTGTTCCTCTATGTGCTGCGGCGGGCGCGGGGGGGCGGCAGCCCGCTCCTCCGGATCCGGGAGAGCACCGCGCGTCGGCTCGGCTCGGCTCGCCCGGTCCGCTTCGAGGACGTCGGTGGGGCCGACGAGGCCAAGGAACTCCTGGCAGACGTGATCGACTTCCTGAAGCACCCGGCCCGCTGGGAGGCGGCGGGGGCCCGGCTGCCCAGGGGGGTGCTGCTGGAGGGGCCGCCGGGCTGTGGCAAGACCCTGCTGGCTCGGGCGGTGGCCGGCGAGGCAGGCGTGGCCTTCTTCCTCGTCTCGGCGTCCGAGTTCGTGGAGATGTTGGTCGGGGTCGGGGCCGCCCGGGTCCGTGACACCTTCGAGCGGGCCGCGAAGGAAGCTCCGGCCGTGATCTTCATCGATGAGATCGACGCGGTGGGGCGCCGCCGGGGGGCGGGGATCGACTCCGCCGGGCACCAAGAGCGGGAGCAGACGCTGAACCAGCTGCTGGTCTGCCTCGATGGGTTCCAGCACCACAAGCAGCTGGTGGTGATCGCCGCCACCAACCGGGCCGACATCCTCGACGCGGCGCTGCTGCGTCCCGGTCGGTTCGACATCCGGATCCGGGTCGGGGCCCTAGACCAGCGCGGGCGGCTCTCAGTGCTGCGGATCCACACCCGCAACAAGCCCCTGTCCCCGGAGCTGTCCCTCGACGCGCTGTCTGAGCAGACCGAGGGGCTGTCCGGGGCCGATCTGGAGCACCTGTGCAACGAGGCCACCCTGCACGCGGTGCGGAGGACCGCGCCGTCCGAGCCGGTCACGATCACCAGCGACGATCTCGCCGGGGCCCTGGCCCGGCTGGAGCAGCGGCGGGAGCGCTTCGATCACCTCGACGTCACCTTGATCGCCTCATCCACCCAGCTGGCCCATCCCCCCGGTGAGGTGTCGATCGAGGTTCAGCTAGCCGACGACACGAGGCTGCAGGGGCGCCTGGGGTGGTGTGACAGCACCTTCCTGAAGCTCGAGCAGGGCGAGCACGGCGTGGTCTTGCTGAAGTCCCAGCTGCGGAGCGTCCGGGCCTTGGCCCCCACCGCCGGCGCACCGCTGCAGCTCGATCCCTGGGCGCAGCACCGCCCCGACGTGGGCTGAGGCATGGGGGACTGGCTCGCTGCTCGCCTGCTGTTCTTGATCCCGCTGATCTTGTCGCTGTCGGTCCACGAGTGGGCCCACGCCTGGACGGCGCTGCAGCTGGGGGACGACACGGCCCAGCGCCAGGGGCGGCTGACCCTCGATCCCCTGGCCCACATCGATCCCGTCGGCACCGTGCTGTTGCCCCTGATCGGGGTCCCCTTCGGGTGGGCGCGGCCGGTGCCGGTGGAGCCCACCCGGTTCGACACGGGCGTGTCCATGCGCGCCGGCATGCTGCTGACGGCCCTGGCGGGTCCACTGTCCAACGGTGTGCTCGCGATCGGAGCCCTGGGCCTGAGCCTGGGCCTAGAGGCCTCCGTGCCCGCGCTGGTCGCCCCCGGGTCCGCGGGCCGCGGCCTGCTCGACGCGATGGTGCTGATCAACGTCCTGCTGGGGCTGTTCAACCTGCTGCCGATCCCACCGCTGGATGGCTCGAGGATCGTGGATGGGCTCCTGCCGGAGCGACTCAGGGCGGGGTGGGGGGCCGCCGCACCGCTCCTGACGGCGCTGCTGTTTGCGCTCCTGGCGCTGTCGGTGGCGGCGGGGCTGGGGCCGGTGTGGGGCCCGGTGGCGGCGGCGCTGGGGCTGTGAGACGCCAGGGCGTCGGTGATCGGCCGCCCGGCACCAGCACCCCCTCGGGGCTGTGGGGACTGCGCGATCCGGTGAGGCGCTGGAGGGCATCGGTGATCGACCGCCCGGGACCGCCCGGGGCCGCCCGGAGCCGCCCGGTGGTCTTCGCTACCGTGCCCCTAGGGCTCGTCTGCGCGCTGCGAGGGCCAGCTCGTGATCCACGATCGCCTCGACGGCGGAGCCCTGGGCCCGGGCCAGGTTGGCCTCGCGGCTGAGGAGCTGGAACACCGCCACGCCGCCCAGCTGGAGCCTCCGCCGCTCCAGCGCGACGACCTCCGCGGCTCGCTCGCTCGCCTCCTGGGTCCACAGGACCCGCTGCCAGGCGGTCTCTGTCGCCAGCCTCGCCGCGGACAGCTCGGCATAAGCTGCGTCCAGCGCGCCCCGGCGGCGGGCCTGCAGCCCTGAGACCACCGCCTGCGCCTGTGCCCGCGCTCCGCGCTCCCTGCGCGCCGGGGCGGAGAGCTCCAGCGAGGCGCCCGCCACCTGCTCCCGGTACCCGTCCGGTGACGCGGGCTCGTGCCACGCTGCGTACAGCGACACGTCCGGCAGCAGGCGCCCGCCCGCCCTCCGCTGCTGGATCCCCGCGGCCTCCAGCAGCGCGTCCACCGCCTGGACGTCCGGGCGGGCAGGCGCCTGCGCGAGATCCTGCTCCAGCGGAGGCAGAGGGCGGGGCAGGGGGCGCAGCGGGGGCAGCGCGTCGGGCTCGGGCACCAGCGGCCGGCCCGACGCGTCGCGGTACCACAGCGACAGCGCCAGCGCGCTCGTGGCGAGCTCTTGCTCAGCTTGGGCCACCGCGTCCAGCCGCTCTAGCCGGGCGCGCTCGTTGTCCAGCCAGCCCAGCCGGGCCCGGGCGCCCAGCTCCACCTCCCGCAGCAGCGCCTCCCCACGGGACGTCGCCACCTCGAGCAGGGCGCGCTCGATCTGCAGCCTGGCGCCGGCGGACGCCCACCTCCAGTAGGCTCTGGTCGCCTCGTTGCGGAGCCGCAGCGCCTCGTCTGCGAGCCGGGCCTCCTGCAGGCGCACGCCCGCGCTCGACACCAGCACCGCCGCCCGCTCCTCGCTGAGGCCTAGCCCATCGAGGAGGGGGAGCTCTACCCTGAGCTGGAGCTCGCCCAGGGCACCGGTCTGTCGATCTGCATCGTAGGCGGGGAACGAGCCCTGGCCCAGGGCCCAGCCCAGCTGCACCTCAGGGCCCCATGCGGTGGGGAGGCGCACCGAGGTGTCCACCACCCGGCGCGGGTCCTTGCCGCTGTAGGTGCTGAGCTTGCCCGACAGCGCTGGATCCAGCGCGCCCCTGGAGGTGAGCAGCTTGGCCTGGGCCTCGTCGAGCCTAGCCTCGGCGGCGGCGAGCTCCGGGACGCGGGCATCCACCGCCCCGAGGACCGCCTCGAGGGACAGCGGGGCCGCCGCAGCGAGGGCGAACAGGGCGATCCCGATCACTTCAGATCCGCAGGTGCCCGGGGCTTCTTGGTCGACGGCAGCTTCAGCGCGCCGCCCTTGTCCACCGGCGGGAGTGCGGGGAAGCCGTTGAGCCGGCGCCACAGCTCGTAGCCCAGGGAGACCGATCCCAGCAACACCCAGCCCTTTGCCCGGACCCCCTGGCGCAGGCGCTGGGCGTCGGGCCACGGCGGCGCGCCCTCGGCGGGGGTGACGACCAGCCGGAACCGGCCCCTGCCGTCGTCGCTGGCGTCGACAAGGGCCACCTGACCCGCGTAGGTGCCCGCCTCGGCGCCGGGGAAGCCCACGACCTGCAGCGCGGGCCAGCCCTCGAACAGCAGCCGGACCTGCTCACCCTCCCGGATCAGCGGCATGTCGTTGCCGTCGACGTACAGCTCCACTGCCCGGGTCGACGCGTCGGGCACCAGCGTCAGCAGGGGATCGCCGGCCTTGACCTGGCCCCCCCCGGGGCCACCGTGCAGGCGCAGCACCCGGCCCGCCCGTGGCGCCACCACCAGCCGGGACGACTGGCGACGCACATGGCCCTCCAGCTCCAGCTGGCCCTGCTCGGCGCCCGAGCGCTTCGCCCGGGCTGCCTCCAGCTCGGCCTGCGCGCTCGCGATCTTCGCGTCTCCTTCGGCGGCGACCTTGGCCTGTGCCTGCCGCTGGGCCTCGATCTGACGATCCAGGGCCTCGAGCTCGGCGAGGGCCTTGTCGCGCCTCATCCGCGCCAGCTCGGCGTCTCGTGTCGAGGCGATCCCGTCGGCGGCCAGGACCGCGAGGCGCTCAGCCTGCAGGGCCTCCACCTCGGCCTCCGCCGCCAGCCCCGGGCGCCTGCGCTGGCTGCCCGCGATCTCCGCCCCGTGCTCCGCCACCAGCCGATCCCGGGCGAGGCGCGCGGCAGCGAGCTTGGCCTCGTAGGAGCGCACCTGCTTGGCCAGCGTCTGCAGCTGTCGCTCGCCGACGTCGCGGCTCCTCGACAGCCGATCCATCTGCTGGGGATCGTTGTCGCGCAGCTCCACCAGGGGATCACCGGCCTGGACCCGCTGGCCCTCCTGGACTCTCCAGGCCTCGATCCGGCCCGGGATCGGTGCCTCGACGGTCTGGCGGCGCTCCTGGGGGGCGAACGCGATCACCTGGCCCGTGCCCAGCGCGGCCTGCTGCCAGGGCATCGCGAGCAGCGCCAGCGCGAACAGGGGCAGGAGCAGCGCGAGGATCGCCGCGACGGCGCGCACCGGCGCGGGCGGACGCAGCATCCGGGCGGCGGGGTGGGCGCCGGGGCGCCGGAGCCGTGGATGGAGCCCCCCCCGGCGCACGCGCCCCGTCTCGATGCGGCTAGGCGGGTGGATGCTCATCGAGTCCTCCAGGGTGCAGGGTGAGCGAGCGCATGTCGGGGGGAGGCGGATCGCAGGTGAGCAGCAGCAGGGTCCACGAGGATCCGGATCTGCGCAGGACGTCGAGCAGCCGGCGCCTGCGGTCGGCGGGCAGCCCATCGAGCAGCCCGTCCACCACCACCAGCCGTGGGGAGGCGACCACCGCACGGGCCACCAGCAGCGCACACCGGTCGGCGGTGGACAGGGGCACACCGAGGCCAGACAGCATCGTGTCCAGGCCCAGCGGCAGCGCCTCGATCCGCTCCCGCAGCCCGACCTCCCCGAGGACGAGCCATACGCGCTCGTCCGAGACGCCGTCGCGCCCTAGGGCCACGTTGTCGCGCACGCTGCCGGTGATCACGTCGCCGGGACGTACCAACACCGCGCGGTGGTGGCGGGCCCGTGGCCGGAGCCTGCGCAGATCCATCCCATCGCGACGGGCCACGCCCGTGCTGGGGGCGCGCTCGCCGAGGACAAGCTGTGCGAGGGCGCTCTTCCCGGTGCCGGGGGCCCCGACGATCGTGGTGTGGCTGCCCGGAGCCAGGTGCAGATCGAGCCTCGGGAGCTCGGCCGGACCCGGATAACGCAGGGTCACGCCCTGCAGCTGCACCGCCGCGGGCCCCTCCGCCCCGCCCCACAGGCCCGTGGGGGGCTCCGTGGGGAGATCCAGCAGGGCCCCGAGCTTGTCGATGCCGGCGAGCAGATCGTAGACCGTGTCGAGCTTGTCGGCGAACTTGGCGAAGCCCAGCAGGGCGGTGGTGACGATGAACTCAGCGGCGACCAGCTGCCCCAGGGTCAGCTGCCCCCGCAGCACCAGCGCCCCGGACGCGACCAGCAGCACCGCGCTCATCACCACCTGCAGCGCCTGCACACCGGCGAACTGCCGCAGGAACACCCGGAAGTGATCCCGGCGTGTGCTCAGCCAGCGCTGCGCCAGCTGATCGGCGCGATCCTCAGCCAGCTCGCTGCCGTCGGTGCGCAGCACCGCGGGGTGGCGCGCGATCTCCTCGATCCAGGCAGCGACCGCGTACTTGGCCTTGGACTCCGCGATGGCGGTCTGCTGAGCGCCCCGGCCCAGGGGCACCAGGGCCGTCGCCATGCCCAGCAGCAGCAACAGATCGAACAACAGCAGCCAGGGATGGTACAGCGCGAGGATCAGCACCGCGACGGTGACCTGCAGCAGCGCGGTGAGCCCGTCGAGCAGCAGGGTGCTGGCGGCCTTCTGCAGGGTGAGCACGTCGAAGAAGCGGTTGGCCAGCTCGGGGCCCGACAGCCCGTCTAGTGCGTCGAGGCGCACCCGCGCCAGTCGGGCGGTGAGATCGGCGACGGCCCGGACGAAGAGCCTGCGCTCGATGGTCTCGACGCCGAGGCGCTGGAGCAGCTGCAGGGCAGCGGCCAGCCCCAGGCAGATCGACAGCGTCAGCCCCAGCAGGACGATGGGCTGCAGCAGGGCCCCGAACGCCAGCCAGTTGATCAGCACCTGGATCGCCAGCGGCGTGGCCAGCGACAACAACCCCGCCACGACGCCGTAGAGCACGACCACGGCGATGTCCGCCCGCTCGATCCACAGCAGGGCCCGGAGGCGCTGCAGCGGAGAGCGCGATCCCCCGGAGCAGGCCAGGGCGGCCGCGGGGAGCACGGGCTCCACCAGCCCCCAGCGCACCACGCCGCCACCGACGCGCTGGGACAGCGCACCCACCGTCAGCCAGCGGGGGCCCCGGGGATCCGCCACCGGGAGGGCGTGCACCAGGCCCGGGGCGCGGCCGTCGAGCACCCACCATACCCCGCTGACCGAGCGGCCGAACACCGGCAGATCGGGCCTGGCGAGGGCCGCGGCGTCTGCGGTGGGGGCGATCAGCCAGCGGACACGGAGCCCCAGCGCAGCGGCGAGGCCCTCGACGCGCACCGGCTCAGGCTCGGTGGGGGGGAGCTGAGCGAGGGCGGCCTCGAGGCTCACGTCCTGGATCGAGACACCGACGCGCTCCGCAAGGAGCAGCATCAGCTCGGCGCTGGCCGGGGGAGGCCCGGGGATCCCGGGCGGGCCCAGGGGCTCGGATGGAGGAGGAGAGGGGGAGCCTTGGTCACTCATATAAGAAAAATATATCATGCTTTATAAGTCGCCAAATATATTTCCTGAAAATAAGCAGGATGGTGAGGGCGGCCTCTGCCTCCTGTGGCCCGAAGGAGCACAGCTTTGGATGTGTGAAGGAGTTGACCTGAAAAGAAGACCATGAAACCTTGTGCTCTGGAGACGTCATGCACCCAGCTCCGTCCACGTGGACCTTCCTCTCGAACCACACCCACATCCTGATCCTGCTCGGCCAGCACCCCGATCTACGCCTCCGGGATCTGGCGGAGCAGGTCGGCATCACCGAGCGTGCGGTGCAGCGCATCGTCGCTGAGCTGTCCCAGGAGGGGTACATCGAGGTCCACCGGGAGGGGCGACGGAACCACTACCGCGTCCTGCGACAGCGCCACCTGCGGCACCCGATCGAGTCGAGGGTGAAGATCGGGGCCCTGTTGGATCTGGTCCAGTCCGCCTGAGGGGCTCGGCCAGCCGTCGATCAGGTGGCGGCTCCCCTCTACGTCGACTGGGCCAGGTGGGAGCTGCACTCAGTGGGCGGCAGCAGCGGCGGCAGCAGCGGCGGCGGCGGCAGCGGCAGCGGCAGCGGCAGCGGCAGCGGCAGCGGCAGCGGCCCGCCCCGGACAGGTCGACGTCCGATCCGCGTACGCGCCCTCGAAGGATCTGTCGACGCGAGCGTCGAACACGCCGCGGAGGGAGCATGGGGATCGTGACGATGTCGGCCTGGTTGGGCACAGCGTGGGCCAACAGCACGGCGCTGGGGGGGCTGCTGGCGGCGGGGCTCTCTCCGGCGGAGCCGGATCTGCGTGGGCCGTCCTATGTCGCACCTGCCCTCACCCTCGGCGGTGAGCTCTGGGCGATCTTCGGCGGCGAGACGCGGACCGGCCGACGGGGCCGGACCCGGACCACCCCGTCGAACCAGCGCGCAGGCGTCGTCGCGGTGTTCTCCAGCCACCAGGGCTTCGAGCAGCGGGTGGGGGCCCTGGAGGGCGGCGGCGGTGTCGGCCTGGGTGGTCAGTGGGGGAACCACGACGTCTATGGCACGATCTGGAGCGGGATCGGCGTCGGGACCTACCAGAAGACCGATGGCTTCGAGAGCTACCGCACCTATGGGCCGTGGCTGTATCCCAGGATGGCGCTGGGCTGGATCCCCGCCGACGGCTTGACCCTCGAGGTCGGCCCCTACGCCTCGCTGATCCTCCCCGCCATCAGCCAGCAGCAGAACGGCGGGACCTCAGGGGTGTACCTGGGCCACGTGGGGCTGTCCCTGTCGATCCTGGTCGGGCAGGGCTCCCCGGGGTGACGCGCCCGGGTGAGCACACCCCCTGGGCTGGCTCAGGCTCCGGCTCCGGCTCCGGCTCCGGCTCCCTGAGCACAGCCCCGATCCCAGAGACAGCGCCACCGACGGCGCCTGCTCGGGGCCCGGCGGCACAGCTCCAGGCGCCCAGGGCCGGGCCCGGTCAGGCAGCGATCGAGGTGCCTGCGGCCTACGCCGAAGCCATGGGACCAGCGGCGCGCTCGCTCATCGCCCCCCGGATCAGGACAGCAGGGCAGCGACACCCTCGGTCACGCCGTCGCTGCCGCGCTGAGGCTGAGCGTCGAACGCGATCCGGCCCGAGCGCATGCCCCGGTACAGCTCGTCGTACAGCCTCGCCCACGCCGGGGACAGCCCCATCCCCTCGAAGGTGGGGATCACCGCGTCCAGCGGCTGCTCCACCGCCGTCACCGGGCGCCCCAGGGCCTGGCTGAAGCCCGCGGCGATGTCGTCGGTGGTCGGATCCCCTGCGCCGATCAGGCCGACGATCTTCACCCCGTCGCCCCCGGCCCGCAGCAGCGCGGCGGCCTTGCGTCCGATGTCCCGGACGGTGACCACCGGCAGCGGGGTCGAGGCCGGGATGAAGGTGGGCACCACCCCGTCACCGTTGATCGCGGGCAGCAGGGCGCCGAAGTTCTCGAAGAAGTAGCCGGCCCGCAGGAACGTCGCGTCCACGCCGGCGCCCCGCAGCGCGGCCTCGGTGTGGTGCAGGATCTGGATCGGGCCGGTCCCTGAGGGATGCTGAGCGCCCATGCTGGACAGCAGCACCACGTGGACCCCGGCCCGGGAGGCGGCCCGGGCGACGCTCTGGCCCAATGTGATCCCGTCCTTCACCGGATCGTCGGTGTGCTGAGGGGGGATCAGGACGTAGAGACCCTCGACCCCGTCGAGGGCGGTCGCCAGCGCGTCGGCGTCGGACAGATCCGCCACCGCCACCTCCGCCCCACGATCGGCCCAGGGCTGGCCCTTGGCCGCGTCCCGGACGATCACCCGCACCGGCTCGCCGGCCTCCAGCAGGGTCTGTGCGACCCACCGGCCCGTGTTCCCGCTGACCCCTGCGACTGCGTACATGGAGACCTCCTCAATGGGGACGTCCCTCGCCCCCGACGCGATCCATGTGCTGTCTGTAGGCGCATGATCCCAATGCATTCTATAGATAGAGATCATGCACAGCACGCATCTGACCGACGTGGATCTGAACCTGCTGGTGGTCCTCGACGCGCTGCTGTCGGAGGGCAGCGTGACCCGGGCGGCCCGGCTGCTGGGGCGCACCCAGCCCGCGGTGAGCCGCTCCCTGGGGCGACTCCGGGAGCTGCTGGGGGATCCCCTGTTGGTCCGGGACGGCACCGCGATGGTGCCCACGCCCCGGGCCGAGGCCCTGCGATGGCCGGTGCAGCGGGTGCTGCGCTTGGTGACGGCCGAGGTGCTGTCCGAGCAGCGCTTCGATCCCGCCACCGCGAGCCGGGCCTTCACCCTGGCCTCGGCGGACTATGCGGAGGCCACGCTGTTGACAAGAGCGCTGATCCGGCTGTCGGCCGAAGGGCCCGGCGTCGATCTGGTGCTTCAGCCAGGCGATCACACCGCGATCGACGAGGTGGATCTCGTGCTGTGCCCGGGGCGTCCCCCCCGGGGCTCGGCGCGCTCGGTGTTCGTCGGAGACGAGGGCTTCTGCTGCCTGGTCCGGGCCGATCATCCAGGCATCGGCGCGGCCCTGGAGCTGGAGACCTATGTGGCCCTGCCCCACGTGCTGGTCACCCCCCGGGGCACGCCGGGGGGGGTGGTGGATCAGTCCCTGGCGGAGCTGGGGATGAGCCGCCGGGTGTGGGCCCGCACCCGCTCGTTCCTGGTCGCCCCTGAGCTGATCGCCCACAGCGACGCGGTCCTGACTGTGCCCTCCCGGGTGGGGCGGCTGGCCGCGTCCCGCCTGCCGCTGCGGATGCTGCCGCCTCCCCTGGTGCTGCCCACGTTTGCGATGCACGTCAGCTGGCACGCTCGGTGGCACCACGATCCGGGCCACCGGTGGCTGCGGGGGGTGGTCGTCGAAGAGATCCGGGCGATCTTTGCCCTCGACGAGCCGGTACCTCCCTCCGGGGGGGCGACCTGCCCAGGGTAGCTGCGTCCAGATCCCGTGCTTGTCGGGGCTCGGCAGGGGCTCCAGCTCAGTCAGAGCAGATCGTCGAGGAGGTGGCGCTGACGCCCCGGGGGGCACGCCCTGGGGGGCACGCCCTGGTCGTGTTCCAAGCCGAGGAGGTCAACCACCGCCTGGCGGCGCTGTGGGCCCGGGCGGAGCATGCCCGGCAGCAGCCCTCGGCTGGGCTGGCCGGCCCGGCTGCTCCCACGTCGGGTTGAGCGGCGAAGACGTCGGCTCAGGGCGCTTCGTCCTCCCACAGGCCCACGGGGGACCCGCATAGGCCCACGATGGAGCCCACGGGGAGGAGCTCCGGAGGCTCACCAGGTGGCGACTAGGCCCCGGTAGTTCGCCGAGGCGTCCGGCGCCGAGCCGTCGTACTTGCGACCGCACAGCACGAAGGTCGTGCCCAGGGGCACGGACTCGGCGTAGCCGGTCAGGGACAGCGTGTCGGCGATCCAGGTGTCGCCCGAGGTCGGGGGACGCCACATGGTGGCGCCCACCACGGTCCCGTCACAGCCCCCGGCGGCGATGGCGATCAGGTAGCGGCCGGTGGCGGACGCCGTGCGCTCCAGGTAGACGTGGGCGGACAGCGCCACGTTCGTGTCCCTGGGCCCAGTCGGGGTCACCGATCCAAGCTCAACGAAGCTGGTGCTGGAGAGGGTGACGCTGTCGTTGAAGTCCGGCTGCTGGTAGCCCACGCTGCGCTGGAGCCCCTGATCGGGCAGCTCCCACTCCATCACGACCTCTTCGGGCAGCCGGGCTGGATCCAGCACGCCCTCGGTCAGATCGCCCGCGTCGGTGGTAGGCGAGCCCGGAGCCGGGATCTCGTGGTGGGCCTCAGGATCTGCGACGTGCTCGTCGAGCTCGGCGACGATGCCCTCGACATAGTCAGGATCGACGCCGCCCCCCTCCACCGTGGGCACCCCACACGCGAGCGCAAACAGGGGGAGCAGGGGGTAGATGCGTTTGTCCATGGGATCCTCCGGGGATGGGGTGCACTGTACAGGCTCTAGGTCAGACCAGGCCCCCATCACAACAATGCTGCCTGGCGATCCAGGTGCACAGCTCACGCAGCAGATCGTGGGCGCGTCCCCGCCCACGATCCCCCCACAGCACAGAGGTGCCAAGCCACCAGGGTGCGCGGCTCGGCGGCGATCCGGCCCTCAGAGCCGCCAAGCCTGTGGCCGCCTCGCACGCGGCGGCTCTGCTCCGCCCGCGGCGGCTCTGCTCCGCCCGCGGCGGCCCTGCTCCGCCCGCGGCGGCCCTGCCCCGCCCGCGGCGGCCCTGCTCCGCCCGCGGCGGCTCTGCTCCGCCCGCGGCGGCCCTGCCCCGCCCGCGGCGGCCCTGCCCCGCCCGCGGTGGCCCCGTTGGGTCGCCCTACTCGGTGGAGAACAGATCTGCTCCGCCGCAGTCCTCGGCGACGGCGATGGTCAGCGCGTCGGGATCCTTGTCGAGTTGTGCGCCGGCCTCCTCGCAGAGCTCGAGATCGTTGAAGAAGGTGGCGACCTCGCCATCGAGGGTGCAGGTGCACGACTCGCCGTAGCACTCGATCTCCAGGACGGAGAAGGCCTCGCCGACCACGTTGAAGGTCACGACGCAGCTGCCAGCCGAGGGAGATTCGAGGTCGATCGCTGTGTACTCGAAGGCGGGGGCCGAGCCACACCCCGCGAACGCCCAGGCCAGCGCCCAGGCCAGCATCCATCGTCCCTGCATCGGGCCTCCTGGAGGTGGCCTATCCGCTCTGCCGAGGTGGGGTGTCCAGAGCCTGCAATAGCCTGCGGGATCCTCCGTACGATCGGTGGTGGAGGATCCTTGCGCGATCATGTGAGCATCGTCGGCGTCCTGTTCATCCTCTATGGTGTGCTGCTGCTCGTGACGGCGCTGCCCCTGTTCTCGCTGGCGGCCCTGCCCGGGATCGGGATGCTGGCCGACGGAGAGGCGTGGGCGGGGGTGGGCTACGTCGTGTCCGCGCTGCTGGTGGGGGTGTTGGTCGAGGGGCTGGCGGTGGCCTGCCTGTGGGTC
>DRPG01000268.1 GCA_011376105.1 Deltaproteobacteria bacterium
GGTTCCGGGAGCTGATCTGTCCCGCCGATCCCTCGGTGATCGCTGCGCGTCCCGAGGGCAACACGCCGCTGTACGACGTACCCGCCCTCGCCAGCTGGGTGGGCCTCGATCGCCTGCAGCTCAAGCACGAGGGGGAGAACCCCACCGGCTCCTTCAAGGACCGGGGCATGACGGTGGCGATCACCGTGGCCCGGTGGCTGGGCCGCCGACGGGTGGCCTGTGCGTCCACCGGCAACACCAGCGCGTCCATGGCGGCCTATGCAGCTCAGCACGGCCTGGAGGCCTATGTGTTCGTGCCCGCGGGCAAGATCGCGTTCGGCAAGCTGGCCCAGGCCCTGGCCTATGGCGCCCGCACGATCCAGATCGACGGAGACTTCGATCAGGCGATGGCGCTGGTGCGGGAGGTGTGCGAGGCCCGGGAGGTGTATCTTGTCAACTCGGTCAATCCGTTCCGGATCGAGGGCCAGAAGGCCATCGGGCTGGAGCTGCTGCAGGATCTGTCCTGGGCCGTCCCCGACTGGATCGTGCTGCCCGGAGGCAACCTCGGTAACAACAGCGCTATCGCCAAGGGCCTGCTAGAGCTACGGGCGCTGGGCCTGATCCCCAGGGTCCCCCGGATCGCGGTGGTCCAGGCCGAAGGCGCGAGCCCGCTGTTCACCGCGTTCGAGCAGGGCGCCGACGTGGTCCCGGTCCAGGCCGAGACCCTGGCCTCGGCGATCCGGATCGGGGATCCAGTGTCGTGGCGCAAGAGCCTGCGTGGGATCGCCGCGACGAACGGCACCGTGACCCGGGTCACCGATCAGCAGATCGTCGACGCCAAGGCCCGGGTGGACGCAGCGGGGATCGGAGCCGAGCCCGCCTCCTGTGCCACCGTGGCGGGGCTCGTGCGGCTGGTGGCCGAGGGCACCATCGCACCCGATGCGCACGTGGTCGGGATCCTCACCGGCCACGTCCTCAAGGATCCCGGGCTGGTGGTGGACTACCACCAGGGCACGCTGCAGGGGCTGCGCACCGATCACGCCAACCCCCCGGTGTCCGCCCCCGCCACCCTCGACGGGGTGCTCGCGGCGATGGACCTCGGCTGACCTCTGCCCCGCCCGGAGCCCTCTCTGGCCCGCCCGGAGCCCTCTCTGGCCCTCTCTGGCCCTCTCTGGCCCTCTCTAGCTCTCTCTAGCCCTCTCTAGCCCTCTCTAGCCCTCTCTGGCCCTCTCTGGCCCTCTCTGGCCCGAGCTGGAGAGCGGGGGCCACGCCGAGATCAGGGCGTGGGCGGGGAGGGGGGCGTGGGCGGGGAGGGGGGCGGGACGGCGGGCACGTCCTGGGGATCACCGGCCACGGGCACCAGCTCGACCTCTCCCACCAGCACGTCGGGGGCGGAGATCCAGCTGGCGATCCCCTGGGTGGGGGCCAGGGCTGCATAGCTGGTGCCCATCGGGGCCAGGTAGCTGCCTTCGGAGGAGGGGCCCGCGGCGACGATGTCCCGCAGGATCCAGCGCTGGATGGAGGCAAAGGAGGCTCCGCGCAGCAGCTCCTCCCGGCCGTCCGTGTGCAGCTGGATCAGGACCACCGGGGGTGGCAGGGCGGTGCCCGACAGCGCGTCGTCGAACCAGGTGCCGTCGGCCAGGCGCAGGATCGAGGGCTCCTGGAGCCTGCGCACCACCAGGACGTGATCGCGCCCATAGTCCCGGGCCAGGCGCAGGGCCCGGCGCCGCAGGCTCGCACGGCTCCGCTGTCGATCGGGGCTGATCTGCAGCGCTGAGACGCGCCCCTCCTGTCGGGCACCCAGGCGGCTGTGGGCGTGGCCATTGCCGTCGCCATCGAGGCCCCGGCGGGGGACGCGCCCCATCGCCAGATCCCGCACGATCCCGTCGGCGATCAGCTCCACCCGCTCGGTGGGGCTCCCCTCGTGATCGTGCAGTCGCCCCGCGGGGTGATCGAGGTGGGCCCGGGGATCGTCGACCGCAGTCCAGCCCCCTGGCAGGACCCGCCGGCCCAGCCGGGCCGGATCCCGATCGTCGCCCAGATCGCCGAAGAAGCTGTCGAACGGGATCTGTGGCGGGGTGCCCTCGAGCTGGGGCACCAGCACATAGCGGAACAGCGCCCGGGCGGCCTCGCCCTCGAACAGGACAGGGCCGACGTACTCTTCCTGGAGCGGGGTGGCCTGTCCTGCAGCGATCAGCTCGTCTCGTAGCTCGGCGAGCTGGGTCTGGAGCTCGGCGTCCGGTGGCAGGGCGTCGGCGCCGCGCACCATCCACAGGCGCTGATCGGTGAGCAGGGCACCGTCGGAGGCCCGGAGGGCCGCGACCGCCCGGATCGTGGTCTCCTCCATCGGGATCCGCACGTCTGTACCTTCCGAGTCGACGATGCGCAGACTGCCGGCCTCGTGCCCCAGGTACAGCTCCCCCCGCAGCAGCGGGGGGTTGGTGATCAGGGTCCGGGAGAGCTGGGCCACTCGCTTGGCCAGCAGCTCGGGCTGGGGGAAGGGGGTCGCGGTGCCCAGATCGGCGACCACCGGTCCGGTCAGCGTGTAGTCTCCGGGGTGATCGGCGGGGGGGGTCCACTGGGCCAGCTTGCGGGCTCGCTGCTCGACCGCTTCCTTGTAGGCAGAGTCGGTGAGGCGCCAGGCGTGGTTCGCCAGCGCCCCGGGGGTGAGGTGGACGGGCAGGGAGACCCGACCGAAGCCATCCTGCCAGCCCCCGAAGCCCGTGTTGTCGACCTGGGGGGTGCCCACCCGGACCTCGACCCCCAGGGAGGAGAGCGCCTCGGTGCTGTGCCACACCAGCGCCCCCATCGAGGCGGCGGTGTCGATCTGGCCCAGCTGCAGCAGCTGGTAGCGGAGGTGGTACAGCGGCGGCGCCTCGGGCAGGGACAGCTGCTCGACGTTGCGCTGGAGCTGCTGCTGCAGGACGGGCGCGATCCAGTCTGGAGCTTCTGGCGCCAGGGTGTCGGCGGCGATCGCGGTGAGGGCGAGCCAGCAGATCACAGCAGCTCCGGATCGGGGGCCGGGGAGGCCTCGTGGCTGGGGGAGGAGGGCTTAGACAGCAGGGGCGGACGATCCTGGCCCTTTTCCTTGAGCTGGAACTCCAGCCGGGAGAACAGCAAGCTGGGGGCGACGGCGCTGACGGGCACCCAGCCGCTCTCGGCGCCACAGGTGCCGTTGAACACCTGTGGATCGTCGCCGGCCGCCAGCAGGTTACCGAAGGCGACCAGGGGTGTGCCCACCAGATCGATCCCCCGCACCAGCTCATCGGGCCTGCCGTCGGCGAACACGCGCCAGGTGGTGGCGGCGCGCACGTTGAACGCGTTGGGGGTGATCCGGCCGGTCAGGGTGAACCCTCCCTCGATCTCGTCGACCACGTAGCCAAACGAGAGCCCGTCACGCCGTAGCTGCTCGACGAGCCTGCTGCGGAGCGCTCCGCGGGACACCGGGGACGAGGCCTCGACCAGGGTGTTGCCCATCCGGGCCAGGGGCGGGTTGCCGGTGGAGCGGCGGCCGTGGCCGTTGCTCTGCTCGAAGCCGGGGATGGGGGACCGACCCATCAGAAAGCCCACGAACACGCCGTCCTCCACCAGGGGCGCCCTGGCCGCGGCGACGCCCTCGTCGTCGTAGGCGTAGTGGCCGTTGAGCTGCGTGTCGAGCAGCTCCTCCACCCTTGGATCGTCGTAGACGTCGAGCCAGTCGGGCAGCACCGGACGGCCCACCTGCTCTCCGAAGGTGCGTCCCTCGTCCTCTCGCTTCTGGCGGTGGCCCTCCACCCGGTGCCCCAGCACCTCGTGGAAGAACACCGCCGCGGCCTTGCCCCGCAGCAGCACCGGGCCAGAGTAGGGATCGGCCCGGGGGGCCTCGAGGCGGGCGTGCAGCTCGGCCAGCGCGTCTGCGATCCAGGCCGTGGTCTGCTCCCGATCGGGCAGGCGCTCGGGATCGTGGACGTCCACCGCGCGGAAGACCTGGACCCGATCTCCGTCGTCGGCGGTGCTGCTGATCGCCAGCGACAGCCGGGCGTGGCGGCGCCCGTGGACCAGCCTGCTGCCCTCGGTGTCGACAAAGGTCGTGACGGTGCGATCCGCCACCAGGGTCA
>DRPG01000269.1 GCA_011376105.1 Deltaproteobacteria bacterium
GGCCGATCACCTGGCAGGCGGTGGTGTTGGATCCCGAGCTGAGCGGGATCGCTGCCCTGACCCCGCCGATCGTGCGCCACATCGCCGTCGATCCCCAGCGCGCCGCCACCCGGTTCGAGGAGGTGACGCTGCGGGCAGGGCTGAAGCACACCTTCACCACGGGCAACACCCACACCGGCGGGGTGGCCTTCGTCGATCTGAACCAAGATCATTGGCCGGATCTGTACATCTCGAACGGAGCGGGCTCGCCGAGCTACCTGTACCGCAACGAGGGCGACGGCACCTTCACCGACGTCTCCGAGGCGGTGCGCAAGCCCAGCCCTGGCCTGGAGTGTGCGGGCGTCAAGGCCGCCGACATCGACAACGACGGGGACCTCGATCTGATCGTGCCGGTCGACAACCCCCAGACGATGATCTCGTTCGTCGAGCAGCCCCACGAGGGCGGCCCCAACCTGCTGTACATCAACGAGGGCGGGCTGCGGTTCCGGGAGGGGGCCCAGGCCGCGGGCCTGATCGATCCCCTGGGGCGCCGCACCGCCGCGGCGGCGGTGGCGGATCACGATCGCGACGGGTGCATCGATCTATACCTGGTGAACTGGGCCATGGCCTCGCTGCCCGCAGGGAACAACCCCGATCGCCTGCTGCGGGGTGCGTGCGACGGTACCTTCACCGAGGTGGCCTCCCCCGGGGCGGGGTGGGGTCTGGGGCGGGACGGGCTGGTCGCGTTCTGGTGGGACGCGGACCACGACCTGTATCCAGATCTGTACGTGGGCAACAACAGCTACGAGGATCGGAGCCCGGACTTCGTGCCCGACGACGTGCTGTACCGCAACCACGAGGGCGTGCTCTCTGAGTGGAGCCTGCCCGGCGTCGGCCAGGACGCCTGGGCCGCGATGGGGGTCGACGTCGGCGACATCGACGCAGACGGAGACTGGGATCTGTACGTCACCGACGTGTGGGAGCTGCCTCCGTCGCCCCAGGGCAACGTACTGTACCTGGGCCAGCCCGATGGCTCGCTGTCCGCCAACGCCTGCGCTGCTGCGGGCCTGTGCTTTGGCTACAACTCGTGGCCGGCCAACTTCGAGGACTTCGACAACGACGGCTGGATCGATCTGTGGGTGGGCTCGAGCCTGCCCGAGGATCCGGACATGCTGTTTATCAACGAAGGCGACGGCTCGGGTCGCTTCGTCTCCCACCGCCAGTCCGGCTGGCTGGGGCACACCGCCCGGGCCGGGACCACCGCCGACTTCGACGGCGACGGCGACGTCGACATCTTCCTCTGGGACGAGTCCGCCTCGTCCAGCCTGTGGCGGAACCACCGGATGGACGAGGCCCTGGCGGATCGTCCGGTGGCCCACTGGATCCAGCTGGCGCTGGTGGGCACCACCAGCAACCGGGCCGCGATCGGAGCCGTCGCCCGGCTGAGCGCCGGGGGGGTCCCGATGATGCGCAGGGTCACCGGCGGAGACTCGGCCCACTCCCACCGGGAGCTGACGCTGCACTTCGGCCTGGGCTCCGCCAGCAGGATCGACAGCCTCGAGCTCACCTGGCCCAGCGGCCACGTCCAGTCGATCGAGGGGCTGGCCGTCGATCGGCTGTGGATCATCGACGAGGACGAGGGGGTGATCGAGCACACCCTCCTCGAGGCGTCCGCGGTGCTGGGGCCCGACGGGACGCTGCAGATCAGCGCCCGCTCCAGCTACGGGGGGCGGGCCCGGCTGCGGGTCGAGGGCCTGGGCCCCCTCACATACGACGCCGCCAGCGTCTCGTACTCCGGCACCTTCGAGCCGGATCCAGCCCCGGACGAGGTGTGGATCGTGGCGGATCTAGGCGGAGAGACCCAGCTGACGGTGGAGGCCTCCCCCTGACCCGCCGTGGGCCTGGTGAGCGGCTACCAGCCATCCAGGGGGGACCACCGGACCACCGAGGCGGGCTCGCCCCCGTCGCAGCTGACGCTCGCCTCCCACCGCAGCTGGGCGTCCCCGCCATAGGCGCGGATCCGATCGGTGGAGCAGGCGACCACGACGGTGCCGTCGACGGTGATCGCCGCGGTGCCCTGGGCACGACAGGCGTCCTCGGCGGTGGGGTAGCTGCCCGTGACCCTGGCGGTGCTTGTCTCCTCGTCCAGCACCAGCACCAGCCCCCGGCCATGGGCGTTGTCCAGCAGCACCAGCCGGCCGTCGGAGGCGAGGCTCACGTCGTGCTGATCGAGGAACGCATCGGGGCCCCCGATCCCTGACCAGTCCACCTCGATGTCCCCCTGCAGCGCGCCGTCTCCCCCCTCCAGGATCCAGAGGGGATCTCCAAAGGTTGGGCTGTCTAGCGCACCATCGAGCTTGATCACCGCGGCCTGGGTCAGCAGGGACAGGTAGATGTCGCCGGCCTCGTCCACGAAGATCGTGTTGGTGTGCATCCAGTCCCCGCTCCAGTCCGCAGGGAGGTCCAGGTGATCCTCGGGCAACCAGCGCGCGAGCTGCACGCCACGGCGATCGAGCAACAGCAGGGCGTCGAGCCGATCCGCCTGGAAGCCCAGCCCCCCCAGCAGGCGCTGGTACATCCCATAGTAGACATCGCCCCGGCGAAAGATGTCGTGGTGGAGCTCGGGCCCGTAGTGCTGACCCCGCGCCAGGCGGACCAGCTGCTGGCCCTGCAGATCCACCTCCACGATCGAGGCCGCGGTCTCCCCCAGGATCGTGTGATCCTCAGTGAACCGCACCATGTGGAAGAGATCGAGGCGACCCAGGGGATCGAGCTCCTGGTACCAGACCAGCCCGCCGGTGCGCAGATCATAGATCACCGCGATGGCGTCGTCGCTGCAGGGCGTGGCTGCCCCGATCAGCCCAGAGGGCGCCTCACCCGTGCCCTGCAGCCGGCTCGACAGCCCCAGGGGCACGGCGGAGGTGTGTGCGGTGGTGTGGGCCCTGGGCCCAGCCCCCGAGGCGGCCACCGCCGTCAGGGTGTGCTCGGTCTCAGGGGCGAGGAAGTAGACGACGACGATGTGCTCGGCGAGATCCCCGTCGCCGGTGAACACCCGGGCCTCGCCCTGGCCGTCGCTGCGCTCGACGTGGATCTGGATCGGCTGGGGGGGCCGGACCTCGACGGCGCACTGTAGACGAAGGGCGTTGTCTGTGGCCCCGCAGTCGAGGGTGATCCAAGCGGGCGGAGCCGGGAGCGGGGAGGATGTGGCCGGTGCAGTAGGCCCACAGCCCGCCCCGAGCCCCCACAACAGGAGGCTCACCGGGCCCCCCGCCCCCCGGATCCGGAGCGTGTTCTCCTTGATGACCCGCTTGGGGACGAGGTCGTTGCGGCTGAGCAGCAACAGGGGGAGCCAGGAGGGACGGGGGGCGGCCATGGAGACAAGGAAGGTGTTCACGGTGGAGGCCCCCGGCTGCAACGCGCCCCGACCCGGGTGGCTCGGGATCGAAGGGCGCTGCGGCGAGCTCAGATCCAGGGCGCGGGGGTCGAGGGGCGGGGTGTCTGCAGCTCCTATCCTGGGCCTGGTGTCTCCAGTGCGCTCGCTCCACCCCGGTGGCCCCGGGCCCCGACGGTCGGGATGGGGCGGAGCGGAGGCCCTCCGAGCATGGCCAGATCGGTGTCGCGCCGGGATCCAGGGCGCCGGGGGGCACCAACTCACCAAGGACCGGCACGGAGGCCCGCTGGATCTGGATCCCCGGCGAGCAGCGCCCGAACGTCGAAGCCATCGACCCTGCCCAGAGATCGGATCGATGTATACACGGGTTGGGGGCCTGTCCCGCCCGGCCGGAGCCGATCTGAGCCTCGTGGGCGCGGACGGGGCCGCCTACCGCCGGAGATCCACCGGAGATCCGGGTGGGGGTGTGGCGATGTTCTGGTGGTGAGGTCGAGCGGTGGAGCGAACAAACCCATGCAGCCCTGACAACTTCTTGAGATCTTTGCTGAGTCCGGATCTTTAGGGAACCCTCCCGACCGGAGGGCTGTGTGCGATATCGACTGTTTGGGAGCTCTGGGCTCCGTGTGTCCGAGATCTGCCTTGGGACGATGAGCTTTGGGCAGGACTGGGGGTTTGGTGCGGACGAGCCCACCAGCCACACCGTGCTGGACACCTACCTCGATCGTGGAGGCAACTTCCTCGACACCGCGAACAAGTACCACAACGGCCAGACTGAGGAGTACCTGGGGCGCTGGCTTGGATCGCGTCGCGATCGGATGGTGATCGCCACCAAGTACACCCTGTCGATGGATCACACCGATCCAAACGCCTCGGGCAACCACCGCAAGAGCCTGGTGCGCGCGGTGGAGGGCAGCCTGCGGCGGCTACAGACCGATCACATCGATCTGCTGTGGGTCCATGCCTGGGACGATCAGACGCCCTGGCAGGAGACAGTGCGGGCCCTCGATGATCTGGTGCGTGCGGGCAAGATCTTGTATGTCGGGGTGAGCGACACGCCGGCCTGGGTGGTCTCCAGCTGCAACGTGTTCGCTGAGCTGCGGGGCTGGAGCCCGTTCATCGGGCTGCAGATCGAGTACAGCCTGCTACAGCGGACCCCGGAGCGGGATCTGCTGCCCATGGCCGAGCACTTTGGGATGAGCGTGGTGGCGTGGGGGCCGCTGGGGGGTGGGGTCCTCACCGGCAAGTACACCCGGGGGGGCGACAACGACTCACAGCGCGCTGAGGGCAACGAGGCCCGTGGCCGCACCAGCCCACAGAAGCTGGAGATCGCCAGGACGGTCGACGCCGTCGCCGACGAGCTCGGGGCCACCTCTGCTCAGGTGGCCACCGCGTGGGTCAGCCAGCGCAGCTACGGCACGATCCCGATCGTGGGGGCACGCACGGTGAACCAGATCACCGACACCCTCGGAGCCACCGAGATCACCCTCGCTGAGGAGCAGCTGAAGCGGCTCGACGAGGTGAGCGCCGTCGAGCTGGGCTTCCCCCATGACTTCCTGGCCTCCAGGAGCGTGCAGGACATGATCCATGGCGAGATCCGGACGCAGCTCGATCCCAGGCCGAGCACGGCCCGGAGGAGCTGAGCGTCGTGGCCTGCACAGCTCCTGCGCTGATCGCCCCCGGTGTGTGCAGGGGCAGCACCTCTTAGGGGCACCTCTTAGGGGGAGGGCTGCACGGACGAGGCATGCCCAACTCTACCCCTTCACCGTCCCGGCGCGGGGCTGAGGCTCAGGCGGGCGCCCAAAAGAGACAGCGAGGCCCTGCTGACCTCGAGCGGGTACCCCGCGCTCCTGCGAGGGGGCTGTGAAGATCTTGGTGATCTTCGCGGGGCCGCTGGTGTGGCCGAGCTGGCGTGGGCGCGCGCTTGGGCTCGTCGGGGTGTTGCTGCTGACGGTGCTCACCGAGGTGGGGGGCCTGCTGGTGTGGCCCGCCCTGGGGCTGGCGGGGGCGCTGAGGCTCCGGCTCCGGACCTCCCTGGGGCTGGTGGGGGTGGCCTATGCCCTGGGCTCGGTCGTGGTCCCGCCCGTGGCGGCTCGGCTTGGTCGGGTGCCCCTGCCGTGCCTCGGCCACCCCCACCTCGCCCCCCAGAGCTTGGGCTGCTGCCTGCTGCACCGAAACTATGTGCGCCCGGAGCTGCACGCTGAGCTCCTCGCGATCGCTGCACGCTATGCCGAGGCCCGCCCGGGCGAGCAGGTGCGCTACCTCGACGCGGGCTTCCCGATCCGAGGCCTGCCCCTGCTGCCCCACCTCTCCCACCACGACGGTCGAAAGGTGGATCTCGCGCTCCCAGGCCGGGGTGGCTCTCCGATCGGCTATCTCGGCTATGATCCACCTCCCCCCGGAACACCACCAGCTTGCCCCCCCCGCTGGCTGGATCTTCGCTGGGATCTGGATCCAATCCAGCCCCTCGTCGCCCTCGAGCTGGACGTGACCAGGGCGTCCGAGCTGGTGCAGGCCTCAGTGTCGCGCCGGGCGGTGGGTAAGCTGCTGCTGGAGCCCCACGTCGAGGCACGCCTGTCGGTGACCTCGGACAAGATCCGTTTCCAGGGGTGTTGGGCTGCTCGACACGATGATCACCTACACCTACAGCTGCGCTGAGGCGGCGGGCTGGGGGACTTGGGGGACTGGAGCGGGGTCGGGTGCCTGTGCGATAGGGGGGGCTCGTCCTCCCAGGGCTGGGCCCCCTCCAGCTGTGCCGCGAGCCGGAGCAGCGTGGCCTCGTCGCCGGGGCGCGCCACGAGCCGGGTGCCCAGCGGCAGCGGGGCTGCGCTCTAGTGGATCGCCCTGGGTGATAGACAGCTCTGGCCGGGCCGCTACCCCCGACGGGCGAACAGCAGCAGGCGCAGATCGGTCTCGTAGCGGTGGTAGTCGGGCTCCATGTGACAGCACAGGCGGTAGAAGGCCTTGTCGTGAGCCTTGTGGCGCAGGTGGGCCAGCTCGTGCACCACCACCATCCGCAGGAACTCCGGCGCCAGCTCCTTGAACAGGCTGGCGACACGCAGCTCGTTGGTGCGCTTCAGCCGGCGACCCTGGACCCGCACCGCGTAGGTGTGCAGCCCCAGCGCCCGGTGCAGGGTGCTGATCTTGTCGCTGTAGCGGATCCTGCCGAGGGGGGAGGAGGATCGCAGGTGCTCCCGCTTGATCTCCTGGACGTAGGTGTACAGCGCCGCGTTGCCCTGGATCTCGTGGGTGTCGGGGTAGCGCTCGAGCAGCCGCTGCTCGAGGATCCCCTCCGCCCTCAGCGCGTGGGCGCGGGTGCGGATCTCCTCGGGGAACCCCGCCAGGTAGTCGATGGGCGTCGGCTGCATGCAGGCTCGGTAACCCGGGCGCGCAGCCCCGAGCCCCCGGACCCACGGCGATCAGCGGGCCCGTGTCAGATCTGTCCAGAGCACATGCTTGCGGCCGGAGAGGAGACAGGCTCCCCGCGGAGCTGATCGTGGAGGGGGGACAGCCCTACGCCGGCCCGTGGGATGATCTCCAGCTCGTGCTCCTGCAGCACCGTCTCTCCTCCCTCGAGCCGATCGTTGTAGCGGTAGCAGCGCCCTCGGGCCCTTGGGCCCTCGGGCCCGGGGGCTTCACGATACACCTCTGGCAGCTGGGCTCTGTGAACCCACGACGATCCTTCCCGAATTCCTCGATGACCTTGGAGGTTCCATGATCGGCAACCCAAGCTATGGACTCACACGGACCCTGGACTGTGGCTTCACCGAGGGCGTCGCCCGCGTCCGGGAGGCCCTCGGCCACCACGGGTTCGGGATCCTCACCGAGATCGACATGGCGGCCACCATGAAGAAGAAGCTGGGTCACGACATGCCACCGTACGTGATCCTCGGGGCGTGCCACCCCCCCAGCGCCTGGGCCGCCGTCCAGGCGGATCCAGCCATCGGGCTGCTGCTGCCCTGCAACGTGGTGGTCAGCACCGACGACGAGGGGCACGCGGTGGTCGGTGCGATCGATCCCGGGGCGATGTTCCAGGTGGTCCAGGCCGACGGCATGGACGCTGTGATCGAGGACGTCCGGAGCCGGCTGCAGGGGGCCCTCGATCAGGCTTGAGGGCTCCACCCGGGGCTGGCCCCGGCCTCCAGGCTCTCGGCCCGGGGCCGCCCGGCCCGGGGCCGCTCGGCTCGGGGCTGTGGCCCCGGCCTACTCCGTGGGCTCGGGGATCTCGACCCCGTCCAGCTCGACGACATAGCGGATCGGAGCGTGGGCGCGCAGCATCGCCGCGACGCCACAGTAGCGATCCCGCGACAGGGCCACGGCGCGCCACAGCTTCTTGGTGGGGATGTCTCCGGTGGCCCGCACAGTGACCACCGGCTCGACGAACACCTTGGGGTGATCCTCCGACAGCTGCGCAGCAGCGGTGACCGACAGCGAGCTGGGCTCAGCGCGCATCTTGCGCAGGATGCTGATGATGTCCATCGCGGCGCAGCCCGCCAGGCCGGTCAGCACCAGGGTCTTCGGCGAGGGGCCCGCGTCGTGCCCTCCGTGCTCAGTCTTGGCGTCGATCACCAGGGTGTGGCCGTCGACCTGGGCGTCGAACGCCATCCCCCCTGTGAGGGTCACGGTGCTGTCCATCGTTCCTCCTTCGGACCCGGTCCGCTGTGGACTTAGGTGTGCACCACAGCCGACGTGTCCATGCCTCAGGGTGTGGCGGGCTGGAGCGAGGGGCCCGCTGCGCCGCTCTCGCACCGCCCGGGGCTCGCTGCGCCGCTCTCGCACCGCCCGGGGCTCGCTGCGCCGCTCTCGCACCGCCCGGGGCTCGCTGCGCCGCTCTCGCACCGCCCGGGGCTCGCTGCGTCACCGCGCTCCGGGCCTTGGCTCCACCTCGGGCTCCCCGGCGCTCGCTGAGCGCTGCATGTCATGAGATGTCAGTCGGGTGGGCGGGGACTCTATCTGTATCTAGACTCCTTACATATGATCACCGGCAACACCCACTTCGCGATCGCCACCCACGTGCTCACCGCCCTCGCCATCCACCAGGGGGCTCCTGTGACCTCGGGGGTCTTGGCCCAGAGCGTCGACACCAACCCCGCCTTCCTCCGGGCGGTCCTCGGCAGGCTGCGCGACGCTGGCCTGATCGAGACCCGCCTCGGCAGCGGGGGCGGCAGCCTCCTGGCCCGCCCCGCGTCCCAGATCACCCTGCTCGAGGTCTACCGGGCCACCGAGGGCCAGGCAAAGATCGCGGCCCATGACTGCTCCGGCAGCACCTGCGCCATCGCCGCGGGCCTGCCGGGGGTCCTCGCCAGGCTGGATCAGCGCCTGGACGCAGCGCTGGCGGCTGAGCTTCGACAGGTGTCGCTGGCCGATCTCGCCGCTGAGCTCGCGCCTCCGCGCTGAGCTCTTCCACTTCTTCCACTTCTTCCACTTCTTTCTCTCATTCTCCCGAGCGGATCGTC
This sequence comes from Deltaproteobacteria bacterium, assembly GCA_011376105.1. Classification (GTDB taxonomy): domain Bacteria; phylum Myxococcota_A; class UBA796; order UBA796; genus DRPG01. Next base: position 8,824 of record DRPG01000269.1, read on the forward strand.
GCTCTCACCGTCGAGCTTGCAGGAAATATGTAAGTTCGTCACTGACATAGGAGCAGATAGTATGAGCAAGCTACTGAACGGCAAGACCGTCCTGATCACTGGCGGGACCACGGGGATCGGCCTGGCCACCGCCGCCCGCTTCGACGCTGAGGGGGCGAGGGTGGTGGTCACCGGCCGCAACCCGGAGACCTTGGCCGCCGCCCGCGACACGCTGCCCGATGGTGTCGAGGTGTGGGCGTCCGACGCCAGCGATCCCAAGGCCATCGAGGCCCTGTTTGCCCGGATCCGCGACGAGCTGGGCGGGCTCGACGTGCTGTTCCTCAACGCGGGGATCGCCAGGTTTGCGCCGTTGCTCGAGCTCCCCCTGTCCCAGTTCGATGATCAGTTCTCGGTCAACGTGCGGGGGCCGTGGCTGGCGCTCCGGCACGCATCGTCGGTGCTCCGCGACGGCGCCTCGGTCTTCGTGAACGCCTCCACGCTCCACAGCAAGGGCCTACCCGGCTCCAGCGCCTACTCCGCGACCAAGGCGGCCCTGCGGTCTCTGGTGCGCACCGCCGCTGCTGAGCTGGCCCCGCGGGGGATCCGGGTGAACGCCATCAGCCCTGGTCCGATCGAGACCCCGATCTACCGCAAGCTCGGTCTGCCCTCCGAGGCCGTCGACGCGTTCGCCAGCGACGTGCGCTCCCAGGTGCCGCTGCAGCGTTTTGGGCGGCCCGAGGAGATCGCGTCCGCTGCGTTGTTCCTTGCGAGCGATCTGTCGAGCTACGTCACCGGCGTGGATCTGCCGGTGGACGGCGGGATGGGGCAGGTCTAGCCCTGGGCGCACCACCTGGGCGCACCACCTGGGCGCACCACCTGGGCGCACCACCTGGGTGACGCCGGGGCCGGAGGCAGGCGATCGACCGCTATGGCGCTCAGCCCACCCAGGCCCGGGCGTTGCGGAAGAACCGCATCCATGGGCTGTCGCCCGAGGGGATCCGCCACTCGTCGGGGCACCACGACAGGGTGTGCCAGCGGAACACCCGCTCGGGGTGGGGCATCAGGATCGTGACCCGGCCCGACGGGGTGGTCAGCGCAGCGATCCCGTCCACCGAGCCGTTGGGATCGAGGGGATAGGTCGTGGCCAGCCGGCCCTCGCCATCGCAGGCCCTCGCCGCGACCAGCGATCCTGCCGTGGCGCGCAGTCGCGAGGCGTCGTCGGCGAACAGGGCCCGACCCTCGCCGTGAGCGATCGGCACCGGCAGCCGTGCGCCCTGCATCCCGGAGAAGAAGATCGACGGGCTGGGCTCGATCCGGACGGTGATCAGGCGGGCCTCGAACTGCTCGGAGCGGTTGCGCACAAAGCGCGGCCAGTCGCGTGCACCGGGGACGAGCTCCTTGAGCTCGGACAGCATCTGGCAGCCGTTGCACACCCCCAGGGCGAAGGTGTCGGAGCGCTCGAAGAACGCAGCGAAGCGATCCCGGAGGCTCTGGCGGGCGAGCACAGAGCGGGCCCAACCCCCGCCGGCCCCGAGCACATCACCGTAGCTGAAGCCTCCGCAGGCCACCAGGCCCACGAAGTCGGACAGCGCGCTCCGGCCGGTGATCAGGTCTGTCATGTGGACATCGACCGCGGCGAAGCCGGCTCGATCGAAGGCCGCCGCCATCTCCCGCTGCCCGTTGATCCCCTGCTCCCGCAGCACCGCGATCCGGGGACGCTCCGGGCCGTGCCTGGGTGCGGTGAGATCGAAGGTGAGCAGCCCGACGATGCCGCGGTCGTCGAGATCATCGACTCGATCGTGTTCTTCGTCGGCGCAGGCTGGATCATCGCGGATCCGCTGGAGCTGCCAGCTGGTCTCCGACCAGATCCGGTGCAGCGCGGGACGCTCGGAGCGCGCCCAGATCCCGCCGTCGTGGCTCCGGAAGATCAGCGTGGTGCCCGGGGCGGGGGCCCCCAGGGCGTGGTTGATGAGGCCGTGGTCGGCGAGGGTGGCCCGCACCTCGGGCAGATCGCGATCGGCGACCTGGACCACCGCCCCGAGCTCTTCGGCGAACAGCCCCGCCAGTGGATCGTCGCCGGGCAGGGTGACATCGAGGCCACAACGCGACGCAAAGGCCATCTCGCATAGGGTGACCAGCAGCCCTCCGTCGGAGCGATCGTGGTAGGCCAGCAGCAGCCCGCGGGCGCTCAGCTCCTGTACCGCGGCGAAGAGGCCCTTCAGCAGTGCAGGATCGTCGAGATCCGGTGGGGTCTGCCCCAGGGCACCGTAGGCTGCAGCGAGGATCGAGCCCCCCAGGCGATCCGCTCCGGCCCCCAGATCGACGAGGAGCAGGGTGGAGGGCCCTCGATCGAGGCGGAGCAGGGGGGTCAGGGCGCGCCGGGTGTCGGTGCAGGGGGCAAACGCGGTGGTCACCAGGGAGACCGGGGCGGTCACCCGCTGCTCGTGGCCCTGCTCCTGCCAGACCGTGCGCATCGACATCGAGTCCTTGCCGACGGGCACGGCGATCCCCAGGGCGGGACACAGCTGCAGCCCCACGGTACGGACCATCTCGATCAGCACTGCGTCTTCTCCAGGATCCCCGGCGCTGGCCATCCAGTTGGCCGACAGCACCACCTGATCGAGGCGCTCGATGGGGGCCGCGGCCAGGTTGGTCACCGCCTCCCCCACCGTCATCCGTGCAGCGGCCGGGCCGTCGAGCAGGGCCAGCGGCGTGCGCTCGCCGATCGCCATCGCCTCGCCCCGCACCGGCTCGCCCGGCTCGGTGTGGTAGCCGGTGGTGGTGATCGCGACGTCGGCCACCGGCACCTGCCAGGGCCCCACCATCTGATCGCGTGCCACCATCCCGGTGATCGATCGATCTCCGATCGTGATCAGGAAGGTCTTGTCGCCGACGGTGGGGAACCGCAGCACCCGCTCGATGGCCTCGGCGGGGACGATCCGGGACCGATCGAGGGGGGCGCTGCCCAGGGGCAAGGTCTGGGCGACACGCTCCATCTTCGGTGGGTCCCCGAAGATCACCGACAGGGGCAGATCCACCGGGGGCTCTCCGAGGAGGGGATCGACGAGCTTTAGGTGGAGGGCGTCGGTGGCCTCGCCGACCACCGCGAACGGACAGCGCTCCCGGGCGCAGATCGCCTCGAAGGTGGCCAGGGCGTCGGGGCGCAGGGCGAGGACGTAGCGCTCCTGGGACTCGTTGGACCAGATCTCCAGCGGGCTCAGGCCCGACTCTGCGCTGGGGATCGAGCGCAGATCGAAGCGCCCTCCGACGCCTCCGTCGTGCACCAGCTCCGGCAGGGCGTTGGACAGCCCCCCTGCGCCGACGTCGTGGACGCTGACGATCGGGTTGTCGACGCCCAGCGCCTGGCACCGATCGAGGACCTCCTGAGCGCGGCGCTGCATCTCGGGGTTGGCGCGCTGGACGCTGGCGAAGTCGAGCTCGGAGTCTTGGGCACCCTGGCCCATGGAGCTCGCCGCGCCTCCCCCCAGGCCGATCCGCATCCCGGGCCCCCCGAGCACCACGATCGGCGAGCCCGGGGGGATGGGGTGCTTGTGGACGTGTTCAGCTGCGATGTTGCCCAGGCCACCGGCCAGCATGATCGGCTTGTGGTAGCCCCGCCAGCGCGCTGCCCCGTCGAGGGGCAGCTCGAAGGTGCGGAACACGCCGGCGAGGTTGGGCCTGCCGAACTCGTTGTTGAACGCGGCCGCGCCGGTGGGGGCCTCGAGCATGATCTGCAGGGGCGAGGCGATCCGGCTGGGTCGACCCGGATCGTCGATCTCCCAGGGCCGGGGTCGATCGGGCAGCCGCAGGTGGGAGACGAAGAAGCCGCACAGGCCCATCTTGGGCTTGCCCCCTCGACCGACCGCGCCCTCGTCGCGGATCTCGCCGCCGGCGCCGGTGGCGGCCCCGGGGCCGGGGCTGATCGCGGTGGGGTGGTTGTGGGTCTCCACCTTCATCAGCAGGTGCAGCGGAGCGAGGGGTAGCTGCTGGTAGACGTGGGTGTGGGGATCGGCGACGAACCGGCCGGCGGGCCAGCCCGACAGCACCGCTGCGTTGTCGCGGTAGGCCGACAGCACGCTCCCTGGGCTCCCCGGGGCGTCGGTGGTACGGCGGGCCGCCCGGTGGGTGGTGGTGTGGCGGATCATCTGGAACAGCGAGCGCTCGAGCTCGATCCCGTCGAGGATCCAGCGGGCGTTGAAGATCTTGTGCCGGCAGTGCTCTGAGTTGGCCTGGGCAAACATCATCAGCTCGGCGTCCGTTGGATCGCGGCCCAGCTCGGCGAAGGTGCGGGCGAGGTAGGCGATCTCGTCGTCGGACAGGGCGAGGCCCAGCGCTGCGTTGGCGTGCTGCAGGGCCCGGACGCCGTCGCCGGCGAGCGGGATCCGCCGCAGCGGAGCCGGAGCCTCGGCGACGAACAGCGCGGCGGCCTGGGCTGGATCGGAGAGCACGACCTCGGTCATCCGATCATGGATCAGGGGTGCGACGACATCATCGGGGATCGGGGCCCCGGCGAGGAAGGTCCACAGCGTGCAGCGCTCGATCCGCTCCACCACGTTGGACAGGCCCGCTGCGTGGGCGATCTCAGTGGCCCTGCTCGACCAGGGCGACGTGGTGCCGATCCTGGGGGAGACGAGCCGCTGCTGGGCTCCGGGCAGCGCTGTGCGATCGGGGGCGATGGGCTCTGGCCCATACGACAGCAGCCACCGCAGGGTGGCGATCTCTCCCTCGGCGAGATCCCGGCTGATCTGCACCAGGTGCAGGTGATCCGCCCACAGCTGCTGCAGCCCGGGCGCTGCGGCGCGCAGTGTGTGGAGCCGCTCGCGGCGACGGGGCTCGGACAGGGACGGACCACCACGTAGGATCAGCATTGGCCGGCGGTCGTAACCCGATCGGAGCCCCAGGGCCGGGCCTCGGTTACGAGCCGCAGCCATGCCTCATGTGATCGCCATCCACGGTGGCGCTGGCCTGATCCGGCGCGACGACGTCAGCCCCGGGCGCGAGCAGGCCGCCACCGCGTCCCTGCGCCGGGTGATCACCGAGGGGAGCGCTGAGCTGCAGCGGGGCGGCTCCGCCCTGCAGGTCGTGGTCGACGCGGTGGCCGCCCTGGAGGACGATCCGCTGTTCAACGCGGGGCGGGGGGCGGTGCTGGCGGCGTCGGGCCAGGTCGAGCTGGAGGCGGCGGTGATGGATGGATCGCGCAGGGCGGGGGCGGTGGCGGGGGTGCGCACCGTCCGCAACCCGGTGCACCTCGCGGCCGCGGTCCGGGCCCACACCCCCCACGTGATGGTGATCGGCGAGGGAGCGGAGGCCCTGGCCACCGAGCTCGGCCTGCCCCGGGTCGAGCCCGGGCACTTCGTGGTCCCCGAGCGGCTGTCACAGCTGGAGGTGGCTCGGGCGTCGGGCCGGATCCACCTCGATCATGGCGGCGCTGGAGGGCACGGCACCGTCGGGGCGGTGGCCTTGGATCTGGAGGGGCACCTGGCTGCGGCCA
>DRPG01000270.1 GCA_011376105.1 Deltaproteobacteria bacterium
ACGGGATCGAAGGCGAGCAGGTTGGTGTCGGTCCAGACCAGGGTGCGGGGGGTGCCCAGCACGTTGTCGGTCAGGCTGTGGGAGTCGCTGTTGGCGGTGCCCGCCCGCACGATCCCCTCGGACAGCAGGTAGTGCCAGATCGCCCGGTACTGCACGAAGGCGGCGTTGCTCGTGCCGTTCATCACCTCCTGGGCGTGGTAGTCGGCGTTGGAGAACGCCGCATCTTTGGGGGTGCGCAGGAACAGGCTGGGGCCGGTGCCGTCATACTCAGTGGGCAGCGGCTGGGTCAGATCGAGGCCGATGGCGGTGGGCCAGGCAAAATCGCGCCCAAACTGCAGCCCCCCCCAGGGGTGGTTGAGCTGGATCACCCCCGTCTCCCGGGGCCAGCCCATCTGCTCGACCCGGGTGAACAGCTCACCGGGCTCCGCCAGCTCGTCCCAGGGGCCGCCCCGCCAGGGGCCACGGGGCTGATGATCGAGGGGCCAGAAGTTGAAGTGACCGATCACCTTGGGGATCGTGGTGTCGGGCACAAACGGGAACAGGATGTGGCCCGTGGTCTCCATCCCGACCCGCACCTTCATGCGATCGCCCACCTCCAGCGCCTCGATCGCCTCGGCGTAGTCGTTCACAGCGTCGTGATCGGTGCTGGCGACGACGTCGACCCGGGACGCGAGGAACGCCCGCACCCGGTCTAGATCCGGCAGGGAGCTGTCGAAGCTCGCCCGGCCGTGGGCGTGGAAGTCGGCGGAGAGGGTGCCCTCTGGCTGTAGCCGCAGCGTCTGGAGCTCCAGCAGGACGGACTGGCCGGTGCCGGCCCCCACCGTCACGCCCTCCGCCAGGGCCAGGGTGGAGAACGGGCCGGCGACGGCGACGAAGTCGTAGGTGCCGTCGGGCAGGCTCAGATCGATGGGGCCATCGAGCAGCACCCGGTTGCACGCCGGGCTTCCCCCCCAGGGGTTGCCCAGCAGCGGCGCGCAGGCGTCGGTGGCTCCATACAGGGCGGCATCGACCGCGGAGCGGGTGGCCTCGTCGGAGGGGTAGACAAAGGCGAGCACGTGATCGGAGACCCCGTCGACGGTGGCGTCGAGGGTGACGGTGCCCACGGCGGGGATCGCGAGGACGCCGAGATCCTTGGGGCCCGCGCTCAGCTGCACATCGACGGTGTCCACCACCATGCCGAAGGCCTCGATGGACAGCGACAGCGCCAGATCCGGGGGGGCCCGGAAGCCAAAGCTGCCGTCGACGTCGGGCACCACATGGGTCAGCGGGCCATCCGGGCCCGAGACCACGATGCTGGCGCGGACCATGTCGCCCAGAGGCGCGCCGTCGTCGGCCGCCAGCTGGCCGCTGACCTCGACGGATGGCTCGTCGAACAGCTGCTCGCGGACCTGCAGCAGGATGTCGGCGGGCCCCGAGACGCTCGGGCCGTCGGCCACGGCGATGAAGCGCTCGTAGATCGCCCAGTCCCGGGGCTGGAGGATCCGGTTGGGCAGGCCGACTGCGCTGATCTCGGTGCTCTGGAAGCCCCGGATGGACTCGGTGTTGCACGGGACCAGGCCATAGGAGGCCGCGTCGCCCGCGTGGGCCGCCCCCACCATCCAGGGCACGTCCCGGAACGCGGTCTGGAGATCGGTCAGCCCGAAGGAGGGGTGGACAAAGCCCGCCTGGGGCGTGAACGGTAGGTGCTCGCGGCCACCCCAGTAGAACCCGTCGATCAGCCACAGCGACAGAGGATCGTCTCCGGTGTGGACCAGCTCGGTGCGCACCCGGATCCCCTGATCGCAGGGACGGATCTCGTAGCGGGTGGCCACCGCCACGTCAGGGAAGCCGTCGAGGGTGCCCCGGAACTGCACCCCCTTGATCGGACCCTCCTCGATGACCTCGGCGCTGGTGTAGGCAAAGGCCTCGGTGGGCAGCACCCCGATCGCCTGCTGGAGGTTGCGCAGCGCGTCGTTGTCGTCTCCCCGGGTGCCTAGATCGAGCAGGGTGCCACCGGTGGGGGAGACATAGTGGGGGTGCTCTAGGTCATCGATCACCGCTACGACGTGATCGTTGGCCAACACCCAGTCTCCGTTGGAGGCCAGCACATCGAGCCCACCGATCGGCAGAGGATCGTCCTTGGTGAGGCGGTAGACCTCGGTGCCGCCTGCCTCACAGGAGAACGCCAGCGCGTCGCAGGCGGGCTCGACGGTGCAGGCCTGCCCAGGGGCACGCAGGCAGCTTGGATCGTTGCAGCCGGTGCTGAGGGGGAGCGCCAGGAGGGGGAGGAGGGGGAGGAGGGATCGCATCGACAGAGCATAGTGCACCCAGCCGCGCCGTGGCGCACGACCGGAGGACGCTCGGACGGACAGGGCCCAAGCCCCGGCGCCGCGACGTTGGATCCGGGGGGCGGGTGGGGCATGCCGAGGCCCCAGGGGTTCCGCATCCATGGGTTCCGCATCCATGGGTTCCGCATCCATGGACTCCCATGGGCCCATGGCCCCACCCGTGGGCAGCTCGGCGTCGAACACCACGCCCCCCCGGCGGCCCCGGAGCATGGCCCCACCCGTGGGCAGCTCGGCGTCGGGTCGGACCGGGCACCAGCGGAGTATTCGTCTGTCTCGTGGTGCCGGGACGGTCTGTCTCGTGGTGCTCGAAGGCTACACCCCGACCGGCGCGCTCCAGGAGAACACCGGCACCATCCACAGCGGTGGGGGCCTCGCCGAGACCCGGTAGCAGATCGGGTCTCGCGGGCCGTCGGTCCGTAGGCCCGCGCTGGATCGTGGGTCTGCGCTGGATCGTGGCTTGTCGAGCCGGAGCATGGCCGATAACGTGGGGGGGACGAGGGGAGGTCCCATGTCACCCGACGCATCGAGTCCACGCTAGCCAAGAGCCCCAGGCTCGCTCGATCCCAAGACGACGCCACCCTATAGATCAGGGTCGGAGCGTTGTCCCTCGCCTCCGAGGTCCTCCTTGATCCATCGCTTCGCCGTGTTTGGCGACGTGCACGGCCGCGTCGCCCTGATGCTCACCCTCGCCCGCCGCTGGCAGCAGGAGGCCAGGTTGCCCCTGGACGGCATCCTCCAGGTCGGCGACATGGGCGCGTTCCCCGATCACGATCGCCTCGATCGCTCCACCCGCCGCTACGCCCGGCACGATCCCGACGAGCTGGGCTTCCGCGACTTCCTCTCTCCGAGCCCCGACGCCGTCTCTCTGCTCTCGCCCCCGGACACCCCCCCGATCGTGTTCTGTCGGGGCAACCACGAGGACTTCGGCTACCTCTCCCAGCACCGGGAGCCGAGCCCCATGGATCCCTGGGGCAAGCTGTGGTTCGTCCCCGATGGTCAGGTGCTTCCCTGGCCGATCGGGGCCCCGGAGCTGCTTCGGATCGGAGCCTTCGGGGCTGCCGCCCCGCTGCGCCCTCCCGCAGCAGAGCGGCGGGGGCGCAGCGCCCGGCGGTCACGGCGCAAGGCCGACCGGGCCGAGCTGAGCCTCTCGATGGGGCCACGCTTCCGGCTCAAGGACCTGCAGCGGGTCCTCAGTGCGGAGCTGGGCCCGATCGATGTGCTGCTGACCCATGCGGGTCCGCTCCACCCCGCCTGGCGGGGGGGCTCACCACACCTCACCCGCCTGGCCCAGGCGCTGAAGCCCCGGGTGCACCTGTTCGGCCACCACCACCAGGTCGTGGGCCCGCTGTCAACCCCAAACGGGCTGCTGGTGGGGCTCGAGCACCTAGAGTTCATCGAGGACAACACCCTGCGCCCCGGCGCGTGGGGGATCCTGTCGCTGGACGGGGCCTCGGCCCGCTTCGAGTGGGTGGACCGACAGACCTATCCCTGGGTGGCGCGGTTCACACGCTTCAGCTGGCGCTCCCTCGCTCAGGAGGCCCGGTCGGAGCAGGAGCGGGCTCCCTGATCGGGCTCGCCGCCGGAGCGCCGGCGATGAGGCCTGGAGCGCCGGCGATGAGGCCTGGAGCGCCCCGGGCGCCCGCTGTGCCCTGGGCTCGCTCAGCCCGCCCCGGGCCGGGCGAGCTGGCCCCCGATCATCGCCTGCTGATCTGCATCGTCGGCCCAGCGACCCCAGCGCTGCAGATCGCCGGGCCGGGGGGCTTGGGGTCATCGAGGGTGTCGAGCAGGGCCTTGCCTGTGTTGATGGGAGCTGCGCCCGCGGTGGCGGCCAGGCTGAGCGCTGCGGAGATCACTGCACGGCGGGCCGGAGCCATCCTGATCCTCCCCGCCCCTGAGGTGGCTCCTACAGATCGGGCCACGGGGGCGAGCCGAGGGGATCGTCGCCGGCGTCCTCGCCTGGGGCGTGCACCAGCCGATCGGGGCCCAGCTCCACCGCCTCGCCCGGGGCCAGCCTCCGCAGCCAGCCTGCGTGGTGGTAGACCACGGTGGGCCCGTCGGTGGCGTCGACGTTGAAGCTTCGGCTCAGCAGGGCCCCGTCGCTGCGTAGGGTGGCCTGACTCCGGACCCTGGCCCGCATCTGGAGATCGGCGACGGGATCGATCAGGGTGGCCTGACCCTCCGAGTAGACCTCGATCGTGCCGCCGATCAAGGCGACCTCGTGCAGCTGCTCGGACACCCCCGGTGCCTGGCTCGTGTCCAGATCCGGGAAGCGCAGCAGCGGGCTGGTGCGCTCGATCCACTGGCTCGCCTCGGGCGGGGGCTCTGGAGGACGCTCGAGGATCAGCCCCGCGGTGGCCCGCTCCAGCACCACCGCCAGGATCCGCCCGATCCGGGTCTGCTGGGGGCCGCCCTCGGGCAGCCCCTCGGCCGACCATGACAGCAGCCGCCCCCGCTCTGAGGTGATCAGGTGGACGGTGGCCTGCTGAAGGTAGGTCGCCAGCTCGCCGAGGATCGGCTCGAGCTCGGCTCGTGCATCGTGTCGACCGGGATCGAGGGGAGCAGCGGACAGGGCGGCGTCCTCGACGGCGCAGGCGGTCCGTGTCTTCCGCTTGCGGGCTCGACCCATGTCGGGCTCGCAGCTCAACACCACCTGAGCCTGCCAGGCCCGGGTCTCGAAGCCGGGCGATCTCTGTCCATCGAACCACACCGCCCTCGGGATCAGGATCTCAGTGGCGACGAGGGCCCGCAGATCGTGGAGCTGAGGGCCCCACGCCTGTGCGATGGTGGCGAGCCAGAGCAAGAGCATGTGCTCCACCTAACCACCGGACCCCGATGACCCCTGAGGTCGCCCTCGAGCTGCTGTGTGATCTCGGTGCCCCCCGCCACCTCGTCCTGCACCACGAGCTGGTGCTCGAGGCCGCGGGGCTGCTGTGCAGCGGCCTGCGGGGGCGCTTCGTCGATCTCGATCTCGACGAGTCCCTGATTCTCGCCGGCGCCGCCCTCCACGACGCAGGCAAGATCCGCTTCCCCGAGGAGCTACACGAGCCGGGCTCCCGCCACGAGCCGGCGGGGCGCGAGCTGCTCCTCGATCTCGGGATCCCAGGCTCCCTCGCCCAGATCTGTATGGATCATGCCCGGTGGCGCAGGCCGGGGATCGGTCTCGAGGCGCTGCTGGTGGCCCTTGCCGACACCCTGTGGAAGGGGAGGAGATCCCAGGAGCTGGAGGGGCTGATCCAGCGTGCGCTGCACCGACGGCTCGGTGGCGATGCCTGGGCGATCTGGCTCGCCCTCGACGATCTGTGCGAGGCGATCGCCGCCGGAGGCGATCGGCGTCTGGCGCGCTCGGGGGCAGGCTAAGGGCTCGACCCTGGGTCGGGGAGCGAGCGAGCTTGGTCCGCTGCATTCGTGGGGTCCGGGGACGGGGCCGGGCTCAGCTTGAGGAGCGGGCACCACGGAGCCCACGCCCATCAGCCCGAGCAGCGCTCGATCGAAGGAGATCAGGCGGTGGCAGGCCCCGAGATCGCCGCTGCCTCGCTGGGGGCACCGGACGTGGAGCCTCCATCCGGGGCCCGATCGTCAGCCGCAGTCGCAGCCATCGCAGCCATCGCAGCCATCGCAGCCGCATGGGCTGCAGTCGACACAGCTCGACCCTGCAGGTCCGCAGTCGAAGCAGCCATCGCCGAGGCTGGAGCTGTCGGTGGGGCCCCGGCACGGGACGCAGTCACAGCAGCCCGAGCAGTCGGCGCCCGAGCAGGAGCGATCGCGCCTCTTCTTCTGCTCGCCTCCCCCCGGCTGCTCGCCTCCCCCCGGCTGCTCGCCTCCCGTGGGGGGGAGGTGTCTGCGGCTGGGATCGCCCGGATCCCGGGGCGTGGGGCGGATGGCTCGGAGCACGATCGACTGGCTCCGACGCCACAGGTGCTGTAAGCGCCTCCAGGCGAGGGCCAGCGAGGGCCAGCGGGGGCGAGCGCGGGCGGGGGGCGCACGCTGCGGCGCGGTCGCCGTGGGGGTGGGGGGCGCATGCTGTGGCGCGGCCGCCGCCGCGGAGCTGGCCGCCGCCGCCGCGGAGCTGGCCGCCGCCGCCGCCCGGGGCAGCTGTTCGCCGATCACGTGCGACAGCAGCAGCGCGTTCCGCCGCCAGGGGAACGCAGCGACGGCCTCGGCCAGGCGCTCGGTGGCGTGATCGAGGGCACGCTGAGCGGCGTCGACCCTGGCCTGAGCCGGGCGCCCGGAGGTTGGATCGAGGCAGGGGTTGAACGCGCCGGTGAGCGCGTCCTCCCCCAGGTCCTCCAGGGCGTCGATCAGGTAGATGCACAGGCCGAGATCCGAGCCCATCGCGGCCAGGGAGCGCCGGGCCGAGGCCGTGCGCAGGCCCGGATCGGCGCCCGGGAGATCGGGCAGGGAGCGGAGCAGGTGCGCCAGCACCTCGGCGGTGGGCTCCGCGGCGGCGGTGATCTGCTCGGAAGGTTGGGCCTCAGCGGCGAGCTGGGCCGCGGTGATGTGGACGAGCGGCGCTGGATCGATGCCTAGATCCCGCAGGGTCTGAGCCGCGTCCCTTGAGGGCAGGGCGGCGCGGAGCCAGCCGATCGCGGCCAGTCCATCCTCGGAGCGATCTGAGAGCCAGGCGTCGGCCAGCAGGATCTGGACCGCTGCGCTGATCTGGGTTGCGACCGCGCTCGGGTCCAGGATGGGCCTGAAGATCAGGGGGTTGAGGGGGCAGCGACAGCTCCCCTGTGGGCCAGCCTCAGCGGCCAGGCCCTCGATCAGCGCAGCGAGGAGGACTGCATCGTAGGAGGTCAGGGCCCTCGCGGGTGTGCCGTAGGTGTGCAGCCCCTTGCAGGTGCCACAGTACAGCCGGCGCCAGGCCCGCCGCTGAGGGCAGCCCAGGGCGCGGAGATCGGGGGAGAGGGTGCCAAACATCCTATCGGCTATCTTGCCTGCCCCCTCCGAACCGCTACGATCGTCCCGAGCCCCAGAGCCTGCAGCTCAGCGAACGATCTCCAGCTTGTCGGTGCTCCCGGGGCTTGGAGCCGGCCTGGGCCTGGGCCTGGGCCTGGGCCTGGGCCTGGGCCTGGGCTCTGGCGCGGGGGTGCTGACCTCCTGCAGGGTCGCGTGATGGGGGCGCCAGGGATCGTGCACCGTGATCAGCGCGTCGAGGTAGCCCTCCCGCTGCAGGCGGAACCTCCGTGGCAGGGGGGCCTCGTCTGAGTGGTGCACCGTGCATGGCGTGGTGCACAGGGGTGTGCCCTCCTCCGAGACCGTGGCGCCCTCGGGGCTCGAGGTGAACCCGATGTAGATCACCTCTGGAGCTGGAGCCACGATCGCTTCGGTCGCGGGGTCTCTGTCTGGAGCCTCTGAGAACAGGAACAACGTCAGCCCCACCACCGCGAGGAGGCCGATCAGCACGATCCCGATCAACACCCCAGCGATCCAGGCGAGGCGGGAGGGCTGGGGTGCGGGGGGCTCGAGGCGTGGCGTGGCGGGGGAGAACGCCCCCTCCCGCAGCAGCGAGCCATCGCTGAAGCAGTACTCGACGTGGGGCTCGTACTCGGCTCCGCAGGCTGGGCAGCGCTTCACCGTCGAGCCCCAGGCGTGGGGGGGGGCACCTCGGAGGAGGGGGTGTGATGAGTCGAAGCCACGGACGCGATCCAGGGG